>JBIOYL010000475.1:0-2164 GCA_044870185.1 Actinomycetes bacterium | reverse complement strand
CCCAACGGCCCATAGCAAACCGGTCGGGCCGGCGAGCTAGACCGGCTGCAGGCGCGCTGACCTGCAGTTTTGGTGGTGTGGAGCTGAGGGGATTTGAACCCCTGACCTCTTGCATGCCATGCAAGCGCTCTGCCAGCTGAGCTACAGCCCCCGGGGAAGCTCGCGGAGTATAGCGGTGGCCGAAACCTCCTGCAAAGGTCCCGCCGCGGCGCCCGCCGCCGGCAACGGTACAGCACGGCCGGATTCGCATGCACGGCCGCGATGGGCGCTCCAGGTCAGCTCGGGAGCGCCCGTCCTGGCATCCACGGCCTACCTGATGTGCACGTTGGTGCCCAGCAAGAGCACCAGAGGCCACAGCACGATGGCCAGGATGGCGGAGATCACGTCCTTGACGAGCCGCAGCGTGACGTAGTGCCGGTCATAGGCAACGAAGATCCCGACGAGCAGGTAGATCAGGAAGAGCAGGCGAACGGTCCTGCGAGCCACGGTCGCTCCTTTCCAAGCTCGCGCCGCTGGCGCGGCGGCACGACGCCGACGCGCTTCGACAGCGCGGTCCTCCGCCCTTGTTCGAGGGCTCCAGCTCAGGCAAGCAATGGCGGCGCCGCATCGGGACGCAGTGCCGTTCCAACTGGCCTGCGGGCCCAGGGCTGGCCGTCAGGGGGAAGTGCTCGCGTAGCTTAGCTCCTGCCTACCCCGCGGGACCTGTCTTCATGCCACGCGGGCGGCCAAGCCCGCGTCACCGCTGGCCGATGCCAAGCGGGCCGTCCAAGCGGAACGGCGCCGGCCAAGCGGCGGGAGCCTCGCCGCCGTGGGCCGGATGGGTCAGGCGGTGACCAGGCTGCCGAGGTCGTCGGAGCGGGCGACGACCGGCGCGTCGCGCCACAGGCGCTCGAGGTCGTAGTACTCGCGCTCCTCCTGGAGGAACACGTGGACCACGAAGTCGACGAAGTCGAGCAGGATCCAGCGGGCCTCGCGCTCGCCCTCGCGGCGCAGCACGTGGACGCCGTGGTCGCGGCAGGCACGCTCGACCGCCTCGGCGACGGCGCGGACCTGACGGTCGTTGGAGCCGGAGCAGATGACGAAGTAATCGGAGATCACGAGCGGCTCGGACACGTCGAGCACGAGGACGTCGCGGGCTTGCTTGGCCGATGCCGCCTCGGCGGCGGCCAGTGCGACCTCGAGGCTTGGGTGCAGCGGGTGATCTCCTTGCTCGCCTGGTACGGGCCGGCTCCGGAACCCACCCAGGGTCCGGACCACCGCGGGTCGGGAACCCGCAGGTGTCCCGATCGTGGAGGCAATCCTCGCCCACGACGGCCCTGACCGCAACGACCGACCCGAGGTGGCCGGTCGGAGATCTCCAAGGTAGCGGTGGCGGCACGGGCGTGCAGCGGTGCAAGCAGCCACCGGTCACGGTGCCGTCGCCTCGCCCTGAGCGAGGTGACGGGCGCCCGTGTACAAGCCGTGCTTGGCGATGTGGCTGGCGACCGGCTCGGGGACCAGGTAGCGGATCGGGGCACCGCGGGCCACCCTCGCCCGGATCTCGGTCGAGGAGATGGCCAGTGCCGGGATCTGCATGAGATGGACCCGCCCGGCGGCGGCCGGGACCATTCTGGTGAGCTTGGCCAGGTCGTAGCCGGGTCTGGTCGCGGCGATGAGCTCCGCGAGCTCGAACACCTCCTCGGGGTCCTTCCAGGTGAGGATCTGGAGCACGGCGTCGGCGCCGGTGATGAAGAACAGCCGGACGTCCGGGCCGAGCTGAGCTCGCAGGCGCTGCAGCGTGTCCACCGTGTAGGTCGGCCCCGGGGTGTCGATCTCCACCCGGCTGACCATGAACGCGGGATTCGAGGCGGTGGCGAGCACGGTCATGAGATAGCGGTCCTCGGGCGGGCTGACCCCCGCCGGCTTCTGCCAGGGCTGCCCGGTGGGCACGAACAGGACCCGGTCGAGCAAGAGCTGCCAGCAGGCCTCGTCGGCGGTGACCAGGTGGCCGTGGTGGATCGGGTCGAAGGTGCCGCCCATGATGCCGAGCCGGCCCAGGCGGGTCGTGGGCCCGCGGCCGGTGTCGGGAGACGGGGGTCCCGACGGCGGCATGCTGGCCATCTGTCCTCCGGCGCTCGGCGGTTCGGCGGCCGTGGTTCCGACGCAGTGTAGCGGCGGGGGGGGG
>JBIOYL010000474.1:0-5262 GCA_044870185.1 Actinomycetes bacterium | reverse complement strand
GCCCGCCCCCCCGCCGGGCGCACTGGTGGTCGAGGACGAGCCGCCGCTGGCTCGGCTGATCGCCGGCTACCTGGAACGCGAGGGATTCCAGACCATCACCTGCGGGGATGGCGAGCGCGCGGTCGAGCTGGCCCGCGAGCACGACCCCGAGGTGATCGTGCTGGACCTCATGCTCCCGGGCCTGGACGGCATCGAGGTGTGCAGGCGGATTCGCGTCTTCAGCGACGCCTACATCGTGATGCTCACTGCCCGGACCGGCGAGACCGACAAGATCGTGGGCCTGTCGACCGGCGCCGACGACTACGTCACCAAGCCATTTTCGCCGGGGGAGCTGATGGCGCGCGTCCGCGCGATGCGCCGGCGACCCCGCACCACCCGGTCGGAACCGGCGCCCGTGCGCCGCTTCGGCGATCTGACCGTCGACCCGGCCGCCCGGGAGGTCCGCCGTGGCCATGAGGCTGTCGAGCTGACCCGGCTGGAGTTCGACCTGCTGGATGCGCTCTCCGAGCAGCCACGGGTGGTGCTGAGCCGCCGGCAGCTGCTGGAGCGGGCGTGGGGGGCGGACTGGTTGGGCGACGACCATCTGGTCGAGGTGCACATCGCCAACCTGCGCCGCAAGCTCGGCGATGATCCGCGCAACCCGCGGTATGTGCGCACCGTCCGGGGGGTCGGCTACCGCATGGGACCGGGAAGGTGAGCGGCCGCCGTCGCCGACCGGGCCTGGCCGCCCGCCTGTTCGCCGCCCAGCTGCTGGTGATCGTTGCCGGCAGCCTCACGGTTGCCCTGACCGCGCTGGCGGTGGCGCCCGGGCTGTTTCGCATCCACGCCCGCCAGGCGTTCACGGTCCTGCCACCCGCCGCCACCGCCCACCTCGAGCAGGGCTTCCAAGACGCCGTGCTGCTCGCGCTTGGCATTGCGGTCGCCACCTCCCTGGTCATCGCGCTGGCGGTCAGCTGGCTGCTGGCGCAGCGGCTCACCCGGCCGATCCGCTTCGTCGCCCAAGCTGCCGAGCGCATCGGCTCCGGCAGCTACCAGGCACGGGTGCCCGTGCCCACTACCGGCGACGAGCTGGCCGCGCTCGCCGGGGCGTTCAACCGGATGGCGCAAGCGCTGGAGTCCACCGAACGCCGCCGCCAGGCGCTGCTGGCCGACCTGGCCCATGAGCTGCGCACCCCGCTGGCCACCCTGGAAGGCTATGTCGAGGGGCTGGCCGACGGGGTGGTCGCCGCCGACGCAGAGGCCTGGACGGTGCTGCAGGCCGAGCTGGTCCGGCTGTGCCGACTGGTGAAGGACCTGGAGACGGTCTCGCGGGCCGAGGAGCGGCAGTTGGAGCTGCGCCTGGGCCCGGTCGACCCGGGTGTGCTGGTGACCCGAGCGGTCCAGGCTGCCGAGCCGGCCTATGCCGCCAAGGGTGTCGCCCTCCAGGCCAGCGTCGACCGCCCCCTTCCCCCGGTCAGCGCCGACCCCGACCGCCTTGCCGAGGTGCTCGGCAACCTGCTCGGCAACGCCCTGCGCCACACCCCCGCGGACGGCCGGGTGCAGGTCAGCGCCCACGGGGACGGGAACCAGGTCGAGCTGTCGGTGCACGACAGCGGCGAGGGGATCCCCCCCGAGCTGCTGGACCGGGTGTTCGAGCGCTTCTTCCGGGTTGACCCGGCTCGCACCCGCGACGGGGGTGGGAGCGGGCTCGGGTTGACCATCAGCCGGGCGATCGTGGAGGCCCACGGCGGGCGGGTGTGGGCTGAGAGCGCTGGCCATGGCCGCGGCGCCCGCTTCGTCATCCGGCTCCCAACCCTCCCCGCCCGCACCGCCACCAGCGGCCGACCCGGCCAGCGGGCCCGAGGCGACGTCTAGCGGTGGCTGGTGCAGCGCTTGCTGCTCCCTGCTCCTTTGCTGCTCGCCGTCGTCATCGTCTCGCCACCATCGATCTGACGCGGGTGGAGCGACGCGATAGGCTGGGCGGGTCGCACGCCGCCGGGTTCGCATCCCAACTCCGGTTGTGGCAGTAAGAAGGGAGCGGGATGGCCAAGCGCCCCATGGGTGAGCTCGAGGCCGCGGTCATGAACGTCCTGTGGGATCGGGGCGGCTGGCTGACGCCGCGTGAGGTGCACTCGGCGCTCGATGACGACGCGCTCGCCTACACCACGATCATGACGGTGCTGGTCAGGCTCTGGCGGAAAGGACGGATCGAGCGGGAGCGCGACGGTCGCGCCTACGCCTATCATCCCGTGGTCACGCGCGAGCAGTACGCGGCCGCTCGCATGGAGGAGGTGCTCGACGGCGTCGCCGATCGGTCGACCGCGTTGAGCCATTTCGTCGCCGCGATCGACCCGGCTGACCGTGATCAGCTCCGCCGCCTGCTCAGGAGGGGCCACCGGACGCCATGACCGCGTTGCTGCTGCTGAGCGCACTCGGTCTCCTGGCCGCACCGGCCTGTGCCCGTCGCGTCGGCCGCCGCCTCCCGCCCGATGAGTGGCACGGCTCTGCGCTGTCCTGCTCGTCGCCGGCGCCGTCCTGCTCGAGACGACCCTGCTCGTCATGGCTGGCCCTCCGGCGATGCGTGCGCTGGGCTTCCAGCCCATGGCGGACCTGTGCGAGCGCCTGTTCGGCAACCTCGTCGCCGGAGGCACGGCGGTGGGGGCTGCTGCGGCTATGGCCGCGGTCTTCGTGCCGGCGCTCATCGTCCATAGGACGATCCGGGCGCATCGTACGTATCGGGTGGTGCGGGTGGAGCCAGGAGTTGGCCGGCACGAGCGCTTGGGTGCTCACGACCTGGTCGTCTTGCCGAGCGATCGGATGGTCGCGTTCAGCCTGGCCGGCCGGCCCTGCCAGGTGGTTGTCTCCCGTGGCCTCGTCGACGCCTTGGCCGCGCATGAATTCGTGGCCGTCCTCCGCCACGAGCTCGCGCATCTGCGCCATCGGCACCAGGCACACCTGCTGCTCGCGGCCGGGCTGGACTGCGGCCTGGGCGCGCTGCCGTTCGTGCGGCGCAGCACGGCCGCGTTTCGTTTCGCGCTGGAGCGATGGGCAGACGAGGAGGCAGCGGCCGGGGCGGCCGACGGGCGGGCGAGTGTGCACTCGGCGCTGCTCCGCCTGTCCGGTGTCATCGTCGGGCCGGAGGTGGCCGCGTTCACCAGCCCGGGCACTCTGGTCGAACGCATCGAGGCGCTCCAGGCGGCATCTGCCAGCGGGTCGGTGCTGGCGCACCGTGCCCTGGTGTATGCGCCGACCCTGTTGCTCCTGCTGCTGACCAGCGCGGGATTCGTCGGAACGTTGGAGCAGACGAGCCTCCTGCATGTGCTGGTCAGGCTGTGCCCGACGTAGCCACCACATCGGCAGGAGCCTGCCGCCCCACATGCGGCCTGCGGCTGGGGCCGTCCGTGAACTCGATTCCCACGTCGTGCCTCATCGCGGGCGCCGACGAGCGCTCCTCGACAGTCCTCGCGTGAGCCAGGCCAGGCCGTAGATCCCAAGGCCAGCCACGGACGGCCGCTCTCTTCTCCTGATCTCCTACAAACTGTAGCAAGGTCTCTTGGGCGGACCGACCCGCCGATCGTTCCGGAAGGTGCAGCAACCAGGAGCCTGCCGGGCTCTGTGTAGGGAGCTGTCATGGCGACGAGGTGACCGGGCAAGCGAGCTGGCCGCCCAGCCGGACCCAGAGCCCGGCCGCGATGATGGACAGCGAGGCCACCCCGAGCAGCGGCTGCAGCGGCGCGAAGTACCGCAAGGCGCCGCTCACCCCAAGGGCGAAGACCACCAGCTTGTTGCAGATCGGGCAGCCGACGGCGAACAGCGAGAGCACGCCCCCTCCGGTTGCCGCCTTCGCGGTCGACTCGCCCTGGCGGACAGGCGCCTGGACACAGGTGGCCAGGGTCAGCCCGAGCAGCGCGGCCGAGGCGGCCAGCACCGGGTAGTCCCACCACAGGACGGGCGTCATCCCGGGTGTAGAAGGGGGTGCGGACGATCCCGGTCGGGATGCCGAGCGCCAGGGCGCTGGCCAGGGCTCCGAGGACGGCGACAGTCCAGCGCCGGGCCGACCATCTCCGGATGACGCCGAGCCGGGGGCGGATCGAGCGCACCGGACCGGCCACCGTGCGGATCACCACGGGTGCGACGCTCTTTCTCGCGGCATGCTTCTCCCCCCCAGCGTCGGCTGCCGGCTCCTTCGGCCCCCCACCGAAGGAGCCATCGCAGCGCCCATCGCTCGATGCTCGAGTCTGAGGCCTGGCTGCCTTGTGCCATGGCCGAAAGAGAGGTCTTCGTTGCCTTGCGCTCGGCGATCCCCCCACCGCCAGAAGCCGCACCACATCGCCCTCACCGCACTGCTCGTGCTGCTCCTTACCATGCTCACGCTCGCCAACGGCTTGATCGCCCGGGCCAGCCCCAAGGTGGCCGCGCTCCAGCAGCAGTTGGAGCAGTTGAACTCGCGGGCTGACCGTGCCGTCGAGCAGTACCTGCAGGCCCAGCTTGCGCTCAAGCGGACCCAGGCGATGATGACCGGCCTCGAGCGCCAGGCAGCTGCCACCCAACGCCGGTTGGACCAGCTCCGGGTGACCGCATCGGCCCAAGCGGCCTCCGCCTACGTACGCGGCCCGGGCACCGACATCGCTGCCCTCCTCAGCTCCGACACAACCCACGCGATTGACCGCGTCCAGACGCTGAACCTCCTTGCCCAGCGCAACGGTGACCTCTACAGCCAGTTGAAGTTCACCGAGCAGGCAGCCAGGGAGCGTGCCGCTGCGCTCGACGTGACCGAGCGTCAGCAGGCGGCCCAAGTTGCGCAGTTGGCCGCCAGGAAGGCCCAGATCGAGCGGCTCGTTGCCCGCACCAAGCAGCTGCTGACGCAACTGCAAGCTCAGGAGCGCGCAAGCGCGAGACTCCAAGCTCAGCAGCGCGCAAGCGCGAGCGCCAGAACGGGCGCCAGCGACGGAGGCGTGGACCCTGGCTTGCCGGTTCGTTCGGCGCCGCGTCCGCCCAGTGGCAGCGGAGGGGCGGCTGCTGCTGTGCGGTACGCCTATGCTCAGCTCGGCAAGCCGTACGTGTGGGCCGCAGCCGGCCCGAATGCGTTCGACTGCTCGGGGCTGACCATGATGGCCTGGGCGCAGGGGGGCGTGTCGTTGCCCCACAGTGCAGCAGCCCAATTCAACGTCGGGCGGCACGTCAGCCGGGCCGAACTCCAGCCCGGGGACCTGATCTACCGGTACAGCCCCATCTCGCACGTGGCCATGTACGTCGGTGGCGGCATGCAGATCGCGGCCACCC
>JBIOYL010000473.1:0-3212 GCA_044870185.1 Actinomycetes bacterium | reverse complement strand
AGGCAGCACAATCGGCCCTACCCAGTCGCCGCGTGCAAGGCTCATCGCCTTGCGTGGCAAGGGATCGGATCTCCCGGCATCGGCTTCACTGGGGTGCGAAGAGGCCGCGCGAAAATCGGCGTTAGCGCTCGCAGTCAATGCCGTCGTCGGAAGAGGGCACTGACCGCCAACTTGACCGCCGAGCCAGACGACAGACGACGACCGTGGACACCTGGACGGCGAGACCTGTCGTACCTGGGCAGATCGAGCCCACGAACACGAGAGGTCCGGCTGACGAGAGCGGCCGTCAGGCTCGTCTGTACGCAAGCTGAGGCTGCGCAAGCAGATTGGGCTCGAGGCAGCTGCGGTCGCTCCGGCACGGCGACGCGAGGTACCTTGCGCTCAGCCGCGGACCTGATCCAGGGAGGCCACCGTGCCCAACCAGCCCGTCACCCGTGGATACGTCGTCGGCCCAGGTGAGGGGGTGGCGGACCGAAGCCCCCGTGTCAAGGCGTCCGGCCGGTCCACCGGCGGCAGCCTCACCCTGATCGAGACGACCATCGACGGCGGGCCGCCCAGGCACACCCACAGCCGCGAGGACGAGAACTTCTACGTGCTTACCGGGGCCTTGGAGGTGCAGTGCGGCGACGACCGGTTCTGGGCCGGGCCGGGGTCGTTTGTGTTCCTGCCGCGCAACCTGCCGCACGGGTTCCGGTCCGTGGGTGGTCCGGCGACGGCGCTACTGATCGTGACGCCGGGCGGGCTGGACGACTACTTCGCCGAGCTGTCGGCGGCGCTGGCCGCGAACGCCGATGCGGCCCAGCTGCGGACGATCCAGCAGGCGTACGGCATCGCGCGGTCCTGACCGGCGCTGGGTCCGCGCTGGGTCCGTGCCGCAACGGTCGCGCACGGGCGTCAGCGGTCCCCAGCGGTCACCGACGGTGCAGAGGAACCGCGGGTCGCCGACCCTCCAGCTCAAGCAGCAGGGCCGACGCAGGTAGGCGATTCGGATTGTGGTCCCGACGGTCGAGAAGGGCAGGTCAGCATCTCCGGTTGCGCGAGGGAGCACCGATGAGTTCCCCCGACCGACCGGTCTATATTGAACGACCGCGGCGGAACCAAGGCTCCGCCGACCCATCGATGCGAGAGGAGTCGCGATGCCCGGCCAGCCGGTGCACTTCGAGATCCCGGCGGACGACACCGCCAAGGGGCGCCAGTTCTGGGGCTCACTCTTCAACTGGCAGTTCGAGGCCACCCCCGGCCCGTTCGAGTACCACCTGACCCGGATCAGCGACCAGGCGGGCGCGGCGATCACCAACATGGAGCCCGGCAAGCGCGGGATTCGCCCCTACTTCGACGTGGACGACATCAACGCCGGCGCCGCGCGCGTGAAGGAGCTCGGCGGCGAGGCGAACGACCCGGGCCCGGTGCCGGGCATGGGCTGGTTCGCGACCTGCAGGGACCCCCAGGGCAACGAGTTCGGCCTGTGGCAGACCGACCCGTCCGCCCCAGCCCCAACCGGGTAGACCGCATCAGCGGCTGGCGGCGTCTCCCACCAAGGCGCCGCCAGCTATCGTGTCGAGACGGCCCTGGTCCTGCTCGCCGCGAACGGCCCGGCTGTTGGCCCGCGCCTGGCCCGCAGACGATCAGCAACGCCCGGTCCGCAAGGGACAACCGCGGTAAGCGAACGCCCAGCTAGACAGCTCCTCCCTGCCAGTCACCGCAGGTCAGGCGACCGCCGGGAAAGCTCTCTTACGGCAACGGTTGCCACGCTCAGAGCGTACGTGGTGCGGTGGCTGCTGGCGGCCCTGCTCGGCTAGGGTGCCACCATGGCGACGAGCTTTGTCCTGCTCCACAGCCCCGCGGTTGGGCCGCGGACCTGGCAACCAGTCGCCGCCCGCCTGACCGAGCTAGGCTGGGAGGCGGCCGTGCCGTGCCTGCTGCACGTCGGAACGGGAGGGCCGCCGTTTTGGCCCCGGGTGGTGGCCGCGGTGCGCACCGCCGTGGACACGCCCGGCCAGCACCAAGCAGTCGTGCTGGTCGCCCACAGCAACGCCGGGCTGTTCATCCCGGTCATCACCGCGGCCCTGCCAAGCCGGGTGCGCGGCTGCATCTTGGTGGACGCGGCCTTGCCGCCCGCCTCTGGGACGGCGGCGGTCGTGCCCCCGGAGCTGCTGGCGCTGTTGCGGCGCAAGGCGGCGGGCGGGCTGCTGCCGCGCTGGACCGACTGGTGGGACGAGGACGAGGTGGCCGGGCTGTTCCCGGACCAGCAGACCCGCCAGGCGGTGACCGAGGAGCAGCCGAGGTTGCCGCTGTCCTACTACGAGGCGTCGGTGCCAGTGCCCACCGGGTGGGATGTGCGACCGTGCGCCTACCTGCTGTTCGGGCCGCCCTATGACGAGGTGGCCGCCGAGGCGCGCCGTCGAGGCTGGATGGTCGAGCGGCTTCCAGGTGGGCACCTGCAGCAGCTGGTTGACCCGGAGGCTGTGGCCGGGTCGCTGCTGGCCATCGCCGAGCAGCTGGGGGTCATCAGGCCCTGAGCGGTGACCCGGTGGTCCTTGCCGGCCGCACCTCGGCGTGCCCTGGCCAACGGACAGGCGCGGTCAATCACGGTTCGTGGAAGCGGCCCTGACCTCGCCGTCCAACGTCGACGCGGGACTGGGCCCGTGGGAGGGGCCTTCCAAGCTCGTGACCCTGGGGCCACATCGGGGCCACATTCCAGCCGACAACAACGGACAATACCGGGCAATGGCGGTCACGCAACGTCGCAGCCCGAGAGCCCTTCTCGCCCAGCATCGCAGACCGTCCGACCACCTTGATTCTCCCTCGCACGGAGGAAGCCGCGGGTTCAAATCCCGCCACCTCCACCAACCTCTGATGACCAGCGGAAACGTCGGTCGTCTCGGATCGCAGTCTCCCGGGTGCCGCCGCACAACGGATGAGAACGCCTTACTTCGCCACCGTCGGAGCCCACGAGCGCACTGCTCTCCTCGGAAGATTGCGGGTCGAGAGTAGAGCGGGAGGCTCACGGTCAAGTGTTATGGCGAGCGCATATGCGGACGGATTGTGGTGTTCTCCATGTGGTGCTGGTGAATTGGATGTGGACGGAGGTTGTCCCCGGCGTCGTGGAACTTGAGGTGGCGGTCCCCCGCCTGAGCCCTGCCAGGTGGTAGGAATCGGGCGTCCGCCAAGACTCCCAACAGGAGGGGACCGCCGTGTCGAAGTCTACGCAT
>JBIOYL010000472.1:0-2693 GCA_044870185.1 Actinomycetes bacterium | reverse complement strand
ACCGAGCAGCTCGGCCTGGCCCGCCACCATGCGCACACCTTCTGGGGGTTGCTGGCCCGCACCGCCGCCACCATCCTGGCCCACACGATCCTCCGCCTCGGTCTGGTCCAACCCACATAACGCGCCTAAGTGGTCTGGGTCGGAAGTTCGTCGGGGGTCATGCGGCGGTTGCCAGCGGGCCGGCATCGTGGGCGGCGAGGCGGTCGAGGAGATCGTTGAGGTCCTTGGTGGTGTAGGTCCAGTTGAACGGCCGGGCGGCGAGGTTGTAGCGCTCCTGGAAGGCCGTCAGCCGGTTCTCGACCTCGGCCAGGTCGGAGAAGTCGTTGGGGGTAACGACCTTGCGTTGCACCACCGAGAAGTAGATTTCGCACTGGTTCAACCAGCTCGCGTGGACGGGGGTGTGGACCAGGGTGGCGGTGGGCCATGCTTTGGCCATCCGGTCGATGGATGCCTGGCCGCGGTGTGCGGAGCCGCCCTCGACCACCCAGAACACCCGCCGGGTGCTGGCGTACGGTTCGATCGTCATGACCTGTTCGACCAGGCGGGCGAACGGGACGATGCCGGTGGTCGGCTCGCACCGGCCGAAGACCTTGCCGCGGTGGGCGTCCCAGGCGGCCAGGTAGGCCAAGGCACCGCCCCGCTCGTACTCGTGCTCGACCCGCATCATGCGAGCCACCCCGGGTGGCAGGGTCGGGTGGCAGCGGCAGCGGGCCTGGATGGAGGTCTTCTCATCCGCGCACAGCACGAAGTCGCCTTGGCCCAGCGGCTCGCCGTGGTAGCTTCCGGCGTACAGGTCCAGCACGACGGCGGCGCGGGCGGCAAAGTCCGGTGCCCGTGGGGCGACCCACGAGCGGTACTGCCACGGTTTGAGCGCGTCGGCGCGCAGCCAGCGACGCACGGTGGCGCCGCTGATGGCATCGACCAGACCGGCGGTGACCGCCTCGTCGGCCACCTCGGCGGCACTCCACCGCGACAGCGGCACCCCGCTGGCCGCGGGCAGCTCGCAGGCCAGGGCCTTGACCTGGGCCTGCTGCACCGGGGTGAACCGGGGCGGGCGGCCGCAGCGTTTCCGGTCGCGCAGCCCGTCGAAACCGTTGCTGGCGAACCGGCCCCGCCACTTGCGCGCGGTGTCGGGAGTGACCCGACACCGGCGGGCGATCGCGGCGTTGGCGTGCCCGGCGGCGGCGTCCAACACGATCTGTGCCCGCAGCCGGTCCCGGTGCGGGCTCTTGTGACCCCGGGCGATCTTGGTCAAGCGGTGCCGCTGCGCGGCGGTCAACCGCACCGGGTGTGCGCGTGGGACAGACATCGGCGGATCCATCGATGCTCGGCAGTGCGACGATCGCCGAGCATGGATGATCCCGGGACGCGCCTGCACGCAGGCACGCCGTTCAGGCAGCATGAACCCATGCCCACCCCGCCGGAGTCCACCAAGACCCCCCTCGGCCAGCGGCTGCGCGAGCGCGCTCGCGAACGCTGGCCAGCCCTGGCCACGGTCAACGTGCGCCACCGCGGCGGGTTCGCCTACGTCACCGGCGAGTTGGCCGACGGCACCGCTCTGCCGCTGTGCCGGCTCCGCTACGGCGGCTACGCCAACCGGTGGGGCTTCGCCATCTACCTGGCCAGCAAAGACGGATACGAAGACTCCATCCTGCCAAGCGGCTACCCGGTCGGTACCGCCGAAGAAGCCCTCGACTGCGCCTGCGGCCTGTACCTCAACGACCCCACCGCCTGGCACACCGAGTAACCCCCGACGAACTTCCACCGAGGACCACTAAGCGTGTGGGTGCCTTTCTTCAGGTCTCCCCGTTTCGTCGATGACCAGCGTCGCCTCGGGTCGCCCAGGTGCTCGACCACGTAGTCGCGGAGGTCGTCGCGCACCTTGTCGTAGTCCCACACCGCCCGAGCCAGCAGGTGCTGCATCCCGTCGGGGTTGGGGTCGCCGGCGTGCTCGGCGATCGTCCAGCAGTTCTTGCGTGGCAGGTCCGCCAGCAGCCCGCGCACGAACGCCCCGGCCCGCCGCCGGAGATCCACCCGAGCGAACCGGCCCGCGACCCGACCCAGCAACTGGTCGAACAGCTCCTGCCAGCGGGTGGGGTCAAGCTCTACGCTGTGGCCTGCGGCCACCGTCTGATGGTTGGTTCTCTCACAACACCAGATGATCAACGGTGGCCACCCTGGTCCACTCGGTGGTCAGACCTTCCCCGCTCCCTGAGCAGCCAGGTCACGATCTACGGCTGGAGTACTGATGTGGCCTGCTGCTGGGTTGCAAGGCGAGATCTGACACAGGTGTGGAAAACGGCAGCACCAGCCGTCGATTCGACGCGAGCGCTCTGGCACCGGGCACGCTAACAGGTCAGTTGAGCGCACTGGCCTCACGATCCCCGGGACCTCTTCCAGAGACCGCACCCGAGCTACCTGTAGGCCGAACCAGTCAGCATCGATGCCGTACCGTACGCCCCTTGGGAAGCGTCGATTGTGGCGTCAGCTAGAGTTGACGATCTGTCGGCGGCTCCGGCCAGTACCCGCGCAGCCCGATCTGCAGGAACCGGTCGCCGCGGCAGGCCCCTAACGCCGATTTTCGCGCGGCCTCTTCGCACCCCAGTGAAGCCGATGCCGGGAGATCCGATCCCTTGCCACGCAAGGCGATGAGCCTTGCACGCGGCGACTGGGTAGGGCCGATTGTGCTGCCT
>JBIOYL010000471.1:0-22782 GCA_044870185.1 Actinomycetes bacterium | reverse complement strand
GGCGAGCAGCTCACAGAAGCGGGCCACGACCGCCTCCCAGGAGAACCCGGCTTCGACGCGGCGCCGCCCGGCGTCGCCCATGGCGCGGGCTCGGGCCGGGTCGGCGAGCAGCTCGGCGACCGCCTGGCCGACCCGCTCGGGGCGGCGGCCGTCCACCACGAAGCCGGTCACCCCGTCGGCGACCGCCTCGGGCGCCCCGCCCGAGCTGCCGGCCACGACCGGAAGGCCGGCCGCCGCCGCCTCCAGGAACACCACGCCGAGCGCCTCGAGGTCGAGCCCGAGCCTGCGCGTCCGGCAGGGCATGGCGAAGACGTCGCCGGCCGCGTAGTGGGCCGGCAGCGCCTCCCAGGCAACCTCGCCGGCGAAGCGGATGCGGTCGGCCACCGGGCTCGCGGCGGCCAGCTTGCGCAGGCGCCGCTCGTCGGGGCCGCCGCCGACCACCAGCAGGTGGGCGTCGGGCACGCGCGCGACCACGCCGGGCCAGGCTTGGATCAGCCGGTCCTGGCCCTTGCGCGGCACGAGCCGGGACACGCACACGCACACCGGCACGCCGACCAGCCCGTGGCGCTCGCGCACCGCGGTCCCGTCCAGGCCCGGGTGGTAGGTCCTGGTGGACACGCCGGACACGAGCAGCTCGACCGGGCAGCGGCCGCGCGCCGCCCGCTCCACCCGGGCCGCCGACCATCTGCTCACCGCGGTGAGCAGCCGCATGTCGTCGGCCACCGCGGCCATGAGGCGGCGCACGGCCGGGATCCTGGCCACGGCCACCTCGACGCCGTGGGTGAAGCCGGCGCAGGGCACGCCGGTGGCGCGGGTGATCCGACCGGCCAGCAGGCCAAGCGGGAACGCGGCACCGAACACCACCACCTCCGGCCGCACGTCGGCGACGAGCCGCAGCGTGCGGGCGAGCACGTCGCGGGTGGGCAGCATGCGCCGGGTCGGGTGGCGGACGATCCGGAACGCCTGGCAGGCGTCGAACGCGTCGGCGCCCTGCCAGGCCGGGGCGTAGACGGTGACCTCGCCGGGCGGCAGCCGGGCGACGATGTTGTGCACGTACTGCTGGATGCCGCCCGCGCGGGGTGGGAAGTCGTTGGTGACCACGAGGATGCGCATCGATCGTGCAGTTTAGAGAGCCGGTCAAGCACCCGCGGTGCGCGCCGTCACCGCGAGCGGTCTCCGCAGGTCGCCGAGGCGCGACACCGATGCATGACCGGCGCTAACGGGCGTCGCCGAGCGCACCGCCCGCGTGCAGCGCCCACAGGCGGGCCTGCGCGATCCTGGCCATCGTCGGCGGGTGGCTCGCGAACAGCGCGACCAGCAGCCGGTTCGGCCGCAGGTCGGCGCGGTTCTGCAAGGCCAGGCGGCGTTCGACCGCGATCGCGGCGTCCGGGTCGCGGCACAGCTCCAGCGCGGCCCAGTCCGCCCGGGCCTCGGCGAAGCGGCTGGCCGCACTGGCCAGCGGCGCGACGGCGAGCCCGGCCAGCGCGGCGACCAGCAGCAGCGCCGGGGTGACCCGGGGATCGCCGAGGTCGGTGACCGCGAAGGCCGACCGCGCCGCGCCGGTACCGAACAGCCAGGCGGCACCCAGCACGCCCGCCGCCGCGGCGACCGCCCCGGCCGCCGTCGAGACGGCCACGTCACGGTGGCGGACGTGGGCCAGCTCGTGGGCGAGGACGAGCAGGACCTCGTCTTCCCCGGCCACCGAGGCCAGCGTGTCGTACAGGACGACCCGGCGGGTGCGTCCGAGGCCGGACACGTAGGCGTTCACCTTGCGGGTCCGCCGGCTCGCGTCGACCACCAGCACGTCGGCGGCGGCCAGGCCCATGCGGGAGGCGAGCGCCAGCACGCGCTCCCGCAGGCGGCCGGCCGGCATCGGCGTGAACCGGTTGAACAGCGGCTCGAGGACCACCGGGGCCAGCAGCGACAGCGCCACGACGAGGCCGGCCGCGACCAGGGCGGCTGCCCATGGCCAGCCGGGCGGGCGCCAGGCCGCCGCCACGATCAGCGCGGCCACCGGCACGACCAGCAGCACCGCTTGCACGGCGCTGGCCTTGGCCCAGTCGAGCAGGAACGCCGCCGGGCGCTGGGTGGTCAGCCCGGCGCGGACGTCCTGGCAGTAGGCGCGATAGCGGAACGGGAAGCCGGCCAGGGCCTGGACGACGAACACCGCCGCGGCGGCCAGGGCGGCCCGGCCGGGCAGGCCGCGGCCTGCCAGACCGGCGGCCCAGGCGACCAGCGCCTGGCCTGGGGGGCTCAAGGCGAGCAGGCCGAGCAGGGCGAGGTCGACCGCGAGGGCGGCAAGGCCCCAGCGCTCGCGCGGCTTGGCGTAGGCGAGACACTCGCGTACCTCGGCCTCGGAGAACTCCTCGAGCGGGTCGGCGGCCGCCGGGCGCGGCACGCGGCGGACGGGCCTCACAGCCGGCGGCGCACATAGGCGGCCCAGCGAGCCTCTGCGCGCTGCAACGAGATGCCGAGCACCTTGCCGAAGACCGCGTCCTGGGCGCGGCCGCCGGGCGACGGCGCTCCGAAGGCGCGGTAGAGGGCCTGCAGCTTGGCGTCGCCGTAGGCGTCGGCCACCCACTGGCAGAACGCCGACCCCTCGTCGTAGGCCACCGACGCATCGCCGGCCCCCCGGAACTGCGCATCGGATGGCAGCACGCCGGTGAAGGTGCCGAGCCGGACCGCCTTGGCCAGCGCCGGCCGGGTGACCGCGAACGGCAGCCGCACCGGCCGGAGCGCGACGTAGTCGGCGAACCCTTCGACCAGCAGCAGCGGCGCCGCGCCGCCGAGCGTGCGCGTGGCGACATGGGTCATCTCGTGGGTGATGACGACCTGGAGGTTCAGCGTGTCGTAGTCGGCAAGGTTGGTCGTGTTGACCACGATGCGGTTGCCCAGCACCCGGTCCACCGGGCCCGACTCGATCGAGGACGCGGCGACGGCAGCCACCCCGGACAGGTCGGACGCCCCCACCAGGCGTTCGGCTTCGTGCTGGTCGCGCGGGACGAGGATGACGACCTTGTCGTCCCAAGGGCTCGCCCACGAACGGCCGACCTGCGCGTAGCCGCGCTCGGCGGCGGCCAGCAGCCGGCGGGCGAGCTGCTCGCCGCCGGGGTGGAAGGCGACCAGCGTGCGTGCGGTCGAGATCGTCTGCACCGGGCCGGCGTCCCAGATCTCGACGTCGTCGCTGGCCGGCGGCTGCGCCTCACCTTGGGCGGCGATGCGCCAGCCGGCCGGGGTCTGGGCGAACGTGAAGGAGAAGTGGGCGAGCACCGGGCTTGCGTCCTGCCCGCGGAAACGGTAGCGGGCCTCGACCTCGGCCAGGTAGATGTCGTCGGGTGCGTAGCGGCGCTGAAGGCTCAGGGTGGCCAGGTCGGATGCATCGACGATGCGGTAGGAGAACGCCGAGAAGGGGACGGTCGTCATCCAGCCGAACACCTTCGACTGGGTCCGGTAGTACGCGGTGCGGGACGGATCGATGGTGGCGAGGAAGCCGGCCCGGTCGTGCCGCAGGATGGCGCGGGCGCGCGCATCGAGCAGGCGGCGCGCCGCGACCTCGGGCGGGAGCGGCGTGGCGAGGGACGCTGGGCGCCGCGACAGCGATGCCGGCGGCCGGGTGCCGGATGCCGTGCGGACCAGGATCGCCGTGAGGGCGAGCGCAGTGGCGATCCCCGCGGCCAGCAGCACGAGCAGCAGGCGCCTGTAGCCGTGCCGGTCGGGTGGGCTCGGCGGCGCCCCCCATTCCGATCGCGGCTCGGGCGCCCCCCATGCCCGCTCGGCGGGCCGTGTTGGTTGGGGCGGCGCCCAGGGTGGCGGCGCCGACGCCGCCGGCGTCGGTGACAGCCACGGGTCGGGCCGCCAGGCCGACGGGTCGGGCCGCCAGGGCACCTGAGGCGGGCTCGTGGGCAGGTCGTCGGGTTGCATGGCGCGGCAATCGTAGCGGGCGGCCAGGGCGCAGGGACAGTCGCGGACGAGCAAGGCCGACCCGGACATGCCGGGCGAGCTGCCGCAACGGCCTCACGAGCGGGGGGGAGGGGTGGTGCTGCGGCCCCCGCCGGGGGGAGGCGGAGGCCGCAGCAGCCAGGGCCGGCAGCGGTCAGGGCCGCGCCGCGCCGACCAGGTCCGTGCGCGAGATGCGCTGCACCTGGACGACGCGGCCGGAGCTCGGTGCGGCCACCATCACCCCGTTGCCGATGTACAGGCCGACGTGGTGGATGGAGTAACCGAAGAAGACCAGGTCGCCGGGTGCGAGCGAGCGCAGCGGCACGTGGGCGAGGGCGGCGTACTGGCCGGCCGCCGAGTGCGGCAGGCTCACCCCCGCCGCTCGCCACGCGTACATGGTGAGCCCCGAGCAGTCGAAGCTGCCAGGCCCGTCCGACCCCCACTGGTAGGGCTTGCCGAGCTGGGCCAACGCGGTCCGGACGACGGTGCGGGCGCCGCCCGAGGCGGCCGGGATGTCCGCCGGCACCGGGATGGTGGGCGGCTCGCCGACCTGTGTCCGGACCGCCTGGAGTTGCTGGAGCTTGCGCACGATCTCGGCCTTGCGCCTGGTCAGCGCGGTGACCGCCTGGGCCTGCTCGGCCCGGTCGACGGCCAGCTGCACGAGCATCGCGCCCAGCGCGCGGCTCTGGGCGGTGGCGGTGGCGACGAGGTCGGCGTCGACCTCGGCCAGGAGGTCGAGCGTCTCGGCCTTCTCGACCACGCGGCTCGGCTGGCTCGAGTCGAGCAGCGCCGCGACCGTCGACAGCCGGCTGCCCATGTACTGGACGGCCGCCCGCTCCGAGATGCGCCGGCCGAGCCGGACGAGCGCCTGCTGCTGCACCGTCACGGAGCGCTGGGCCGCCGTCAGGAGCGCGGTCAGGCGGTCGAGCTCGATGCTGCGTTGGTTGATCTCCTCGTCGAGCTGCGACACCTGGTCACCCAGCCGCTGCAGGTCGCGCTGGGTGGGACGGGGGGTGGCCGTGGCGGGAAGCGGCAACGCGGCGAGGCTGGCGACGACGACGATCGGGACCAGTCGCCGGGCGAGCGCCGGCAGTTTCCCAGCCCGTGAGGGGACGGGCACTGGACGGGTCCTCTTCTTGAGGCGTTGATGCTCGGCCTGTGAAAGGGACAGGCGCGAAGACGGGCAGGTGACAGCTATCGGGGACGTCGGGACCGGTTCGGCGGCGAGACCGTAACGAACCGGTAAACCGGCCTGCAAGTTGGCCGAAGAAGCCGAAGCGCCCGACCGGTGAGCGGCTGCCGGCGATCCGACGCGGCCGTCCGCTCCTTCCCCAGGCAGCCACGGCCAAACCCGCTGGGAGCAGCACCTCCCTCGGCAATCCTACCGGCCCCTCCGACGAGCAATTACGGAGGCTACGACGCCCTGGGCACCGCGTTGCGCGCGACCGCCACAACGGTCGGGCCCAGGCCGCCGTCGGCCAGCGCCCGCAGCACCACGGCGAGGTCGGGATCGAGCTTGGCCACCACGCCGCCCGCGGGCGGCGGGGGCGGCGCGGCGGGCGGCGCGTCGAAGTCGAAGTGGACGACCGGGGCGTCGCGCTCGCGGACGAAGAAGCCGATGAGGCAGTCGTCACAAGCGCGCCCGCCTGGGCAGCTTGCGCAGGTGATCCGCAGCGGCTGGTTCTCGGCCATGGCAGTGCCTCCCTCCAGGAGCCTGACGTCGACCGACCGGCGTTGGCCGGCCTTCGTCACGAACCCTATCCGGAGGGTGCGACAACGCCGCGCGTCAGCGTGGCGTGAGCCCGAGCAAGGCGGTCGACGGTGCCACGTTGGCGCCCAGCGTGGCGGAACGCTCACGCACCTCGTTGTCCGAGGAGACCACGACCACCGGGCGGTCGGGCGGCTCGGCGTTGACCCGGGCCACGATCTCGTCGTCGGCCGTGCAGCCGGCCTCGGTGAACACGACACCGACCGCTCCCATGCCGAGCTTGGTCGGCAGCGGCGTCACGTCGGCACCGTCGAAGACCACGGTCAGCTCGGCCCCCCAGCGCCGGGCCAGACGGCGGCACAGATCCACGAGCAGGGTGCGCTGGTCCTCCAGGCGGGCGTCGGGGAAGCCGCGCACGTGCTTGGTCACGTTGTAGCCGTCGACGAGCACCAGCACGCCGGGCGTCGCCATCCAGGCGAGCAGGGTCTCGGGGTCGTCGCCGACCCGGCCGGCCGGCACCGGCAGCGGGACGCGGCGTTCGGGCCGGCGAGGGGTTGGTGCCGTGCCCACGGCGGGCTGCTCGTCGAGCCCGGCCGCCCGCCGCAGCGCAGCCAGGTCCCGCTCCAGCGCGCCGAGCGCCTCGGCGACCACCGGATCGACCCGGCTGGATGACCGGCGCAGCACCCGGTACTGGCGCCGCGCCTCGGCGAGCTGCGCCTGTGCCTCGGCCAGCCGGCCGGTGAGGCGCCGCTGGGTGCCGGCCGCCTCCGTGCGCGCCGCCTCCACCGCCGCCCGGCTGTGGGCCAGCTCCTGCTCGAGCTGGCGGGTCCGGTCGGCGAGGGCGGTGATCCGGCGCTCGGCCCGGCGGAGCTCCTCCCTCAGCGCACGCAGGTCGTCGCGAGCGGCCTTGGCGGCGGCCGCCTCGGCATCGGCGCGGGCTCGGGCCGCCTCGAGGTCGGCGCGGAGCTCGGCGGCGGCCGCCTCGGTCCGGCCGGCCTGGGCGAGCGCCTCCTGGGCGGCGGCCGCCGTCGCGGCGGCGTCCACGGCCGACGAGCCCTCGGCGCCGAGCGCGATCCCCACCCGGGCCACCGCCTCGGGGGTCTCGCCGCTGGCCAGCGCCTCGGCGTGGCGGCCGTCGCGCAGCAGCCGGGCGAGCGCCGGCTCGCCGTCGAGCACCTGCTGATCGGTTGCCGCGCGGAAGCGGGCGTCGGTCTCCAGCACCCGCTTGACCAGCACGAGCACCCGTGGGTGGCGCAGGCGCCTGGGCGCCCAGGACTGGTACTGGCGCAGGGCGGCTGGCAAGTCGAGCGGGTCGGCCGCCCGCAGGGCGGCCAGAGCGGCGTCAAGATAGCCGGCGAGCAGCGACTCGGGCACGTCCGGCAGCGGCCCGGGTCGGCCGGGCTCGTCGACGTGGTCGGCAACCGGCTCGCTCATGGCGCGGCTGCCTCCTCGCAGATCGACGGGCTTCCCCGGACGGGCTTCCCGGGACGGGCTTCCCCGGACGGGCTCTTCCAATAAAGAGTAGCGAGTGCGCGGGACCCAGGCCCGCATGCCCGATCGGCTTGTTCCCCTGTTGGGTGGGTGGGCCGAATCCGGGTACGATCACGCCATGATGGGCAAGCTCGCCTTCACCTTCCCAGGCCAGGGCCGCGTGGCCAAGGCCGTGGCGGCCCCGTGGGCCGACGACCCCGCCGGCTGGCCCTTCGAGCACGCCAGCAAGCGGCTCGGCTGGGACGTCCTGGCGGTGATCGACGCCGGAGGGACGGCGCTCACCGACACCCGCAAGGCCCAGCCGGCCATCTACACGCACTCGGCCGCCTGCTCGCTGCTCGTCAGAGCGGAGGGCGTGCGGCCCGATGTGGTTGCCGGCCACTCGCTCGGCGAGTTCGCCGCCGTGTTCGCCGCCGGCGGCGTCACCTTCGACGAGGGCCTCGACCTCGTCGTGCGCCGCGCCGAGCTGGCCCACCAGGCCGGCGGTGGCGGTGGCATGCGGGTCATCCTCGGCCTGCCGGACAAGGCGGTCCGCCGGCTCTGCCGCACCGTCCGCCGGACGGTCGGCAAGGTGTTCCTGGCCAATTCCAACGCCCCCGGGCAGGTCGTGATCTCCGGCGAGCCCAGCGCGGTCGAGGCGGCCGGCAAGCTCGCGCTGGCGGCCGGCGCCAAGCGGGTGCTCACCCTGCCGATCGGCGGCGGCTTCCACACGCCGCTGATGGCGGCCGCCCGCCGCCCGTTCCGCCAGGCGCTGGAGCGGATTCCCCTCGCCCGGCTGGAGGTGCCACTGGTGTCCAACGCCAAGGCCAAGGTGGTGCGCAGCGGCAACCGGGTCCGGCGGCTGCTCGCCCGCCAGCTCACCTCCCCCGTGGACTGGACCGGGTGCGTCGAGCGCCTGCGCGCGATGGGGACCACCCGCTACATCGAGCTAGGTCCCGGCAGGGTGCTGGACGGCCTGATCCGCCGCATCGACCCGCGCGCCGAGGTGCTCAGCGCCGCCACCCCCGACGAGATCCGCGCCCTGGCCGCGGCCATCCGCGGCTGAGCCCGCCCGCTTGACCACGAACACGCGTTCGTCTAGCTTGCCTGCCAGCATGCAGGAGGGGACCACGGATGCGGGTTCAAGGCTTGCTGGACGAGCTGGGCATGCCGCTCGCCGACGTCGAGTTCGTCGTGCTCGACCTCGAGACGACCGGCTCCTCGCCGAAAAGGGACCGCATCACCGAGGTCGGCGCGATCAAGGTACGCGGCGGCGAGGTGCTCGGCACCTTCGCCACCCTGGTCGACCCGGGCGTGCCCATCCCGCCGATGATCACCGCGCTCACCGGCATCTCCAACGCCATGGTCGCCAACTCCGAGCCGATCGAGGTCGTACTCCCCTGCCTGGTGGAGTTCCTCGGCGACGCGGTGCTGGTCGCCCACAACGCCGCGTTCGACCTGCGGTTCCTGCAAGCCGCCCTGCAGGCGCACGCCTACCCGCGGCTGCAGTCGAGGGTGGTCTGCACCGCGCGGCTGGCCCGGGTCCTCCTGCCTCGCGACGAGGTACCGAACGTCAAGCTCGCCACCCTCGCCTGCTACCTGCGCGCCGGCACCCAGCCGTGCCACCGCGCCTTCACCGACGCCAAGGCCACCGTCGACGTCCTGCACGCGCTGCTGGAGCGGGCCGCCGGCTTCGGCGTGCTCACCCTCGCCGACCTGCTCACCTTCCCGACCATCCGCACCCAGCAGCGGCACAGCTACGGGAAGGTCCACCTGGCCGACGGCCTGCCGCACGCGCCCGGCGTCTACCTGTTCCGCGGCCGGAACCACGAGGTGCTCTACGTCGGCAAGGCAGGCAAGGACCTGCGCAGCCGCGTGCGCTCGTACTTCTCCGGGGACGGGCGCGCCAAGGTGGAGGAGCTGCTCGACGCGCTGGTGACGATCGACCACATCGTCTGCGCCAGCGACCTGGAAGCAAGCATCCGCGAGGTGCGCCTGATCCAGCGGTACCGGCCCTACTACAACCGGCGCAGCCGCGATCCGGCGCGCTACTGCTACCTCAAGCTGACGCGCGAGCGCTGGCCGCGGCTGTCGATCGTCCGCAGGCTGCTCGATGACGGCGCCCACTACCTCGGCCCGTTCACCAGCACCGCCCAGGCGGAGCTGGTCAAGGACGCGATCGAGGACGCCGTCCCGCTGCGGCGCTGCACGCAGGCCATCGGCGCTCGCCGGCGAACCTCCGCCTGCGTGCTGCTGGAGCTGCGCCGCTGCTCGGGCCCATGCACGGGGGAGGCCGATGCCGACCAGTACGCCGGGATCGTGACGACGCTCGCGCGCTGCCTCGATGGCGGCGACCCAAACCTGCTGCTGGCGCCACTCGTGGAGAAGATGCGCCGCTACGCCGCGGAGCAACGCTACGAGCAGGCGGCGGTGGCGCGCGACCGGCTGGAAGCGTTGCGCCGCGCCCTCGACGACCGGCGACGCATCGCCACGATCTGTGCTGCCGGCGAGCTGGTCTTGGCCACGCCGCACCCGCGCGGACGCGAGGTCACGGTGCTCCGCCACGGCCAGCTCGTCTCGGCCACGATCATGCCGGCAGGCGACGCGGTCCAGCTCGCGGCCACCGGCCCCGACGATGGCCCCGAGCCGATCACCGGTCCCCCGCCTCGGCATCTGGTCGATGAGCTGCGGCTGGTGGCACGGTGGCTCGACCAGGTCGCGGGTGAGGCGGAGGTGGTCGCCGTCAGCGGCATGTTCGCCAGCCCGGCAGTCGGTGGCGCCCTCCAGGTACGCTACGACCCCGCAAGGCGGCGCCATCTGGTTCCTGGCGAGGCACGTGGTCGACCGATGCTTCGACCTCGGGCACTCCCCGCACGCCGCTCCTGCTCCTGAGGCGCCCGTCCGGCGGTCGCCGCCGAGCCCGGTACGGCGGGTCAGCCGACCGGCTGGCCGGGCGGCACCGGCCGGTCGGGACGCAGCAGGACGACCTGGCCGTCCGGATCGTAGACGCCGAGCACGAGCACCTCGGACTCGAAGCCGGCGATGCGCCGGGGCGGGAAGTTGACCACGCACACCACCGTGGCGCCGACCAGTTCCTGCTTGCCGTAGCCGGTGATCTGGGCGCTCGCGGAGCGCTGGCCGAGCGGTCCGACGTCCAGCCGGAGCCGGTAGGCGGGCCGGCGCGCCTCCGGGAAGTCGGAGACCGCGACGATGACCGCCGAGCGGATGTCGACGGCGAAGAACTGCTCGGCCTGGACCGGCGGCAGCGGCTCGGCGGGATCGCGTGGCGTGGGCACAACGTCCTCCTCGGCGGCCCGGTGCGGGCACGGCCATGGTACGGCGGCGGGCACGACCCGGTTACGGCGGGGACGGCCAGGCCACGGCGGCCGGGTTCGCCGAGTCACCTACCTACAATGGCGCCAAAGACGCCCGCCACGACGGCCCGGACGGCGCGGCCGACGCGGGTGTCCTGCGCAGCGTGCGATGGAGGAGCCATGGAGCAGCGATCCGTCGTCATCGTGTCGGCCAGGCGCACCCCGATGGGCAAGTTCATGGGCGCCTTCGCCGACGTGCCCGCCGTCGAGCTGGGCGTCACGGCCGCCAAGGCGGCCATCGAGGCGGCCGGCATCGCCCCGGACGAGGTGGACGAGACGGTCGCCGGCCACGGCCGCCAGGCCGGCAACGGGCCGAACCCGGGCCGGCAGGTGTCGATCCGGGCCGGCGTCCCCGACACGGTCCCCGCCTACACGGTCAACAAGGCGTGCGGGTCGAGCACCAAGGCGCTTGCCCTGGCCGCCGGGTCGATCATCCTGGGCGAGCTCGACGTCGCCCTGGTGGTCGGCATGGAGAACATGACCCGCACCCCCTACCTGCTGCGCCGCATGCGGGCCGGCTACCGCATGGGCGACGCGGTGCTCGAGGACGGCATGTCGGCCGACGGCTTCCTCGACCCGCTGGCCGGCATCGGCATGGGCGAGACCGCCGAGAACCTGGCCGAGCGCTACCACGTCGGCCGTCAGGAGCAGGACGCCTTCGCGCTGCAGTCGCAGCGGCGGGCGGGCGCGGCGTGGGCGTCGGGCCGTTTCGCCGCCGAGGTCGTGCCGGTGGCCACCACCGACGCCAAGGGGCGGCCCCGCACGGTCGAGCGTGACGAGCAGCCCCGCCCGGACACCACCCTGGAGGGGCTGGCCAAGCTGGCCCCGGTGTTCCGCCATCAGGGCACGGTCACCGCCGGCAACTCGTCGGGCATCTGCGACGGCGCGGCCGCCATGGTGGTCATGGCCGAGGAGGTCGCCCGCCGGCGGGGTGTCGTGCCGATGGTCCGCATCGTCGGCTGGGCGAGCGCCGGGGTGGACCCCGCCTACATGGGCTGGGGGGTGGTCCCGGCCACCCAGAAGCTGCTGGCCAGGATCGGCTGGACCTTGCCCGAGGTCGACGTGGTCGAGGTCAACGAGGCGTTCGCGGCCCAGGTGCTCGCCTGCGACCGGGAGCTCAAGTTCGACTGGGACCGCACCAACGTGAGCGGCGGCGCGATCGCGCTTGGCCACCCGATCGGCATGACCGGGGTGCGGATCGTCGGGGCGGTCGCCCACGAGCTGGCCCGCCGGGGCGGCCGGCGTGGGCTGGCCACCCTGTGCATCTCCGGCGGGCAGGGCATGGCGGTGGCGGTCGAGCGGGTCGACCCCGGGCCACGGTAGCCTCCACCGACCGGACCGGGCGGCGCCGCACACCGTCTGTCCACCGCGAGCCCAGGAGGCGCCGAAGTGGTAACCGCGATCGTGCTCGTCAACTGCGAGGTCGACCAGACCCCGGAGGCGGCCCAGGCCCTGGCCGACCTCGACGGGGTGAGCGAGGTGTACTCGGTGGCCGGCGACTACGACCTGGTCGCCGTCGTCCGGGTCGCCCACCACGACGACCTGGCCACGGTGGTCACCGAACGGGTGCGCAAGGTGGCCGGCGTGGCGGCGACCCGCACCCTGATCGCCTTCCGGACCTACTCCCGGCACGACCTGGAGAGCATGTTCTCGGTCGGGTTCGGCGACGATGCGGGCGAGCCGAGCTGACGGTGGCCTTCGAGGCACCCGAGCAGTTCCGCGCCGGTGACCTGCTGCTGCGCTGCTGGCAGCCGGGCGACGGCCCGGCCCTGAACGCGGCGGTGGTGTCGTCCTACGCGCACCTGCGGCGCTTCATGCCGTGGGCGCGCGCCGACCTCGCCGTGGAGGAGTCCGAGGAGCTGGTCCGCCGCTTCCGGGCCCGCTGGCTGCTGAACGAGGAGTGGGTCGTGGCCGTCTGGCGCCGGGACAGGCTCGTCGGCGGGTCCGGGTTCCACCTGCGCGGCAAGCCGCTGGAGGCGGGCACGGCCGACATCGGCATGTGGATCCGGGCCGACGAGGCCGGCCGCGGGCTCGGCACGCGGACGCTTGCGGCCATGGTCGACTGGGCCGACGCGGCCTGGCCGTTCTACCGGCTCACCTGGTCGTGCGACAGCCGCAACGCCGCCTCGGCGCGGGTGGCCGAGAAGTGCGGCTTCCGGCTCGAAGGGCGCCTGCGCGAGGACGAACCGGCCACCGGCGACCCGTTCTACCGGCGTGACACCTTGCTGTACGGCCTGCTCCCGGCCGACCCGCGACCCTGGCGGAGGTAGGCCCGCGCGCAGCGAGCCGGGGCCGCCGCGCGGCCAGGGCGGGCCGCGCGGCGGCGGGTCAGCCCAGGTCCTTGGCGACCCGGCGGGACACGTCGACCCAGACGTCGAGTGCCTGGCGGGCGCGGCCCGAGTCGATCGAGCGGGCGGCCAGCTCCATGCCGTCGGCGAGGCTTGCGGCCGCGTCGGCGGCGACCAGGGCGGCGGCCGCGTTGAGCAGCACCATGTCCCGGGGTGGGCCACCCTGGCCGGCCAGGACGGCCCGGGCGATGGCGACGTTGCGCTCGACGTCGCCGCCGGCCAGGTCGTCTCGGCGGGCGCGGTCAAGGCCCAGGGCGGCCGGGTCGACGTCCTGCTCGCGCACCTGGCCGGCCGGGTCGACCTCGAGCAGGGTGGAGGTCGTGGTGACGGTCAGCTCGTCCAGGCCGTCGTGGCCCCAGAACACCAGGGCGTGGCGGACGCCCGTGCGGGCCAGGACGTTGGCCATGACCGGGCCCATGCGCGCGTCGGCCACGCCGAGCGCCTGATGCTGCGCGCGGGCCGGGTTGGTCAGCGGGCCCAGGTAGTTGAACACGGTGGGCACGCCGAGCTCCCGCCGGGGCGTGGCCGCGTGCCGCATGGCGGGGTGGAACACGGGGGCGAAGCAGAAGCCGATCCCGGCCTCGGCGATCGTCGCCGCCACGCCTGCGGGCGGCAGCGTGATGGCGACGCCGAGCGCCTCCAGCAGGTCGGCGCTGCCGCAGCGTCCCGACAGGGCGCGGTTGCCGTGCTTGGCCACCCGGCAGCCGGCGCCGACCGCCACCAGGGCGGCCAGGGTGGACACGTTGAACGTGCCGGCCCGGTCGCCGCCCGTCCCGCAGGTGTCCAGCAGCGACCCGGGCGCCTCGACCCGGGCGGCGGCGGCCAGCATGGCCCGGACGAGCCCGGTGACCTCGTCCACCGTCTCGCCCTTGATGCGCAGGCCGGTGGCGAACGCGGCGATCTGGGCCGGCGTCGCCTCGCCGGCCAGGATCACGCGCATGGCGGTGGCCGCCTGCGCCTCGGTCAGGTCCTGCCGGCGCAGCAGGGGGCCGAGGACGCTCGGCCAGGTGAACTCGGTCGGGTCGGACACGGAAGGGCTCCGGGTGCGTCGGGGACGGGTCGCCGGCCCAGCCTACTCGGCTGCCGGCGCGGCACCCAGTGCTCGGCGAGCCTGGTGGAGCTCCCAGGCCGAGCTCAGCCGTCGGCGGCGCCTGAGCCCCAGCGCTCCTCCATGCGGCGGGCCTTCCAGAGGATCACCGAGCCGGCCCAGGTGGCGACGAACATGCCGACGATGATGTAGCCGAACAGCTCGAAGTCGTCGCTGAGCCGGCCGATGCCGTCGAACACCGGACCCGACAGCCCGAGCTGGTGGCCGAGCACGCCGACCAGCTCGATCGTGCCGATGACCAGGGCCACGGCCACCGACAGGCCGGTCGTGGTGAGGTTGTAGTAGACCTTGCGCAGCGGGCTCGCAAACGCCCAGCCGTATGCCTTGGCCATGAACACCCCGTCGGCGGTGTCGAGCAGCGACATGCCGGCGGCGAACAGCAACGGCAGCGAGATGATGGCCAGGGGTGGCAGGCGGCCGCTGGTCGCCGCCAGGCCGGTGAGGCCGAGGAAGGCGATCTCGGAGGCGGTGTCGAACCCCAGGCCGAACAGGAACCCGACCGGGTACATCTGCCAGCTCGCGTTGATGAAGCTGCGGAACCGGCCGCCGAAGATCCGGTTCATGAACCCCCGCTGCAGCAGGAGCTCCTCGAGCTCCTCGCGCCGGTGGGTGCCCTGCTTCATCTGGCGCCACAGCCGGACGATGCCGATCAGCACGAGCAGGTTCAGGACCGCGACGACATACAGGAACACGCCTGACACGCTCGCGCCGATGAGCCCGCCGATCGAGTGCCAGCGGTCGATCCGGTCCTTGACCGCGTTGAGCGCGACGGCCAGGGCGATCGACAGCAGCAGCACGATCGACGAGTGGCCGAGCGAGAAGAAGAAGCCGACCCCCAGTGGCCGCCGGCCCTTCTGGAGCATGAACCGGGTGGTGTCGTCGATGGCCGAGATGTGGTCGGCGTCGAAGGCGTGCCGCAGGCCGAAGGTGTAGGCCAGCGCGCCGACCCCGGCGAACGCGGGCTGGCGGTAGCGGGCGGCGTAGTAGAGGAACAGCCCCCAGCCCAGGACGTGGAGCAGGGCGACGAAGCCGAGCAGCCCACCCAGGCGCCCCCACTCGCGGCGGGAGAATGCCAGGCGGGGCTGCTGCTCGAGCGGTGCGCGTGGCGAGTCGCTGCGAACGGCCATGGTGCCCTCTGCTGCGTCCCGGAGCTAGTTGCATCGATGTTGCAAGTGCCTATGCTAGGCAGCATCGCGCACGACCGCAACGTCTGCCCGGTCGGCCGCAGGCTGCGGTCGGCAGGGCCAGCCGTCCGCGTTCGGCGAGGTGCGCGGCTAGTTGCTGGCCAGCGTGGCCTGGCAGGCGGCGCAAAGGCCGACGATGGCGTGATGGGTGAAGTCGGGACGAAACCCGTGATGCTGGGCGACCAGCCGCTCGAGCCCCTGCAGGGCGGCATGGGACAGCTCCTCCATGCGGCCGCAGCGACCACAGGTCAGGTGGGCGTGCTGCTCGTCCTCCACCCGGTGGTAGCCGAGGCCGGTCTCCAGGTGCACATGGGCGAGCACGCCGACCCGCTCCAAGCGCTCGAGCGTGCGGTAGATCGTGGACGGGCTCACCCCAGGGACCTGGGCCTGCACGCGCTCGATCACGCTGGACGGCACGACGTACCCGGGTGTGCTCAGGATCTCCGTCACGATCGCGATGCGCTGCGGCGTCATGCGCATGCCCTGCGCACGCAGCTGCTCGATGGCGGTCTCCACGGTGGTCACGGTGCCAGTATAGGCGTGCAGGTGCAACGAGTTGCGTCTGAGCCGAGGCGCCGGCCAGGCGCCGGCCAGGCTAGGCGGGCTGGCGGGCGGCCGGGAGCGAGGCGGTGATCGGGTCGAGCAGGGGCGCCGGCTCGATGACCAGGCGGCCGCCGAGCATGGGGGCGAGCTCGCCGAGCGCCTTGACCAGCGCGGCGTGGGCGGCGATGACCTGGGCGGTCAGGCCCGGGGCGACGGTGGCGTACGAGGGGGCGAACGCCTGGCCGCAGAACGGGCAGCGGTAGCCCTCCCCCGGCCCGAGCAGCTGCTCGAGCAGCAGCTCGCGGTGACAGTTGGAGCAGGTGGCGTGCAGGCTCACGAGGACGCCTCCTGCAGGCTGGGCGCGGCCTCGGCGAGCAGCCGGCGGGCGACCTGGGCGAGCGCGAACGGGTCGACCGGCCGGCTGACCATGGCGTCGGCGCCGGACCAGCGGCCGAGCCACTCGTCCTGCAGGCGCTCCAGGATCACGATGACCGGGCAGGCGGTGGCCGGGCTGGCCTTCAGGTCGCGGGCCAGGCCGAAGCCGCCATAGGGGGTGACGCCGATCTCGACGACCACCAGGTCGGGGTGCTCGGCCTCGGCGAGCACCAGGGCGTCGTTGCCGTTGGTCGCCTCGAGGAAGCGGACCTCGTCGCCGGTGGCCTCCAGGCGCTCCAATGCGAGCCGGAGCCGCTCCCGCGCGCCGTGCTCGCCGGCGACGAGCAGGATCTTGATCACGGATGCTCCCGTTCGGCGTGGGCGATGAGGTGGTCGGCGGCGGTGAACAGCAGGGATGGATACCACGTTCCGCCGCGCTGGAGCACGATCAGGTACGGCCGCTGCCCGTCGGCTGCCGTGGCGAGGTCGATCGGGCCGGTCCCGAAGCGCGCCCGGGCCTTGCCGGTCGCCTCCAGGCGCCCCCCGGTGACCTCCACTTTGGCCACCCCCGGCCCGATCGCGGTGGTCCGGGTGGCAAGCCCGGTGATGCGGGTCCCGGCCAGCGGCGGCTGGAGCGCCCCGGCGAGCGCCCCGCGCTCGCCGGGGCGGCGGCTGGCCGCCCGCAGCAGCGCGTCGGCATAGGTGGCGTAGACCCGGCGCTCGTCGGGGGCGAGCTGCTGCGCGAGGGTCGCGGGCGTCGAGGTGGCCGCCGAGGCGGCCAGCGCTTCCACGGCGGCCTGCGGCGAGCCGGCCCCCGGTCCGGCGGGGCCGTCGGCCAGCCGGCCGTAGTCGACCGGGCCGGCGCCGCCGGCCAGCCGTGCGTACTCCCCGGCCGTCCCGAGCAGCGACACGTACCAGCGCCCGCCGCTTCGGATCGTGACGACCCGGATCGCCGGGACCGCCCCGCGGGTCTGCGCACGCACCCGCTGGTTCGCCTCGGCGACGGGCAGGTGCACGCTCAGGCCACCCGCGCCGGTCGCGTCGATCGTGCCACCGGTCAGCTCGAGCACGGCCACGTCGCCGCCGCCGCCCACCCGGCGGGTCACCAGGTCGCGGGCGCTGAGCGCCAGGCCGGCCAGCGGGTTGCCGCCGGCGGGCGGGCGGCCGACGGCGGGCAGGCGCCCGGCGGCGGCCAGCCTGGCCAGCCGGTCGGCGTAGGTGCCGAGCAGGTCGCGTTCCTCGCCGTGCAGGTAGCCGGCGGCCGCCCGCAGGTCCTTGCCGGCCAGCGCGGCGGCGAGCCCGTCGACGGCCGCCTCCGGCGAGCCGCCCCCGGCACCGGCGGCCGTCCGGCGCACCAGCAGGATGCTGCCGCCGCCCACGACCAGCAGCAGCGCCAGGACCAGCGCGAGCAGGCCGGCGCCCAGCCCGCGCCGGGCCGGCGGCGGCGTCGGCGCCCAGCCGGTGACCGCCGGCCCGACCGGGACGAGCCCGGCGGGGGGTGCCGGGGTGCCGGTCGCCTCGCCGCCCACCAGCGCGGCACCGCACGAGCGGCAGAACTGGTCGTCCTCGGCGACCGTGCGAGCACACGACGGACAGCGCATCAGTACCTGGGCCTGGCCGTCGGGCCCCGCCACGGGTGCCCGACCGTGTGCTTCCAGCAGTTCGGACCCGGATTGTACTGCGACAGCGGCTCGCCGCACTCGGGGCAGCTCCGCCCGGCGGGGAACGCCTTCTGGCCCGCCCTGGTGCTGGACTGCGCCCGCACCCCCCGCACCGCCCGTCCTTTCGACGCCACCGTTCGATCCTGCTCCTCGAGCGCTCGGGCCGGCCGATCGTCCGGCCGACATAGCAAACGAGTCAGTCTGCCATTCCGGCCCGGCCCGGCGCAACGCACGACCCACGCAAACCTCCAGGTCAGCGTGCCGCCGGCAGGAGCATGCGGCGACGGCGGCACGACGGCGGCGCTTGTGCCAGCATGACGGGCATGAGCGCACAGGCCGGTACGCGCGCACGCGGCGCGGTGGTGGAGTTCGACCGGGTGACCAAGCGCTACGGCGGCGCCGAGCACGGCGCCGCCGTCCAGGAGCTGTCCATGCGCGTCCCCGGCGGGCAGATCTGCGTGCTGGTCGGCCCGTCCGGCTGCGGCAAGACGACCACCCTCAAGATGGTCAACCGCCTGGTCGAGCCGACCAGCGGGCAGATCCTGCTGGACGGCCAGGACATCGCCGAGCAGGACCCGGTGGAGCTGCGCCGCGGCATCGGCTACGTCATCCAGCAGACCGGCCTGTTCCCCCACCTGACCATCGGCGACAACGTGGCCACGGTGCCCCGGCTGCTCGGCTGGGACCGCGCGCGCACGGCCAGGCGGGTCGACGAGCTCATCGAGCTGGTCGGCCTGGACCCGGCCCGCTACCGCGACCGCTACCCCGCCCAGCTGTCCGGCGGCGAGCGCCAGCGGATCGGCGTGGCCCGCGCCATCGCGGTCGACCCGCCGGTGCTGCTCATGGACGAGCCGTTCGGCGCGGTCGACCCGATCACCCGCGAGCGGCTGCAGAACGAGCTGCTCCGCCTCCAGCAGCAGCTGGCGACCACGATCCTGTTCGTCACCCACGACATCGACGAGGCCATCAAGATGGGCGACCGGATCGCGGTGTTCGCGCCCGGCGGCCACCTGGCCCAGGTCGACACCGCCGAGCACGTGCTCGACGCACCGGCCGACGACTTCGTCGCCCGCTTCGTCGGGGCGGACCGGGGGCTCAAGCGCCTGTCGCTGGCACGCGTGCGTGACGTGCCGCTCGGCCATCCCACGGTCGTGCGCGAAGGCGAGGACGCGCCGGCGATCGCCCGGGCGCTGGAGGGCGCGTCCAGCCCCTACGTGCTCATGGTCGACCACGCCGACCGTCCGGTCGGCTGGCTGTCCCGCCAGGACCTGGCCCGCCCCGGCCCGGTCGGGCCCGAGCGGGCCACCAGCCCGGAGCCGCTGCTCGACCTCGAGTCGACGCTGCACGACGCGCTGTCGGCCATGCTGTCCTCGGCGGTCCAGGAGGGCCTGGTCGTCGACGCGCACGGCGGCCTGCTCGGCAGCCTGACGGTGGAGGCGGTCTCGAGCGTCCTCCGCCAGGAGTCGGTGGTCGGCTCGTGACCCGCCCGACGTCGGTCGCGACCGTAACGCACCGGCGGCATCCGGGACCGTTGCGTGGTGGCCGGGCGCCGGGCTGGTAGAGTCGGTCGCGGCGGGCGGGACGGCGCCGCGGGAGCGCGGCCCGTGCCCATGAGCGCCAGGTAGCCGCCGAGGAGGAGGCCGATCGTGAACAAACCGCTGCTCCAGCCGAGCTGGTTCCTCTAGATGCCGGCCGCAACGCGGGACGAGCATGCTCCCATGTCGCCGACGGCCAGGCCGATGCCTGGCCTGTTCTGCGTCCGGCGCGCCGCCACGCCGGCCCGGCTGGTGGCCCCATGACCGGCCAGGCCGTCAACTGGCGGTGGATCGCAAGCCACACCGACGTGATCGTGAGCCGGCTGCTGCACCACCTGCTGTACACCGGCATCGCCGTCGGCGTCGGGTTCGCGATCTCCATCACGCTGGCGCTGCTGATCGTGCGCCACCGCTGGGTCTACGCCCCGACCACCACGGTCGCCGGCATCCTGTACACGATCCCCAGCCTGGCGCTGTTCGCGCTGCTCATCCCGTCGCTCGGCCCGACCGTCCTCACCGCCGAGATCGCGCTGGTCAGCTACACCCTGCTCATCCTGATCCGCAACATCGTGACCGGGCTGGACGGCGTGCCGCGTGACGTGCGCGAGGCGGCGGTCGGCATGGGCTTCACCCGCGCGCAGGTGCTGTGGAAGGTCGACCTGCCGCTGGCCATGCCGGTCATCGTCGCCGGCCTGCGGGTGGCCACCGTCACCACGGTGGGGCTGGTCACCGTCAGCGCCGTGATCGGCATCGACAACCTCGGCACCTTCATCACCGACGGCCTGCAGCGCTTCTTCCTCACGCCGATCCTGGTCGGCGCGGCGCTGTCGATCGCCCTGGCCATCGCCGCCGACCTCGCCCTGCTCGGCGTGCAGCGCGTGATCTCCCCCTGGTCGCGGGCGGTGAGGGCGGCCCGATGAGCGGCGTCGTCGGCTTCATCGCCGACCACCGCGCCGAGGTGCTCCAACGCACCGTCGAGCACCTGCAGATCTCGTTCGTCTCGCTGGTCATCGCCCTGCTCATCGCGCTGCCGCTGGCGCTGTGGCTGGCCCACGCCGGCCGCGGGGCGTTCCTCGCCATCAACGCGACCAACGTCGGCCGGGCCCTGCCCAGCCTGGCGCTCATCGCCCTGGGGGTGGCGCTGCCGTGGGGCGGGCTGAGCCAGCGCACGGTGATCTTCGCGCTGGTGCTGCTCGGCGTCCCGCCGATCCTGACCAACACCTACGTGGGCGTGCGGGAGGTCGAGCCCGACGTGGTTGAGGCCGCCCGCGGCATGGGCATGCGCGGCGGCCAGATCCTCCGCGGCGTCGAGCTGCCGCTGGCCGCGCCGGTGATCATGGCCGGGGTGCGCACGGCCTCGGTGCAGATCGTGGCCACCGCCACGCTCGGCGCGCTGGTGGCCAGCGGCGGGTACGGCAAGTTCATCGTCGACGGGCTCGCCACCGGCGACACCGCCAGCACGGTCACCGGCGCGCTGCTCGTCGCCGTCCTCGCCATCGCGCTCGACGTCGGCTTCGGCGCCCTGCAGCGGGCCGCGACCCCGGCCGGCGTGGCACTGGAGCGGGGTGGGACCAGGCGCGTCGAGGTCCGATGACAGGCGGCGGGTCGTGGCCCGCCAGGAGCAAAGGAGCATGGCCAATGCATCGTCGATGGAGCGTGGCGGCCCTGGTCGTCGCCCTCGGCCTGCTGCTCGCCGCGTGCGGCGGGGGCAGCAAGAGCTCGAGCTCGGGTGGGGGCGGGTCGAGCAAGGGCACGGTCCGGATCGGCTACGTGGACTTCTCCGAGCAGGCGATCCTCGCCCAGATCTACGGGCAGGTGCTGCAGAAGGCCGGCTGGACGGTCAGCTACCAGAAGTACGCGACCCGTGAGCTGGCCGACCCGGCGCTGTTCGCCGGCAAGCAGGACATGCTGATCGAGTACGCCGGCTCGGACCTGACCTACCTGAAGGGCACCCCGTCGCCCGACGCGGCCAAGACCCTGACCGCGCTGACCAGCGCGCTCGCCGCCAAGCAGGTCAAGGTCTTCCAGCAGGCACCCATGAGCGACCAGCAGGCGATCACCGTCACCCAGGTCACCGCCGGCAAGTACCACCTGAAGACCCTGTCCGACCTGGCCAAGGTGGCCCCCCAGCTCATCTTCGGCGGACCGCCGGAGTGCGAGAACCGCCAGACCTGCTACAAGGGCCTCCAGGCCACCTACGGCATCAAGTTCAAGCAGTTCAAGGGCCTGGCCCAGGGCTCCATCAAGTACCAGGCGCTGCTCAAGGACCAGATCCAGGTCGCCCTGTCGTTCTCCACCGACGGCATCATCGCCAAGCAGCACCTGGTCGTGCTGCAGGACGACAAGAAGCTGTTCCCACCCGACCACGCCGTGCCGATCGCGCGGCAGGACTTCGCCGGCAAGGCCGGGCCGGAGTTCTCCTCGACCGTCGACAAGGTGAGCGCGGCCATCACCACCGACGAGATCACCGCGCTGAACGCCAAGGTCGACATCGACCAGGAGGACCCCGACAAGGTCGCGACCGACTGGCTCAAGCAGAAGAGCCTCATCTGATCATCTGACCGGGACCCGGCGGCCAGGCCGTCCGGGTCCGCCGGCGCCCCGGGCAAGCACCAGGCCCCCGTCCGGCGGACGGGGGCCTGGGCCGGTTGGCCGCGGCCGGTCAGCCGGTCAGTGGAACGACTCGCCGCAGGCGCAGGAGCCCTTGGCGTTCGGGTTGTCGATGGTGAAGCCGGACTTCTCGAGCGTGTCGAGGTAGTCGATGGAGGCGCCCATCAGGTAGGGGGCGCTCATCCGGTCGGTCACCACCCGCACACCGTGCAGCTCGCCGCGGACGTCGCCCTCCAGCGAGCGGTCGTCGAAGAACAGGGCGTAGCGCAGACCGGAGCAGCCGCCCGGCTCGACCGCGACCCGCAAGGCGAGGTCGTCGCGGCCCTCGCGGGCGAGCAGGTCGCGCACTTTGGCGGCGGCACCCTCGGTCAGGGTGACGACCTGGGGCGCGGTCTGCGTGACCTCGGACATGGATGCTCCTTTCAGCCGGCCGGGCCGGGAAGCTCGTGCAGGTCGTACGTCGGGTACCACCGATGGTAGCGCCCGTCGGGTACCACGATGATAGCGGCATGCGCGGCCGCGCCGCCCGGGGGCTGGTCAGGCCCCGCCGATCTCCTCCAGCACGACGCCGGTGCCCCCGCAGGTCGCGCACGTCTGGCCGTCGAGGAGGCCGGTGCCCGAGCACGTCCGGCAGACGTTCTCGCCGGCGCCCGGGGTGCCCACCGGTGCCTCGTCGCCGGGATGCAGCTCCTCACGATCTTCGCGGTCCATCACGCCTCCATTGTCGGCGGCCGCCGTCGTGGCCGGCGGCGACGTCGTGGCCATGTGGTCCTCGGCCGGCGGCGGTCTACATGTACAGCCCGCCGTTGATGCCGTACACCTCGCCGGTGATGTAGCTCGACTCCGGGTCGGCCAGGAACTCCACCACCCTGGCCACCTCGTCCGGCTCGCCCAGCCGGCCGATCGGGATCTGGGCGATCACGCGCT
>JBIOYL010000470.1:0-4764 GCA_044870185.1 Actinomycetes bacterium | reverse complement strand
GGCACGCCAGGTCGCCGCCGGCGGCGACCTGCACGACGTCGTCGACCGCCCGGCAAGGAGCTTGCGCACCCGATCGGATGACCCCAACCCCCAAGCCCACCGCCCCGTGATCCTGGACGTCGCCAGCTTCCTGGACGCCCACGAGGCCGAGCTCGTCCATCTCCGCCGCCACCTGCACGCCCACCCCGAGCTGGGTCGGACCGAGCGCGAGTCCACTGCGCTGGTCGCGCGCCGGCTCGAAGCCGCCGGCCTGCGCCCCCGGCTGCTGCCGGGCGGCACCGGGCTGCTCTGCGACGTCGGCGACGGCGGCGGCCCGATCGTCGCCCTGCGCGCCGACCTCGACGCCCTGCCGCTCCAGGACGAAAAAGACGTCCCCTACCGCTCGACCATCCCCGGCGTGTGCCACGCCTGCGGGCACGACGTGCACACGGTCGTGCTGCTCGGCGCCGGCCTGGCCCTGGCCGACCAGGCCGGCAAGCTGCCGCCCGGCCGGGTCCGGCTGGTCTTCCAGCCGGCCGAGGAGAAGACGCCCGGCGGGTCGCTCGACGTCCTGGCGACCGGGTTCCTGGACGACGTGGCCGCCATCTACGCGCTGCACTGCGACCCCAAGCTCGAGGTCGGCCGGCTCGGCGTGCGTGTCGGCCCGATCACGGCCGCCACCGACGCGCTCGAGGTGCGGCTGTCCGGGCCGGGCGGCCACACCGCCCGCCCGCATCTGACCGCCGACCTCGTGTACGTGATCGCCCGGGTGGTGACCGACCTGCCGGCCGGGCTGTCCCGGCTGGTCGACCCGCGGGCCGGGCTCAGCCTGGCCTTCGGCGCCGTCAACGCGGGCACGGTGCACAACGCGATCCCGACCTATGCGTCGGCCAAGGGCACCCTGCGCGTGCTCGACCGCGCGGTCTGGGGGGAGGCGCCCAAGCTGATCGGGCGGGTGCTCGAGGCCACCGTCTCGCCGTTCCGGGTCACCTGGGAGCTCGACTACCAGCGCGGCTCCCCGCCGGTCGTCAACGACGACGTGGCCACCGGCATCATCGCCCGGGCGGCCCGGACCGCGCTCGGCGCCGACGCGGTGTTCACCACCGTGCAGAGCCTGGGCGGCGAGGACTTCTCCTGGTATCTGGAGCGGATCCCCGGCTCGCTGGCCCGGCTCGGCGTGCGCATCCCAGGCACCGACCTCGACCTGCACGCCGGCCTGTTCGACGCCGACGAGCGGGCCATCCCGATCGGGGTCCGCGTCCTCGCCCAGACCGCCGTCGACGCCCTGGCGCACTACGGCGACTGAGGCCGCCAACCCGGCAGCGGCAGGACGCGAGGTGGAGTCGTCGAGCGGCGTGGGAGGCGGTGACGGTGGAGTTCCAGCGGGTCGTCGAGCGGCGGCGGATGGTGCGTCGCTTCCGCCAGGAGCCGGTGCCGCGGGTGCTGCTGGACCGGGTGCTGGCCAACGCACTGCGGGCGCCGTCGGCCGGGTTCAGCCAGGGCTGGGCGTTCGTGGTCCTGGAGGGCGAGCGGACGGCGCTGTTCTGGGACGCGGTGACCAGCCCGGAGCACGGCCCGCGGCGGGACCGCCGCGTCCTGCCGCCGGTGATCGTGCTGCCGCTCGCCCACAAGCAGGCCTACCTCGACCGCTACGCCGAGCCGGACAAGGCCGGGTTCGGCCTGGACAGCGAGCGCGGCTGGCCGGTCCCCTACTGGCAGCTCGACGTGGCCATGGCCACCATGCTGCTGCTGCTCACCGCCGTCGACGCCGGCCTGGGCGCCTGGTTCTTCGGGATCTTCCACGGCGAGCGGGCGTTGCTCGCCGCGCTGGGCGTCCCCGGCGGCTACCGGCCGATCGGCGCGGTCGGCCTCGGCTGGCCGGCGGCCGACGACCGCCCGTCGGGCTCGCCGCGCACGCGCCGGCGCCGCCCGCTCGACGAGGTCGTCCACTACGGGGCCTGGTGAGCTGGCGTCGGCCCGCGTCCGGCCGGCCCGCGCTACGCTGCCAGATCATGCACCCTGATCTCGCCTTCGCGCTCGAGCTGGCCGACCTGGCCGACCCGCTCACCCTGGCCCGCTTCCAGGCCGCCGATCTGGGCGTGGAGACCAAGCCCGACCACACGCCCGTGTCGGAGGCGGACCGCGCGGTCGAGCGGGCCCTGCGCGAGCGCATCCAGGCCGCCCGGCCAGGCCATGCCGTCGTCGGCGAGGAGCTCGGCGCCGACGGCGCCGGCGACGCCCGCTGGATCCTCGACCCGATCGACGGCACCAAGAACTACGTGCGCGGCAACCCGGTGTACGCCACGCTGATCGCGCTCGAGCGCGGCGGCCGCGTCGAGGTCGGCGTCGTCTCGGCGCCCGCCCTCGGCCGACGCTGGTGGGCGGCGCGCGGGGAGGGCGCCTTCGCCGGGTGGGCGGCGCGCGGGCAGGGCGCCGTCGCCGGCGGCCGCCGCATCCGTGTGTCCCGGATCCGGGACCTGGCCGCCGCGCAGCTCAACTACTCGAGCCTCGGCTCCTGGGAGGAACACGGGCTCGGCGAGCAGTTCCGAGCGCTCGCGCGCCGCTGCTGGCGCACCCGCGGGTTCGGGGACTTCTGGATCCACATGCTGGTCGCCGAGGGCACCGCCGAGGTCTCGGTCGAGCCCGAGGTGGAGCTGTGGGACCTGGCCCCGATCCAGGTGATCGTCGAGGAGGCGGGCGGCCGCTTCACCGACCTCGGCGGCGTGGCCCGGCCGGACGGCGGCAGCGTGGTCGCCTCCAACGGGCTCGTGCACGACGAGGTGCTGGCCGCCCTGCGCCACGCGGCGCCGCGCGGCTAGGCTGCCGACAGGTCGATCCAGGGTCGAGGGGGAAGGGAGCTCGCGTGCACGGCCCGGCCGGTGTGCTCACGGTGGTGCTGTTCGAGGCGGCGCTCGGGAGCCTGGCGCTGCTGTGGCTGGTGCCGCTGTGGGGGGTCGTGCGGCCCGGGTTCTTCAAGCTCGTCGGCGCCAGCGTGCTCGCCTGCGCCGCCCTGGCCTGGTGGGCCGGGGCCGGCGACCTGGCCACGGCGGGCGCCACCGGCCGGGCGGCCGCCCGCTGGCTGGCCGTCTTCGCGCTGGCGGCGCTCGCCTGGCAGGCGCTGCTGTACGCCCGGGCCGGGTGGTCGCGTGGCGTCGGGATCGCCGCGCTCGCCCCGGGGCTCGTCGCCGGCGCGCTGCTCGCCGAGCTGTCCGGGCGGCCGGTCCTCGGAGGCCTGGCGCTGGGCGCCGGCGCGCTGTTCCTCGGCGCCACCGTCGACGGCCTGCTGCTCGGCCACTGGTATCTGGTCGACCGGCGGCTGTCGGCCCGGCCGATCCTGGTGCTGGCCACCTGGCTCGTCGCCGGGGTGGTGGCGGCGGTCGTGTCGGCCGCCCTGGGTGGGCGGCGGGGGAGCGGCATCGACCAGCAGCTCTCACCCCTGCTGGCGTTCCCGAACCTGACCGTCTACCAGGCGTTCGGGCTCGTCGTGCTGTGTGGGCTGCTCGCCTGGTTCATCCGGGTGCTGGTCCGCGGCGGCTCGGTCCAGGCCGCCACCGGCATGTTCTACCTGGCCGTGATCCTGGCCCTGGCCGCCGAGTTCGCCGCCAAGGTGTACTTCTTCGGCTCATAGGGCCCGCTACACTGCGGCGGTGACCGAGCCTCCCGACCTTGCGGGCATCGCGGCGAGCTACGACCGCGTCGCCGCTGCCTACGCCGAGGCGTTCTTCGACGAGCTCGAGCGCAAGCCGCTGGACCGCGCGCTGCTGGACGGGTTCGCGGCCGAGCTCGCCGGCAGCGGGGCGGTCTGCGACCTTGGCTGCGGGCCCGGGCAGGTGGCCCGCTACCTGGTCGAGCGCGGCGTCGAGGTCTTCGGGCTGGACCTGTCGCGCGAGATGGTCGCCGTCGCCCGCCGACGCAACCCGCACCTGTGCTTCCGCCAGGGTGACCTGCTCGCGCTCGAGGTGGCCGACGGCGCCTGGGCGGGGATCGTCGCCTTCTACTCGCTGATCCACGTCCCTCGCCGGGCGGTGCCTGCCGCCCTCGCCGAGCTGCGGCGGGTGCTGCGACCCGATGGCGTCCTGCTGCTCGCCGTCCACGGCGGCAGCGGCGAGGTGCAGGCGGACGAGTGGTTCGGCCAGCCGGTGCAGCTGGCGGCCACGCTGTTCGAGCCGGACGAGCTCGTCGCCGCCCTGCAGGACGCTGGCTTCGTCGTGAGCGAGCTGCAGGAGCGGCCTCCGTATGACTTCGAGTACCAGAGCCGCCGGCTGTATCTCAGCGCCCGCCTGTCGACCTGAAACCGCAGGAGCCCGCCCGCTGAGCTGGGCGTTTCGGCCTTCCGGGCTTCGCGACGTTCGGTAGCCTTCCTCGCCGTTCCGCGACCCAACCGCGACCCGGCAGCGACCCACATCCCCAACCACGATCAGTGGCCCCGGCGTGCCTGAACACCCGGGGCCTGGCCCCACGGGAGCGAGCCCATGGAGCGACAGCACCCTACCCTCCCCAATCGTCTCGGCATAGACCTTGGCGACCGTCGGGCCCATCGAGGGCCCTCCGGTCGCAGGCTACGGCAGCAGCCTTCGCCTGCTCGCGCTCGGGTTGCTGCGTGCAGAGAGAACGTCCGTTCTGCCCTTCTTGCCGACCGCGCACTTTGCGTGCGTCGTGTGAGTAGCCGAGTGTGCACCGTCCACGCTCGCGCGGTGCCCGCCGATCTGCCGTCTGAGCTGGGCAGGTTCCACCTAGACGAGTAATTCCAAGGGGTGTCAGTGGTCCTGCGCTCCCTGATCGCCT
>JBIOYL010000469.1:0-19664 GCA_044870185.1 Actinomycetes bacterium | reverse complement strand
GCCCACGGAACATCGCCTGCACCTGCTCGGCCGAGGCCTCCCCCTCGAGCCTTCTCGCGGCGGCGTCCCCACCGATGAACCGCCCTGGTGACTCGCCGCGGCCGGAGAAGTACTCCTCGCGGTCTTTGGCGATCTGGTCGAGCCAGTAGCTCTCCTGGCCGACCTTGAGCGCCTTCACCGGCAGCGCCAACCCTCGCTCCCTCCCGGGACTACCGCGCACACGGGCATCGCAGATGCGGATGTGTAGTGCCTTGGAATTGGCTTGAGGATAGCACGAAGGTGTGGTGGCAATGAAGGTAGAGCGTGGTGCTGAAGGAGTGGTAAAGCGTTGAGGCGAGTGAGGTTCATGTTAGGGAGTTCTAGGCGTTTGTGCTGGTAGAGGGCCATAGATTGGTCATAGCTGTGTGACTTGTGAGGTCGCCAGAATAACCGTTTACAATGGGGTCTGCATCGTGGAACGTGAGGGCGCTATTACGGTCTAAGTTTGATAGCTGCCGTTGCGGCCACGATCGCGGCGCTTGCCCTGGCCTGGGCTCGGGGAGGCGCGGTCGCCGGCTTGCTGAACGCCGTGCTCCGGCAGGTCCGTTCGCTGTTCGGGATCGGTTGACCGTGGCCCGGAGCACGCGCGCCGACGAGGGGTCGGCGACGGTGGAGCTGGCCGCGGCCATCCCGATCCTCGTGGTGCTCACCGTCGGGCTGGTCGGTGTGATCGCGGTCGCACGCGACCAGGTGCTCGCGCAGGGTGCTGCGCGCGAGGGGGCGCGGGAGGCAGCCCTCAGCGCCAGCCCGCCGCGGGCCGCCGAAGCCGTCCGGGCAGCCCTCCCGCCCGGCCGGGCAGCCCAGGTCGATGTGAGCGGCCCGTCGGGTGGGCGGATGCGGGTCGCGGTGCGGCTGCCCGTCCGCCTGCTGCCCGCCCTGCCGGCGGTCGTCGTCCACGCGGCGGCGGTCGCCGCGGTCGAACCCGGCAGTCCACCGCCTCCGGCCGGGCCATGAGAATGCACCGAGGGACTGCCGCCTTCGGGCGGCACAGGAATCGGTGGCGAGAAGCCCTCTCCGAACGGAGGGGGAGGAGTCACGACGACAGCGACGCCTTGGGCGAGGAGCCGCCGGCCCCGCCATCCCCAGTCCCGCAGTCCGCCGCCGGTCCGCCGGTGACGCGCCTGCCCATCGCGCTTGGGCAGGACGAGCAGGGGTCGGCGGTCCTGGTCGGCCTGGCGTTGGCGATCGTTCTGCTCGTTGCGGGCATCGCCTCGCTCGACGTCGGGGTGCTGGCTGCCGCCCGGGCGAGGGCGCAGGCGGCGGCGGATCTCGCGGCACTGGCTGCGCTGACCTCGGGCGCCGACACGTCGACGGGGCGGGCGAGCCTGATCGCGTCGGCGAACGGCGCCGAGCTGACAGCCTGCGCATGCTCGGTCCGGCAGGCGCTCGTCACCGTCCGCCTGACCGTGGCACTCCCACCGGCTATCGCTGGGGTCAGGCTGACCGCTCGTGCCCGTGCGGTCCTGCCCAGCCTCGACCCTCCGGCGGCGGGACCGCCCAGGCCGGCGAGCCTATCGGGCGACGAGCTCGCGACCCACCAGCCACGCACCCTGCGCCAGTGATGGGTGGCCAGCTTCCACGACGGCTCAAGCGAAGCGTCCTGGTGCAGAAGCCAAGCCGGAGGCAGAAGCGTATCTGCTCTGCGATGGCTTTGGGAGCAGACCCACATCTGGGCTTGGATGCGGCGAGCGGGACCCCGGGCCCGGGTCCCGCTCGCTTCGGCAGGGCGGCCGTCACCTGGGTGGCTGCCCCGCCGGCCGCCCGCGGCGCGGTCCGGTCGCCGGGTCCGCTTCGACGTCTACCGGCTCATCGCGGCGTCGTCTGGACTGGCCCGGAGGTGCGCCGCTCCTCGGCGACCGGCACGGCTGTGCGCTCGCCGGTCATCGTGCTGGTCACCGTCTGGTCGGCGGCGGCCGGCCCGGTCTGGTCCTCGGCAAGGGTGCGCTCTTCGGCCATCGTGCGGTCGGGCACGTCGACCTGACGACCGGCCTGGTCGCGGCGGGCAAGCTCGCTGCGTAGGGTCTGGTTCTCGCGCTCCAGGCCGGCGATCCGGCGGTCGGCCTCCTTCCGTGCGACGCGGAGCTCCTTCCGCCTGACCCGGCGCTTGTGGCTCGACGTGCTCGACAGGACCAGCAGCAGGGCGGCGACGAACCCGAGCGCCGCGAAGCCGACCATCACCACACCGGCGGTGAACCCGCCGGTCGACTGTCCGAACAGCGTGAAGGTGGTGAGCGTGCGGTTCTCGAGCAGCGCGTCGCCAGCCACGACGCCACATGCGATGGCGAGAAGCAGGAAGAGCACTGCCATGGCTGCCTCCATCTCGATCGTGTCGCAAGATCCCTGCAATCCTTCCATTCCCTGTGCCATGGCCGTCAAACGAAGCGACCCAAGCCGGCCAGGAACATCTGGCATGGATCAGGTGCGGCGGCGGGCGGCCTCCAGCGCCAGCCGTGCGGCGGCGGCGGCGTCCTCCGCGACCGGGAAGGCGTCGACCAGCCGGCCCTCGAGCTGGAGCCCCCAGGTGCGCAGCCCCACCACCGGCACGCCCGTGCGCAGGGCCAACGCGATCTCCGACAGCGTCCCGTATCCGCCACCCACGGCGACGAGCGCGTCGCTGGCCCGCACGAGCAGGACGTTGCGGCCCTCGCCGAGGCCGGTGGGCAGCGCAACGCCGAGCGCGGGGTTGCCGGACCGGCGGTCGCCGCCGGGCAGCAGGCCCACCGTGAGGCCGCCGGCGGCCTGCGCGCCCCGGCAGACCGCGGTCATGACCCCGCCGCCGCCGCCGCAGATCACGACGGCGCCTTGCTCGGCGAGCCGCCGCCCGAGGGCCTCGGCCTCATCGAGCACCTCCTTCGTGGTCTCGGAGGCGCCGGCGACACCGATGTACGGCGGTGCCTCCCCGGACCGGGGGGGCGGACCCTTCCCCGGGCCGGGGAGCGGGTCCTTCATCGGGCCGGGGAGCGGGTCCTTCCCCGGACCGGGGAGCACCTGGCGGGGCTGCTCCAGGCCGTGCCACTCAGCGGCTCCGTTCGCCCTGGCCCGGACCGGCTCCGGCGGCCCCCCCAGGCCGGATCGGCACCCCGGGGGCAGCCCGCCCCGACGGGACCGGCCCAGGCGCCTTGGGAGCGGCCCCGCCCGATCGGACCGGCACCGGCACCCCGGGGGCAGGCCGGCCGGGGAGGGCAGGCCGGCCGGTGAGGTCGGCGAGCAGCTCGTCGAGCAGGCGGACACTGCCCGCCTTGTCCAGCGGGTGGTTGCCGTTGCCACATTTCGGGGACTGGACACACGACGGGCAGCCGGTCTCGCACGGGCAGCTTTGGACCGTGTCCCGGGTCGAGCGCAGGTGCCGGGCGGCCAGCTCGTAGCCGCGCTCGGTGATCCCGGCCCCGCCCGGATGGCCGTCGTAGACGAAGATCGTGGCCGCCCCGGTGTCGGGATGCCAGGCCGTCGACACCCCGCCGATGTCCCAGCGGTCGCACATGGCGATGAGCGGCAGCAGGCCGATCTGGGCGTGCTCGGCGGCATGGGCGGCGCCGGGAACGTCCCTGGACTCCAGCCGCGCGGCCGCCAGCAGCCCGGGCGAGAGGGTGTACCAGTAGGCGATGGTGACCAGCTCGCTCGGGGGCAGGTCGAGGTCGTCGTAGCCGAGCAGCTCACCGGAGCCGACCCGCCGGCGCTCGTAGCCGACGACCCGGTCGGTCACGGCCACGCGGCCCAGCCACAGGCCGCAGCGGTCCAGCTCGACGTGCCGGAGCGGCTCGACCACCTCGATGTCGGTGTCGCGGCGGGCTTGGGTGTACTCGTCGGCCTTGGCCGGCTGGACGAGGGCCGCGCCCGCGCCGAGGTCCAGCTCGACCACCTGCCAGGACTCGCCCTGGTGCAGGTAGACGGCGCCGGGGTGCACGGTCGAGGTGGCCCTGGCCCGGTCCACCGTGCCGATGACCTGCCCGGAGTCGGCGGCGACGATGGTCACGGGCGCGCCGCCGACGTTGCGCAGGTCGATGTCGGCGGCCGGCGAGCGGCCCGAGGCGGCCCGCAGCCCGTCGCGCCGGCGGCGCAAGGCGCCCTCCGCCTCGAGCGCCGCCGCGACCTGTCGCGACGGCGGGCCGAACAGCGCGAAGTCCTGCTCGCCGAGCGGCGCCTCGTAGGCCGCGCACAGCAGGTGGGGGGCGAGCACGTAGGGGTTGGCCGGGTCGAGCAGCGCGGCCTCGTGGGGCCGGCCGAACAGGTCGTCCGGGTGGTGGAGCAGGTAGAAGTCGAGCGGGTCGTCCGCCCCGATGAGCACGGCCAGGGATGCGCCCCCCTGCCGGCCGGCCCGGCCGACCTGCTGCCACATCGAGGCGACCGTGCCCGGAAAGCCGGTCATGACCACCGCATCCAGCCCGCCGATGTCCATGCCGAGCTCGAGCGCGTTGGTCGCCGCGACGCCGAGCAGCCGGCCCGACACCAGGCCGCGTTCCAGCTCGCGCCGCTCCTCGGCCAGGTAGCCGGCCCGGTAGGCGCGGATCCGTCCGGCGAGCGACCGGTCGGCGGCGGCCACGCGCCGGCGGGCGTAGGTGGCGACCAGCTCGGCCGCCTTGCGCGAGCGCGTGAAGCACAGGCTCCGCACGCCCGCCTCCGCTCCGGTGGCGAGCCAGGCGGCCGCCTCGACGTTGGTGCTGCGCCGCAGGCCGCTCACCTCGTCCAGTAGCGGCGGCTCCCACAGCGCGAAGGTCACCGGCCCGCGCGGGGAGCCGTCCCGGTCGACCGCCGCCACGTCCAGGCCGGTCAGGCGGGCGGCGAGCTCGGCCGGGTTGCCGAGCGTCGCCGAGGCGAGGACGAACGCCGGCCGGGCGCCGTAGCGGCCGGCCAGCCGGCGCAGCCGCCGCAGCACGGCGGCCACGTGCGACCCGAACACGCCGCGGAGCGTGTGCGCCTCGTCCACCACGACGTAGGCCAGGCGGGCCAGGAACCCCGCCCAGCGCTCGTGGGCGGGCAGGATGCCTTGGTGGAGCATGTCGGGGTTGGTCAGGACGAGGTTGGCGGTGCGGCGCACCAGCGCCCGCTCCGCGGTCGGGGTGTCGCCGTCGTAGGTGGCCGCCCGCACGCCGGCCAGCGCGAACGACCGGACCGAGCGGAGCTGGTCCTGGGCGAGCGCCTTGGTCGGGGACAGGTACAGGGCCGTCCGCTGGCTGCCCCTGGGCCGCTGGCCGCCTGCCTGCCGGCCGCCGCCGGTCCGGGGGCCGCCGCCGGTCTGGGTGCCGCCGCCGGTCCGGGGCCCGCCACCGGCCTGGGGGCCGCCGCCGAGGAGCGCCTCGAAGACCGGGAGCTGGTAGCACAGGCTCTTGCCCGACGCGGTGCCCGTCGCCACGATCACATGGCTGCCCGAGCGGGCCAGGGCGATCGCCTCGGCCTGATGGGTCCACAGGCTGGTGATGCCGCGGGCCCGCAGCCGGCCGAGCAGCAGCTCGGGCAGGTCGTCGGGCAGGCCGGCCAGGCGTGCCGGGCGGGCGGGCAGCTCCTCGACGTGGACGAGCTGCCCGCGGTAGTCGGGATCGCCGGTGAGGTCTTCGACCAGCGTCTTCGGGTCGGCCACGCGCCCATGGTAGTCGGGCGGCCGGGCCCGGGGGCAGCTGGGCAGGTGGCGGCCCCCGGGTAGGTTCCACCCAGCTTCCTGGTTCAGCGCGTGACGGTGAAGCTCGCCGTCATGGTGCCGACCTGGACCTGGTAGGAGCCCGGCTGCACCTCGGGACGCGCGGCCCCGTCGATGTCGCCTGGCGTCACGGCCAGCTTGGACACCGGGAACGAGACGTGGACGACCCGCGACGTTCCCGCATCGAGGTTGACTCTGGCAAAGCCCACCAGCCGCTGCGGCGATGCGACGACATCGCTGACCGGCTGGTGCACGTACACCGGCACGACCGCGGCCCCTGCCCGGCTGCCGGTGTTGGCCACGGTGAAGGTGACGGTCGCGGTACCGCTTCGCGAGACCGTGCCGGTGACGGAAAGACCGCTGGTCTGGAAGGTGGTGTAGGACAGCCCGAAGCCGAACGGGTACAGCGGGTTGTAGCCGGAGCCCTGACCGGAGTTGGTGCCGGGGAGCTGGTCGAAGAACTTGGGCTGGTCGCCCAGCAGCGAGGGCGCGCCCGGGTTGAACTGCGACAGCGGCGGGCTCTGGGTGGACTCGGACGGCCAGCTCACCGGCAGCTTGCCGCTGGGGTTCACCTTGCCGAACAGGACGTCGGCCACCGCCGAGCCGCCCTCGGTGCCGGGCAGGTAGGCCATGAGCAGGGCGTTGGCGCGTGTCCCCGGGCCGAGGGCGAGCGGCCGTCCCGCGATGACCACCACGATCACCGGCTTGTGCGTCCCCTCGAGCGCCGCGATCAGCGACTGCTGGTCGGCGGACAGCATCGGGGCCGGGTTGTCGCCAAGGCCCTCGGCGTAGGGCTTCTCCCCGACGACCGCGACCACCGCGTCGGCCGTGCTCGCCTCGTTCACGGCCATCTGCTGGTCGGTCGCCAAGACGACGTTCGTGGCGGGCACCGCCGCCTTGATGCCCTGGAGCACCGTGGTCGCGTCCGGGATCTGGTCCGGCGGGCCGATGCAGCACCTCCGGTTGTCGGCAGGGTCCAGGGGCTGGTAGGAACCCTGCCAGCTGACGCTCCAGCCGCCGAGCTGGTTGGCGACCGGTGCGTCGCAGTCCGGACGACCGGCGGTGACACACCCGGCGCTCGGTCCGGTCACGACGATCTTGCCGAGGTTCGTCTTGAGCGGCAGGGTCGGGTTGCCGGCGGTGTCCTTGTCGTTGCGCAGCAGCGTGATGGACTCGTCCGCCGCCTGGCGGGCCAGGTCACGGTTGGCGGTGACCGCCGCGTCGGCCTTGCCGGGGTCGACGAGCGGGTGGTCGAACAGCCCCAGCTCGAACTTCAGGGTGAGGATCCTGCGGACGGCCTGGTTAATCCGGGCCTTGGAGACCAGCCCGCTGTTCACGTCCTGGAGCAGCGCGGCGTTGAAGCCGGCGGAGTCGAAGGGCGTCATGGACATGTCGACGCCGGCGTTCACGGCCTTGGCCACGGCGCCGGCCAGATCGGGGGCGATGTGGTACGCGCTCGCCAGCGCCGGCACGTCGCCGTAGTCGCTGATGACCACGCCCTGGAAGCCCAGCCGGCCGCGTAGCTCGTCGGTCAGCAGGAACCGCGACGCGGTGGCCGGAATGCCGTTGACCGATCCGGAGTCCACCATGACGGTGGCCGCGCCGGCGTCGATGCCCCCGGCGTAGGAGGGGAGGAACGTGTCCTGCAGGTAGCGGATGGGCAGCTGGGCCTCGACGCGGTCGTGCCCGTTGATCGATTGCGAGTAGCCGGCGAAGTGCTTCACGGTCGCGGCGACCTGTGGGGCGCTGAAACCGCCGCCCTGCAGCCCGTGGATGTTGGCGGCGCCCATCGCGGCGGCCAGCGCCGGCTCCTCCGCCCAGGTCTCGTAGTAGCGGCCCCAGCGGGTGTCGCGGGCGAGGTCCTGGACCGGCGCGAAGTCCCAGTTGCCGCCCGTCGCCAGTAGCTGCTGGCGGGTGGCGGCGCCGGCCGCCTCCGCCATCGCCGGGTCCCAGGTGGCCCCCATGCCGATCGACTGCGGGAAGAGCGTGGCCTGGTAGGGGTGGCCGAAGCCGTGCACGGCGTCGACCCCGAAGATGATCGGGATGTGCAGCCGTGAATGCTCGATCGCGTACCGCTGGATGGTGTTGTACTGCTCGGCCCAGCCCCTGCCGGTGTTGTCCTTCGGGTTGTCGGTGCCGCCCGCAAGGATCGAACCGGTGTGGTTGGCGATGAGCACCGTCTGCAGGCAGGCCGGCTGCAGCGGGTCGTTGTTGCCGCCGTTGCAGTCGCCGTTGGCCGGCGGGCTCGCCGCCTTCAGCTTGCCGATCACGATCTGGTCCATCTGGCCGACCTTCTCCGCCAGTGTCATCCGGCCGAGCAGGTCGTTGACGCGAGCCGTGATGGGTGCGCGGGCGTCCAGGTAGGCCGGCTGGCCGGCCGCGGGCGCGGCCTGCAAGGTGGCGCCCGACAGCGTCATCACCAGCGCACCGACCACGGCGAAGATCCCTCTCCCTCTCATCCGTTCCTCCTCCTGGCCGAGGGATGGGTTCAGCCCGACGCCAGGCGGGTCGGCAGCGGCAGACGCCGGAGCGGTCAGGTGGCTGCCCGATGCCGTGCCGAAGCGATGCGGAACCTCACCTCCCAATGGTTCGACGATGCTGTCGCCTGGTGTCGGGAGGCAGGTCATCCTGAAGCTCACCGGCGTCCGCTCGTCAAGGTCTCGTCCCGCCGCCGACACCCGGGGGCCCCCGGGCAACGTGCCGTGTCCGGCCGTGGGGGCCCCGGCAACGTGCCGTGTCCGGCCGTCAGGTGAGGGCGCCGCGCCGGACCCGGTCGAACAGGGCGTAGGCGGCGGGCGTGAGCCGGACGACCGAGGCTGCGCCGGCCACACCCGGCACGCCGGGTACGCCGACGTTGCGGATGGCGCTCGGCGGGACGGTCCGCGCGAACAAGGCCAGCCGCAGGAGCTCGGGGAAGGGCAGGTCGGTCTGGACCGAGTCGCGCATCGCAGCCAGCCAGCGCAGCGTGGCGGCCGGGTTGGCGGCCGCCTGGCGCTGGTAGGTGCCCAGGCCACCGAGCAGGATCAGCCCCTGGTGCCTGGTCCGGTCCAGGTCGCCGCCCGGCAGGGTCTTGCGCGCCCGTGCGTAGGCCAGGGCCTGCTCGCCGTCGAGCACCCGGCTGCCTTTGCGCAGGTGGGCGCCGGAGAAGCGGTCGTCGATGTTCTGGTCGACGCTGACCTGGACCTTGCCGACCCGGTTGACCAGGTCGGCCAGCCCGTCGAACGAGGTCAGCACGAAGTAGTCGACGCGGATGCCGGTGAGCTGCTCGACCGTGCGGTCGAGCAGCGGCGGGCCGCCGGCGGTCAGCGCCGCGTTGATCTTGGAGGTGCGGTGGCCGGGGATCGGCACCCAGCTGTCGCGGGGAAGGTCGAGGATCACGCCCCGCCGCTTGCCGCCGTCGACGACCACCAGGTGCAGGGCGTCGCCGCGCCCGCCCGCGGCCGTGCCGCCCCGGCCGTGCCGGGGCGCGCCGGCGTCGGAGCCGACGACCAGGAAGGTGATGCGCCGGTCCCGGCTCGGGACGGCCGCCGCGGCGTGCGCCCGCTGGATCAGGATGGGCGCTGCGGCGTGCGCCCGCTGCATCGGCGGGAGGGGTGCCGCGGTGTGCGCCCGTCGCGCCTGGCCCGGGCCGGCGACGGCCAGGGCGGTGGCGCCCGCCGCCACCAGGGCGAGGGCGAGCAGGAGGCGGAGGCCGCGTCGCATGTCAGGCGCTGGTGTGGCTGTCGTAGGAGACGATGCGCCAGCCGGCAGGGATGGCCTCCAGCGCCAGCGTGGCGCGCAGGCGGACGGGTCCGCTGCCGTCGCTGCGGTCGGCCGAGCCATCGAAGGCGACCTGGACGACCGCGGCCACCGCACGGCCGTCCCGGTACAGGAAGGTGGCGTGGGCCGACGCGGGCCCCGGCCGGACCGCCGTGACGCCCTGGGCGTCCGAGCCCAGGCTGAGCGCGTCGAGGTCGCGGCGGGCGGCCGCCCGCAGCGGCGCGTCGAACAGCGCCAGCAGCGCCCGATAGCCGCTGCGCTGCTGGGTCGGGTCGAGGAAGGCGGCGGTCAGGTAGCCGGTCAGGAACCGCTGCATGCCGGGGCTGGCCTTGGCGGCCGCCGTGCGCGCGTCGAACCCGTGCACCGGGCCTTGGGCGTCGGCGCGCAGCTCGACGCGAAGCGGCGCGGGCGGCGCCTGCGTGGTCGGCGGGGCGGGGGCCGCCTGGTGCTTGCCCGACGTGCAGGCCGCAGGCAGCAGGGTGGCCAGCGCGCCCAGCGCGACGGCGGCCAGACGGGCCCGGGCGGTCGGCGGCGGACTCCTCATCCTCGTGGTTTGGGTGAATCTGCTGGTTGGTGCGGACCGGTCCACCCTAGCCGCCGGCCGGGCGACGGGCAACGACGACGCCAGGTCGCCTTGCCCGCGAGCAGCGCCGACGCTAGCCTCGCTCGGTACCGTAGGCATCGCGTGCGACAATCCTTCACCGCCGCACCGACACCGCCGCACCCGATTCTCCTGCCGGATGCATCCGGCAGTTCCCTCGGGAGGATCTCGATGGACCTCGACCTCAACGTCCGCAAGGAAGGGGAGCACGCCGTCCTGGAGGTGGCCGGCGAGATCGACGTCTACACCGCGCCCAAGCTGCGTGAGAAGCTGATCGAGCTGGTCAGCGAGGGTTCCTACCACCTCATCGTCGATCTCGAGAACGTCGACTTTCTCGACTCGACCGGGCTGGGCGTGCTGGTCGGCGGGCTCAAGCGGGTACGCAACCACGACGGCTCCCTCCAGCTCGTGTGCACCCAGGAGAAGATCCTCAAGATCTTCCGCATCACCGGGCTGACCAAGGTCTTCCCGATCCACGCGTCGGTCGCCGAGGCCGCCGCCAGCACCACCGAGGAGTAGGAAGCGGGCAGCGGCGTGAGCACAGCCGAGCCGCCGACGGGCCGGGCGGGCACCATCCGCCTGACCTTCGTGCCCGAGCCGGCCATGCTCGGCACCGTCCGGCTGGTGGTCGGCATCGTGGCTCGGAAGGCGGGGGTGGACGACGAGGGCGTCGAGGACCTCAAGGTCGCGGTGTCGGAGACCTGCACGATGGCGCTCGAGGACCTGGGCAGGGCCGCCTCGCGCGCGCCGATCGAGCTCGACCTGATCGAGGACGCCGACAGGTTCGCCATCGAGGTCCGCGACCGGGCACCCGACCTGGCCGCCCGCGCCCCCCGCGGGGCCGGCGCCGAACCCGGGCTCGACGACCGGCAGTTCGGGCTCGCGCTGGTCGGCGCGCTGGTCGACGGCCTGCGCAGCGAGACGCTGGAGGGCGGCGGGCACCGCACCCGCTTCTGGCTGCGCCGCGGCCGGCCTGACCTGCCTCCCCCCGGCACCTGACCGGCCGGCCTGACCTGCTTCCCCCCGCACCTGGCCGGCCGTGCCGGCCCGCGCGGGTCGCATTCGGACCCGAGCCGTCCGGTCGTCGCCTCCACGTTCTACACTGCAGGCGCACGCATTGGCCGATGCGCTGTCCGCCGCGGTGACGACCAGCCCCAGCGGCGGGGCTCGGAGGAGGTTCGATGGGTGGGGTACGCCTGCTCGCGCAGGAGAGCAGCATCCGGGGGATCAGGTTCACCGGCGGCCAGACGCTGATCCTGCTCGGGGTCGTCGCCGTCTCGCTGCTTGCGCTCGTGGTCGCGTTCCTGCTGGTGCGGCAGGTCCTGGCCGCCGGCCAGGGCACCGAGCGGATGCGCGAGATCGCCCGCGCCGTCCAGGAGGGCAGCCGCGCCTACCTGAACCGCCAGTTCCGCACCGTCGCCATCTTCGTCGCCCTGCTGTTCTTCCTGCTGCTGGTGCTGAAGGCGCCGTCGCTGTCGGTCCGGCTCGGCCGGTCGGTCGCGTTCCTGCTCGGCGCGGTGTTCTCGGCGACCGCGGGACGCACCGGCATGGGGCTGGCGGTCCGGGGCAACGTCCGGGTGGCCGCCGCGGCCGACGAGGGCGGCCTGCGCGTCGCCATGCCGATCGCGTTCCGCACCGGCGGCGTGGCCGGGATGTTCACCGTCGGGCTCGGCCTGCTCGGCGCGGCGCTCGTGGTCCTGGTCTACAAGGGCGACGCCCCCGGCGTGCTGTTCGGCTTCGGCTTCGGCGCCGCCCTGCTGGCGATGTTCATGCGGGTCGGGGGCGGGATCTTCACCAAGGCCGCCGATGTCGGCGCCGACCTGGTCGGCAAGGTCGAGCGGTCGATCCCCGAGGACGACCCGCGCAACGCGGCCACCATCGCCGACAACGTCGGCGACAACGTCGGCGACTGCGCTGGCATGGCGGCCGACCTGTTCGAGTCGTTCGAGGTCACGCTGGTGGCCGCGATCGTGCTGGGCACGGCCGCCTTCCCGGAGCGCCCCATCGTCGGGCTGCTGTTGCCGCTCGTCATCCAGGCGGTCGGCATCCTGTCGTCGATCGTCGGCATCTATGTGGTCCGGCCGCGCTCGGATTCCGAGAGCGGCATGCGCTCGATCAACCGGGGCTTCTTCACCTCGGCGCTGATCTCGGCCGCCCTGGTCGCCGCGGTGTCGCTCGGCTACGTCGGTGACTGGCGGCCGCTGGCCGCCATGCTCGTCGGGCTCGTGCTGGCCAGCGTCATCCAGCTGACCACCTCCTACTACACGGCCACCCAGTACAGGCCGGTGCGTGAGATCGCCCAGGCGTCGGAGACCGGCCCGGCCACCACCATCCTGGCAGGCTTCGCGACCGGCCTGGAGTCCAGCGTGTACGGGTTGCTGGCCGTCGTCGGCGCGATCATCGGCGCCCTGCTGATCGGCCTTGGCAAGGGCCTGGACTTCCAGCTCTACATGATCTCGCTCGCCGGCATGGGGATGCTGTCGACCGTCGGCGTGATCGTGTCGATGGACACCTTCGGCCCGGTGAGCGACAACGCCCAGGGCATCGCCGAGATGTCGGGCGACGTGGGGCCCTCGGGCGCCGAGGTGCTGACCGCGCTGGACGCCGTGGGCAACACCACCAAGGCGATCACCAAGGGGGTGGCGATCGCCACCGCGGTGCTGGCCGCCACGAGCCTGTTCGGCTCGTTCCGGCGCGCCCTGCTGGACGCCGGCGTGGCCGCCAACCTGGTGGACGTCCGCGTCGACCATCCCATCGTGCTGGTCGGGCTGCTGATCGGCGGCTCGGTGCCGTTCATGTTCTCCGCCCAGGCGATCCGTGCCGTGGGCCGGGCCGCCGGCCGGGTGGTGTTCGAGGTCCGCAAGCAGTTCCGCGACCACCCGGGGATCATGGACTACACCGAGCGCCCGGACTACGCGGCCGTGGTCGACATCTGCACCCGCGACTCGCTGCGTGAGCTGCTCACCCCCGGGCTGCTCGCGGTCGTCACGCCGATCGCGACCGGGTTGCTGTTCAAGCAGGAGGCGCTCGGCGCCTACCTGGCCGGCGCGATCCTGACCGGGCAGCTCCTGGCGGTCATGCTGGCCAACTCGGGCGGCGCCTGGGACAACGCCAAGAAGTACGTCGAGGACGGCCACCACGGCGGCAAGAACTCCGAGCCGCACAAGGCGACCGTCATCGGCGACACCGTCGGCGACCCGTTCAAGGACACGGCCGGCCCGGCGCTCAACCCGCTCATCAAGGTCATGAACCTGGTGGCCGTGCTGCTGGCCCCCACCGTGGTGGCGCTGGGCCCCAGGCTGGCGGTCCGGTTCGTGCTCGGCGCCGTCGGCGTCGCCATCCTCGCCTGGGCGCTGTGGCGCTCGCAGCGGGTCGGCGCCGCGGCGCTGGCCGCGGTCGTCTCGGCCGAGGGCGAGACCGTGCCGATGCAGGGCCAGGCCACGGCGCCGGCCGGCGCGACCCCCGAGGCGCCCGGCGACGCCGGGCCCCCGGTGGAGGCCCCAAGCACGCCGGCGTCTTCGGCGCCGGCGCCCAAGACGGGGGCGCCGAGCGCAGAGGCGCCGCCGCGGCCCGGCTCCCAGGCGCCGACCGGCTCGGGCCGTCGCCGGACGCCCTGAAAGGCCCGCCCGGCGTGCCGACCCTGCCGCCCGGTCGTACGCTGGGACGCTGCCGGACGGTGCGGTCCGGTCGCCCGGCACGGCCGGACGGGGCGGAATAGACCGGGCGTCCCGGTCCTTGACAGAGCAGACCCTGCGGGCGCGCCGCCTGGCCCCGGCCCGAGCGGAGCCAACGAGAACGAGAAGGAAGACACAAGGATTGGCACGGAACCTGGTCGTGGTCGAATCGCCCGCCAAGGCGAAGACCATCGGAAAGTACCTGGGCAAGGACTACGCCGTCGTCGCCTCCATGGGGCACGTGCGCGACCTGCCGAAGTCCGACTTCGCCGTGGAGGTCAACGGCGGGGTCGCCGTGACCTACGAGGTGACGCCCAAGGGCAAGAAGGTCGTCAGCGACATCCGCAAGGCGGCCCGCTCCGCCGAACGGGTGTTCCTGGCCACCGACCCGGACCGCGAGGGCGAGGCCATCGCCTGGCACATCGCCCAGGCGGCCAAGCTCGCCGCCGGGCTGACCCGCCGGGTGACCTTCACCGAGATCACCGCCGACGCGGTGCGCCAGGCGTTCGCCAGCCCGCGTGACATCGACGCCCACCTGGTCGACGCCCAGCAGGCCCGGCGGGTCGTGGACCGCATCGTCGGCTACAAGCTGTCGCCGGTGCTGTGGCGCAAGGTCCGCGCCGGGCTGTCGGCCGGCCGGGTGCAGTCGGCCGCGCTGAAGATGATCGTGGACCGTGAGCGCGAGATCCAGGCGTTCCGGCCGCAGGAGTACTGGAGCCTCGAGGCGGACCTGCGCACCGAGGCGCAGCAGGACGTGCACGCCCGCTACCCGGTGGGCGAGCGGCAGCGGTTCGTGCTCGGCGACCAGGGCGCGGCGGAACGGGCCGCCGACGCGGCTCGCGCCGCCGACGCGTGGCTGGTCACCGACGTCACCACCAGCGAACGCCGGCGCAGCGCCGCGGCGCCCTTCACCACCTCCACCCTGCAGCAGGAGGCGTCCCGCAAGCTCGGCTTCTCGTCCAAGCGCACCATGGCGGTCGCCCAGCAGCTCTACGAAGGCGTCGAGCTGCCGGGGGAGGGCTCGGTCGGCCTGATCACCTACATGCGCACCGACTCCCCGGCGCTGTCCCAGGCCGCCCTGAAGGAGATCGCGGCGCTCGTGCGCGAGCGCTACGGCGCCGGCTACGTCAAGACGACGCAGTACAAGGCCAAGGCGCGCTCCGCCCAGGAAGCCCACGAGGCGATCCGGCCGACCGCCGTCGCACGCACCCCCGAGTCGCTGCGCGGCACCCTCGACGACGGCCAGCGCAAGCTCTACGAGCTGATCTGGAAGCGCGCGGTCGCCTCCCAGATGGCCCCGGCCGTCTACGACCAGACCTCGGTGGACGTGACCGCCACCGGCTCGCGGGCGGGCTCGCCCGACGGCAAGGACCTGGTCTTCCGGGCCAGCGGCTCGGTCATGCGCTTCGACGGGTTCGTGCGCGTGTACCTGGAGGGCCGCGACGACGAGGCCGAGGAGGAGGCGGGCACCCTGCCCGAGCTCGCGGTCGGCCAGCGTCTGGACCTGGCCGAGCTGCGGCCCGAGCAGCACTTCACCGAGCCGCCGCCCCGCTACACCGAGGCGAGCCTGGTCAAGGCGCTCGAGGAGTATGGCATCGGCCGGCCGTCGACCTACTCGCCGACCATCTCGACCCTGCTGGAGCGCAAGTACGTGCGCCTGGAGCGCAAGCGCTTCTGCCCGCAGGACGTCGGGATCGTGGTCACCGACCTGCTCGCCGACGTGTTCCCCAAGGTGGTCGACCTCGGCTTCACGGCCGAGATGGAGGAGGACCTGGACGACATCGCCAGCGGCGCCAAGGCGTGGGAGCCGATCGTGCGGTCGTTCTTCGACGAGGTCGAGGACACCATCGCCGAGCGTCAGGACAAGGTCTCGCGCCCGGAGCAGGCCACCGACGAGCTCTGCCCCACCTGCGGGGCGGACACGGGCGCCAAGCTCGTGCGCAAGTGGGGCCGCTACGGCTGGTTCCTGTCGTGCAGCCGCTACCCGGACTGCACCTACCGGCGCGACGCCGCCCAGTCGGCCGAGCAGGCCACCCGGCCAGCGCCCGAGCTGACCGACGAGCCGTGCCCGAAGTGCGGCAAGCCGATGGTCAAGCGCACCGGCCGCTTCGGCCCGTTCCTCGGCTGCTCCGACTACCCGAGGTGCCGGGGCATCAAGAACCTGGGCGAGCAGTCGTTCGGCACCTGCCCCAAGTGCGGCCAGGGCGAGGTCGTCTCCAAGCGGACCAGGCGCGGCAAGACGTTCTACGGCTGCAACCGCTACCCGGACTGCGACTTCGCGCTGTGGCAGGCGCCGTTGGCGCAGCCATGCCCGGCCTGCGGCAGCCTGCTCACGCCGGACAAGGGCGGCCGGGCGGCGACCTGCGCCAAGTGCGGCAACCAGGTGCCCATGGCCGAGCTGGCCAGCGCCTGAAGCGTGAGCCGCGGGCGCGTGGGCGGACGCCTGGTGGTCTTCGAGGGCGTCGAGGGCGCCGGCAAGTCGACCCAGCTCGGCTTGCTGCGGGCCGAGCTGGCGGCCGCCGGGCGGGAGGTGGTGGTCACCCGCGAGCCGGGCGGCACGCCGATCGGCGAGCGCATCCGGGCCATCCTGCTCGATCCCGTCGCCGCCGAGATGTGTCCGGAGACCGAGGCGCTGCTGTTCGCCGCCGCCCGCGCCCAGCTCGTGGCGCAGGTGATCCGGCCGGCGCTGGAGCAGGGGGCGGTCGTGCTGTGCGACCGCTTCCTCGACTCGTCGCTTGCCTACCAGGGCGGCGCCCGCGGGCTCGGCGTGGACCGGGTCGAGGCGCTCAACCGCTTCGGGACGGGCGGTCTGCTGCCCGACGTGGTGGTGCTGCTCGACCTGGACCCGGCCGTCGGCCTGGCGCGGCGCGGGTGGGGACGTGACCGCATCGAGGGGCAGGAGCTCGACTTCCACCGCGCCGTGGCCAAGGCGTTTGGTGGCCTGGCCGCCCGCCACCCCGACCGCTTCGTCGTGGTCGACGCCGACGGGTCGCCCGGCCAGGTCGCCGCCCGCGTGCGCGCCGCCCGGGCCGGCCGCCTGTAGACGGCCCGGGCCGGCGGCCGGGCGTGCTGCGGCGCACGCCGCGCCACCGTAGGCTGTGCCCATGTCGGTCTGGGATGGTGTGGTCGGCCACGCCGAGGCGGTGGCGCTGCTGCGCGAGGCGGTCGAGTCGGGCCGGGTGGCCCACGCCTGGCTGTTCGTCGGCCCGCCGGGGGTCGGCAAGGTGCACCTCGCGCGGGTCTTCGCGGCCGCCCTCAACTGCCCGAACGGCGGCGACGGGACCTGCGAGGTGTGCGCGCGGGTGCTGCGCGGGGTGCACCCGGACGTCCACCTGGTCGAGCCCGAGGGCGACAACCTGCTGGTCGACGACGTCCGGGCGGTGCGCGAGGAGGCCTGGCGCTCGCGCCATGAGGGCCGCACGGCCGTGTTCGTCCTCGACCAGGCCGACCGGATGACGGACGCGGCCGGCAACGCGCTGCTCAAGGTGCTCGAGGAGCCGCCAGCCGACGTGGTCTTCGTGCTGGCCGCGCGGAGCGCCGAGGCGCTCCTGCCCACCGTCCCGTCCCGCGCGCGGGTGGTCGCCTTCGCCGACCTGCCCCCCGCCGCCCTGACCGCCGCGCTGCGGGCCGGCGGCGCCGACGAGCAGACCGCCGCGTGGGCGGCGGCCGCCGGGCACGGTCGGCTCGAACGGGCGCATGCCCTGCTCACCGACCCGGCGGCCCGCACCCGCCGCGGCGCCGTCTTGGACCTGGTCGAGCAGCTCGCGGGTGGGGACGCTTCGGCGGCGCTGGCCGCCGCAGCGACCGTGCTGGCGCTGGCCGACGAGGTGGCCGCCGCGTGCAGGCTCCGCCAGGCCGAGCAGCTGGCCGAGCTGGAGGCGGCCTACGGCAGCGGCCGGGGTGCCGCGACCCTGCGCAGGCGCCTGGAGACCCGGCATCGGCGCGAGCTGCGCCGGGTGCGCTTCGACGCCATCCGCGAGGCGCTAGCCGACCTGCTCGCCGCCTTCCGGGACCTGGCGGCGGTCAGGGTGGCCGCGCCCGCCCCGACCCTCGTGCACCCCGACCGCGTCGAGCTGTGGCAGCGGCTGGCCGGCCGGGTCGGCCCGGCGGCGGCCGTGCGGGCGGCCGCCGCCCTCGCCGAGGCCGACCGCCGGCTCGCCATCGGCGCGGCGCCGCTGCTCACGCTGGAGGCGGCCCTGCTGGCCGCCCAGGACGCCATGGCCGGCACGGCACCCGCCATGGCCCGGCTGGAGATCCGCCGCTGACGGCCGGCGTGGAGGTGGCGAGACGTCTGCCCAGCTCAGTCGGTCTTTCAGGCACCGGGCGACGCACTGGCTGGACGACCGGAGCGGTGCCACTGCCCTCGGCCGACGAGCGCCGGATGGGCCGATGACCGTGCGCTACCCGACCGCTGCGACCACTCCGCCAGGGCCGCTGAACTGAACCTTCGCAGCTCCACTTTCGCCTGCGACGGTAATTTGCGGCTTGCTGAGACGGAGCGCAGAGATCTCGCTCTGCAGCCGTTCCTCCACCCAGGTTCGGAGCAAGGACGTGTAACCCATGCCTCGATGCTGTGCGATCTCGCGCAGTTGCTCGGCCGATCTGTGGTCCAGTCGGATGGTGACCTGTGTGCCGAGGGTCTTCCGCCCCCGCGTCCGGGTTGGCGCAGGCAGCTCTTCCCACAGCTCCTCGTTGGCAGCATCCTGCTCGAACTCGGCGGCGAGCTCGGCTTCCTCTCGTTTCGAGATACGACTCATTGCTACCTCCACCAAGCCTCCGCTACCGAGCGCGCTCGCCTCAGCCCGTTTCGTCCCATCATCGTTGCCTGCCACGCCGAAGCTCAAGCATGGATCGCCCTGAGCACCCCTTCTTCCTCGTCGGCCCAAAGGATGCCGATTCTGAGCTGCCGCCCGGAACGGGGATCGCGGCCCACCATCATCCAGGTCGCGCTGCCCGCCTTCTTGTTCTTGAAGTAGCGGGGTCGGTGCTTCCAGATGGCCTCCACCTCATCAGGCCGCACGTTCCGTTCGGCCAGTTTATCCTCATTGTTCGAATCCCACTCGAAGCGTGCCGCTGATGATGGGTGGCGCACGCCTTGCCTCCAACCGCCTGTTGCCCTACGCTTTGTAACGCAAGTGCACTACATTTGTACCACATGGAGGCAAGGTGCGGCTCACCACGTTCCTTCTGGCCGATCACGCCGAGGCTGTGAACGGCAAGCTCTACGTCACCGGCGGCTGCTGGAACACGATCACCGTCGCCCAGCTCCCAGCCACGCACCCACACCTCACGGTAGCCGCAGCCCTGCATGTCCCGTGGCAAGCCACCAACCAGGAACACTCCCTCCGCCTGGACCTTGTCGACGCGAACGGAGGGTCGGTACTGCCTGAGCCTGTGCAGGGTCACTTCGAAACCGGGCGGCCTCCCGGCATGCGGGCAGGAGACGAGGCCGCCGTGGTCATGGCCTTCAATTTCAATTCGCTCGAATTGCGCTCCGCAGGGGTTCACGAGTTCGTGTTGGAAGTCGACGGCAGCGAACTTGGTCGTGCCAGCTTCAAGGTGATCGCGGTTGAACCGGCCACGTCGACTGGCCAGTAGCGAGCCGGCTCCTACTGTGGCCCCCGCGCTGGCGGATCACTTGTCCTGCTGATGAAGGTCGAACCGCCACGTCACTGCTACGATGCACGCCGGTGCGGCCGAGGCCGTAGGCCAGCTCCTCGCGGCCATGACGACGGCGGAGTCGCCGATGGCGGCCGACTTGGCGGTCGAACACAAGCCTCGTAGCCTGTTGTCGCAGCCAGCCCTCGTAGCTCAGTCGGTCAGAGCGGCGCTCTCGTAAAGCGCAGGTCGTCGGTTCGATTCCGACCGAGGGCTCTCCTGCCTCCCAAACGCCTGGCCCAGCGTGAGCGTCGCCGGGAGCCAGGCGGGTGCGCCAGCACGAGGCCGCCGAGGGCCAGCA
>JBIOYL010000468.1:0-6779 GCA_044870185.1 Actinomycetes bacterium | reverse complement strand
GACTGGTCGGGGTAGCGAACGGTGCCATTGCGCATGCGCCAGGCGGTGCGGCGGTGCTCGAGGGCGCCGTTGTCCAGCTGCCGGTGGTCGTCCAGCATGGCGGTCAGCGCCCCGGTTTGCTTGCTGGTGGGGCGCAGGGGGAACTTGAAGGCGCGTCGCATGCCCGGATCATCGCAGCCAGGTGTGACCGTGGGTGGCCGATCGACGCGATTGTGGATAGTGGAAGGAGGCGGAACGCCGATTCCCCTGTCGCCTGAAGGCGGCAGTCCCCTCGGCGTATCCTCATGGCGCTTGGCGCCGGAAGCCCCTGTGCAGCTCCGACCTCGACCTCGGAGCGGATCCCGCGGATGGTGCGGGTGATGGGTGCGCAGGTGACCGTGGCCAGCACCGTGATGGCCGCATCGCGGGTCAGGATGCAGACCGGCCGCCGACCCGCCGGCGGCCCCAGGTCGGCCCAGTAGATCTCGCCGCGGGCTACCACCTGGGCGCGGTCTGCGCGGCCAGGCGGGCAGCAGCGGCGACGATTGCCGGGTCTTGGGGCTGTCGGTGGTAGGCGTCGATCAGCGCCTGGTCGGCCTCGGCGAGGTCGGCCGCCTCGAGGACGGCGACGGCGCCGCGCCGGAGCAGCTCGGATCGGCTGGTCCCGGCCTTGGCGGCGAGGGCGTCCAGCCGGCCGACCAGCTCGTCGTCGAGTTGGACGAGGACTTCCCTGCGAGCCATAGGCATATGGTACGGCATATGGGGCCGAGGCGATCACTGGGCAGTCAGGCCTCCGTCCACCACCATGGCATGCCCGGTCACGAACGACGCGGCGTCCGAGCACAGCCAGACGACGGCCTCGGCGACCTCCTCCGGAAGGCCCAGCCGCCCGATCGGCTCCATCCCGACGAACTGGGCTTCGGCCTCGGCGGATCCGCCGATGAACCGCTCGACCATCGGGGTCCGGATGACCCCTGGACACACGGCGTTCACCCGGATGCCGTCCTTCCCGTACTCAAGGGCGGCCGTCTTGGTCAGCTGAATGATGCCGCCCTTCGACGCGTTGTAGGCGGGGGTGCCGACGAAGCCGACCAGGCCGGCCACCGAGGCGGTGTTGACGATGGCCCCCCCACCCTGCCTGAGCATCTGGGGGATCTCATGCTTCATGCAGAGCCAGACGCCCTTGAGATTGATGGTGAGCACCCGGTCCCAGTTCTCCTCGGTGCACTCGGCCGTCGGTGCCTGGACACCCTCGATGCCGGCGTTGTTGAAGGCGCAGTCGAGCCGGCCGTACTGCCCGACGGCCGTCTGGACGATGGTCTGCACCTCCGCCGAGATCGAGACGTCTCCCTGGATGAAGAAGCCCTTCCCGCCGGCCTCCTCGATCAGCCGCACGGTCTCCTTGCCGCCCTCGGCCGCGACGTCGGACACGACGACGTTCGCACCTTCCCGCGCGAACGCCAGTGCGGCGACGCCACCGATGCCGGATCCGGCTCCGGTGACCAGCGCGACTTTTCCTTCCAGCGTCCCGCCCATGGCCTGCCTCCTTCCCTTGGCTGCGCTCCCCACGAGCAACGCCCCATCACTGCTTGTGCCACTGCGAGGGACCGGAGGGTAGAGCCTTTGGTCCCGGCAGCTTCAGGACCGCCGGGGCTTCTGGGCCGTGGATCCTTGTCGCTGGGTGAAGCCCGGGGCGCGCCGCGATGGGCAGCGCAGCCTCGACCGGGTACGATGACCGCGAAGGGGAGTAGTTCCGCGAGGCAGACGCCTTGGAGGCAGCTGCCTGGCGCGAGCGTGCCGTCAGTACGGTGGCCGAAGGCCGCCCGGCGCCTCACCCGGTCTCCGGGCCTCACCCGGGTCTCCGGGCGAACGAGACCTTCGGAACGAGCAGCGTCCCGCAGGTGATGCTGAGCGAGCCGGAGGCTGCCCCATGACCCCGACCACGCCGACCCCCCGCTCCCCCGCCCGGCTGCGCCGTGCGCGCATCCCGTTCGCGGCCGCGGTGGCGCTGACCCTGCCGGGCAGCGCGCTCGGGCTGGGCGGGCTTGCAGGCGTCGACCTCGTCCATCCCGCCCCGGCCGTCCAGGCGCTGATCTACGGCCTGGCCGTGATCGGGGCCGCCTTCCTGCTGTCATGGGCCGCCGAGGTCGCCCAGCTGGACGTGTCGGCGAGCCTGGCCATCGGCCTGCTCGCGCTCATCGCCGTCCTGCCCGAGTACGCCGTCGGCTTCGTGTTCGCCTGGAAGGGCGGGCACGACGTGGCCCGCTTCGGCGACGCGTGCAAGCCGCCCGGGGTGGCGGAGTCCAACTGCTCGCTGGTGCTGGCCAACATGACCGGCGCCAACCGCCTGCTGATCGGCGTCGGCTGGGCGCTGGTGGTGTTCATCGCGTTCTGGCGCTGGCGCCGGCAGGGCGACCCGCGTGACGGCATCCGGCTGGCCCGGTCGAACTCGGTGGAGCTCGCCTTCCTCGCCCTGGCCTGTGCCTACTCGCTCACCCTGCCGTTCAAGCGCACCATCACCCTGCTCGACGCGGTCATCCTGGTCGGTATCTTCGTCGCCTACACGATCCGGATCGGCAAGGCGCCGGCCGCCGAGCCGCACCTGATCGGCCCGGCCGCCTGGATCGGCTCGTTTCCCCGCCGGCGCCGCCGGGCCAGCGTCGCCGCGGCGTTCCTGTTCGCCGCCGCGGTCATCCTGCTGGTCGCCGAGCACTTCGCCGAGGCGCTGGTCGGCACCGGCCGGCAGCTCGGCATCAGCGAGTTCCTGCTGGTCCAGTGGCTCGCGCCGCTCGCCTCGGAGGCGCCCGAGCTGCTGGTGGCCGGGCTGTACGCCTGGCGCCTGAACACCAGCTCCGCCCTGACCACCCTGGTGTCGTCCAAGATCAACCAGTGGACGCTGCTGGTCGGCACGCTCCCGGTGGTGTTCGCGCTGGCCTCGGGCAGCCTGCACGGCCTGCCGATCGAGCCCCGGCAGCGGGAGGAGCTGCTGCTGACCGCCGCCCAGACCGTGTTCGCGGTGGCCGTCCTGGCCAACCTGCAGCTCTCGATCCGGGAGGCGACCGCCCTGTTCGGGCTGTTCTGGGCGCAGTTCGTCCTGGGCGCGGCCGTGCCCGAGCAGGCCCACGGGACCGAGCTGCTCGTCCTGTCCGCCGCCTACCTGGTGCTCGGCGCCGCGATGATGGTCAGGTACCGGACACCCTTGCGCGACCGCCTGCGCGACGGCTTCCTGCTGCCCTACTCGGCGCTGGAGTCGAACAGGCCGGGGTAGCGCGGCGCCGGGACGGCGCCGCGGGCCGGCTCCTGCGCGGTCGCCCGCCCGGCGGCGACGGCCGGTGCGCCGGCCGGCGGCTCGCAGAAGATCGCCAGGCTGGCCGTGTAGCCGTGGACGTAGTTCCGGCCGCCCACGGGGCCGAGCTCGCCGGCGGCGAAGAACCCGGCCATGGGCACGTTGGCGGTCGCCTGTGCGACCCGGGCGGCGTCGTGGTCGGGCTCGCCGAAGAAGCGGCGGCCCCGGCCGTTGCAGGCAAACAGCAGCACCCCGCGCGGCCTCCAGCCGCCGACCGGGGCGAGCAGCAGGTCCAGCTCCTCGTCGGCGGCGGCCGCGTCGCGCACGTGGAACTGCAGGGTCTGGCCGACCTCGACGGCGCTCGCGACGGCGATCGCCCCGGAGTCGGGATCGGCGCCCACCAGGCCGCGGACCAGGAAGTCGCCCCGGCCGAAGTCGGCCTGGTGCTCGTCGATCACCTGGCCGACCTGGACGCCGCCGCGCACCAGCGCCTGCTCGGCCGGGTCCATGGCCGCCACGAGCTGGCGCAGGCGCTCGACCGCCGGCCGGCCGCCGAGCTCGATGACCACGTTGCCCTCCCCCCTGGTCACCGCGTAGGGAGCGCCGACCGGCCGGGCGCCCTGGCTCACGACCGTGCGGATGTCGACGGGCCCGGTCAAGGCGACGCCGACCGCGCCGGCGGTCAGCACCTCGGTGCCGAGCAGCAGCCGGTTGCGGCCCGGACCCTCACCGCCCGACGCCTGCCCGCCGACGACCGGCAGCCGGACGCCCTCCTCGTTCAGCTTGTCCAGGAAGCTGTCGGCCGGGAAGCTGAACGGATCGGTGAGCAGCAGCACGGTCGTGTGCGCGTCCGTGGCCAGCGCCGGCCAGCCGGTGATGCCGTAGCCGTCGGCCAGCTCGACGACGTCGAGGGCGAACGGGGTGACCTCGACGCCGGGCAGGCGCGCCACCCACAGGGCGAGCCCCGGGGTGTCCTCGAGCTCGCGGCCGGCCCCGATGACACCCTCGGCCGTGCAGCCGATGATGCTGGTCGTCCCGGTGCGCTCGGACAGGCTGAGCGCGATGCCGTCCGCGCTGGCCGCGTGCTGGCGTGACAGGAAGCACACGACCAGGTCCGGTGCGCCGCCGAGGTCGTCCAGGGCGGCGGGGACGGCCTCGCGCAGCGCCTCCTGGTGGTCGGGGGCGGTCGAGACCGCGGCGCCGAATGTCAGCATGGGAGCCTCCTCGGGCGGTCGGAGGAGGCCCAGGCTACCCGCATCCGGGGCGCCCGACCGCCCGGGCGGCACCCGCGACGCCCGCGTGCGGCGCCCGTCCAGCCAATGGCTCATGCCCCGGCGCCGACCCACTCGAACCGGCCGCCGTCGGGGGGCAGCCAGCGTCCGCCCCAGGTGAACCCGTGGCGGGCCATGATGGCGACCAGGCGCGCGTCGGCGCGGGGTGGCCCGCCGGGTGGGTTGGCCGCGGCGTCGAGGTCGATGGCGATGCCCCAGGCGTGCCGGGACGGCGCCGTCTGGTCGCCGGGCACGAGCTGCGGGGCGTAGCAGCCGCCCTCGCGCCGGACGCCGTCCACGTCGATCGAGCTCTCCAGGTGTGCCCGCCGGACGTCGCCCATGGCGGCGGCCAGGTCGTCGAGCACGAGCCGGTGGCAGCGCACCAGGCCGAGCACGGGCACGGCGCGCCGGGCCATGTGCGCACGCACCCAGCGGGGGTCGGGGGTGGTCGCGTCGAGCGAGCGCAGCGCGAACTCGCCGAAGCGGGCCTTGACGAGCGCTTGCGGCAGCACGCCGTCCCCGGCGCGGAAGTAGGGGCGCTCGCCCGGGCTGTGGAACCGAAGGTCCCGGCCGGCGAGCAGCCCGCGGACGGCCCGTTCGAGCGCCGGCCGGCCGCCCCGCGGGCGCACCAGCAGGTAGCCTGCGTGGGTGAGCCCGAGCGCGGCACCGGCGTCCTTGTCCAGCGCCACCTCGTAGCCGCCGAGCAGCTCGTCGGGGACGATGCCGGCCACGGCCAGCGTCTGGCCGCCGACCAGCCGCAGCTTGCCGCCAGGGGCAAGCCGGCGCAGCCGCGCCTCGGTGACCGACAGCACGGCGCCGCGCCGGAGCATGCCGGCCAGGTCGGTGCCCGGCTGGCCGACCGCGCGGGTGTAGGCGTCGGGGTCGACCGCCATGGCCTCGGCCGGGATCACCGGCCAGCCGGCCAGGCGGCTCGCCAGCGCAAGCTGCCCGGTGCGCACGGCGGAGATCGCGGCCACCCGGGTCGAGCCCAGCACCCGGTTCACCTCCGCACGCGAGAACCCGCCAGGAGCCCAGATCAGCACCTCGCCACGGAAGGCGTCGGGCGGGCGCGGCCGCCCGGTGGGCGCCGTGGCGGCGCGCACGGCACCGGCGCCCGGCTTGCCCGTGTCCGCGCCGGTCCTGCCCGCCACGTAGGCGACCGTGCCGGCCACCAGGGCGACCAGCACGGCGAGCACGAGCAGCGCGCGCGGCCGAGTCCTCATCGCGACCCCCTTCGCCCCCACAGCCTAACAAACGGGGCGAAGTGGCACCAGGCGACGAACCCGGCGTTCTAGAACGCGAGCAGCAGCGCCGGGTCCTCCAGCAGGTCGCGCAGGTGGGCCAGGAACCGGGCGGCGTAGGCGCCGTCCACGATGCGGTGGTCGAACGAGACCGAGGTCGTCATCAGGCTGCGCACGGCCAGCTCGCCCGCCACCACCCACGGCCGGGGCGCGATCAGGCCGGTGGCCACGATGGCGCACTCGGGCTTGTTGATGATCGGCGTGCCGGTCTCGACCCCGAACCCGCCGACGTTGGTGATCGTGATCGTGCCGCCGGTGAGGTCGGCTGGCGACGCCTTGCGCGCCCGCGTGAGCTCGGTGAGGCGGGCGAGCTCGCGGGCCAGGTCGAGCACCCCGAGGGTGTCGGCGTCCTTGACGTTGGGGACCAGCAGGCCGGTCGGGGTGTCGGTGGCGATCCCGAGGTTGACGTAGCCCTTGACCACGATCTCGCTGGCCTGCTCGTCCCAGGAGGAGTTCATGAGCGGGAACGAGCGCACGGCCACGCACACGGCCCGGGCGATGATGGCGAGCGGGGTGAGCTTGACGTCGGCGGCTGCCGGCAGTGCCTTCATGCGCCGGCGCAGGTCCACCAGCGCGGTCGCGTCGACGGTGAGGAACTCGGTGACGTGCGGGATCGAGAACTTGGACGCGACCAGGGCGGCCGCGATCTGCCGGCGCGTCCCGCGGACCGGGATGCGCTCCTCGGTGCGCTCCCGTGGCGCCCTGACCGCCGGGGCCGCCGGGGCGGGCGCCGGCGGCGCCCCGGCCGCGGCCTCCTCGAGGGCGCGCTCCACCCGGGGGGCCCGGCCCGGGGCCCCCTGGAGGGCCCGGTCCACGTCCTCGCGCGTGATGCGCCCGTCCTTGCCGGTCCCGGCCAGGGTGGCAAGGTCGACGCCGTGGTCCCTGGCGTACCTGCGCACCGGCGGGGTGGCTTTGGGCCGGCCGGGCGCCGGCCCGCCCGGC
>JBIOYL010000467.1:0-25262 GCA_044870185.1 Actinomycetes bacterium | reverse complement strand
TGCCGGTCGTGCCGGTGATCCCGACCACCCGGGCGCACGCGCGGGCCCGCACGGCGCCGGCCACCGCGGCCAGGCCGGCCAGCGGGTCGGCCACCTCCACCCGCGGCCCGGCCGCCACGGCGCCGGCCGCGGCCAGCGTGGCCACCGCCCCGGCGGCCAGGGCGGCGCCGGCGAAGGCGCTGCCGTCGGCGCGGCTGCCGCGCAGGGCGACGAACAGGGCGCCCGGGGCGGCCGTGCGGGAGTCGGTGGTCAGCGAGCTGACGCGGGCGGCCGGGTCGGCCTCGACCAGCCGGCCCCCGGTCGCCTCGGCCACCTCGGCCAAGGTGAGCCCGATCACGGGCTGCCCTCGGTCCCGAGCAGCGCCCGCAGCTCCTCGGCGGCCACCACCCGGTCGTCGAAGGCGACCTTGTGCCCGCCGGCGAACTCCTGCCCCTGCTCGTGCCCCTTGCCGGCGATCAGCACGACGTCACCTGGCCCGGCCATGGCGAGCCCCTCCCGGATGGCCAGGCGCCGGTCCACCTCGACCACGAACGCGTCCGGGCGGGCGCGCCGCCGGGTTCCCTCGGCGACCTGCGCGACGATCGCGTGGGGGTCCTCGGAGCGCGGGTTGTCGGAGGTGATGATCGCCACGTCGGCCAGCCGGCCGGCGATCTCGCCCATGCGCGGCCGCTTGGCCCGGTCGCGGTCGCCGCCGCAGCCGAACACCACGATCACCCGGCCCGACGTGCCGGCCCGGGCCGCCCGCAGGCAGTTGTCCAGCGAGTCGGGAGTGTGGGCGTAGTCGACCAGGACGGTGAACGGCTGGCCGGCGTCGACCCGCTCGAAGCGGCCGGGGACGCCGGCCAGCCCCTCCAGCCCGGCGACGGCGGTGTCCAGGTCGATGCCGAGCTCGGCGGCGGCGGCCAGGGCGCCGAGCGCGTTGGCGACGTTGAACTGGCCGGCCAGCCGCAGGCGGACCGGACGCTCCCCCAGCGGCGAGCGCAGCCGAAACGACGTGCCGCGCAGCGAGGCGGTCACGTCGGCGGCCCGCCAGGCGGCATCCGGGCCGGTGCCGGTGGTCACCATGCGCACCTCGCCGGCCGCGGCCAGCCGGCGGCCGTACGGGTCGTCGACGTTGACGACGCCGACCCGGGTGAACTCGGCCGTGAACAGTCCGGCCTTGGCCAGGAAGTAGTCCTCGAGGTCGGCGTGGAAGTCCAGGTGGTCCTGGGTGAGGTTGGTGAAGATGGCCGCCCGGTAGCGGGTCGCGTCGACCCGGCCAAGCGCCAGCCCGTGGCTGGACACCTCCATCGCCACCGCCTGGACGCCGCTGTCGGCCATCTCGGCCAGCAGCCGCTGCAGGTCGGGCGCCTCCGGGGTGGTGTGCAGCACCGGCCGGCGCTCGCGGCCGACCCGCACCTCGACGGTGCCGATGATCCCACTGCTGCGCCCGGCGGCGGTGAAGATGGCATCCAGCATGAACGTGGTGGTCGTCTTGCCGTTGGTGCCGGTCACCCCGACCAGGTCGAGCCGGCGGGACGGCCGGTCGTAGAAGGCGGCGGCCAGCGGCGCGAGCACCGACCGCACCGAGCCGACCAGCAGCTGGGGCACGTCGACCGGCAGGGGCCGCTGGGCCAACAGGGCGACCGCGCCGGCGGCGACCGCCTGGCCGGCCAGGTCGTGGCCGTCCACGCGGGCGCCGGGCACGCAGCAGAACAGGGCGCCCGGCCGGACCGCGCGCGTGTCCAGGACGACGTCGGAGACGGTGAGGCGGCCATCGCCGCGGATCTCGCCGTGGACGGCGCGGGCGAGGGCGTCGAGGGGGACGCGCCGTGGCGTCAGCGTCATGAACGTGGCAGCCCGCATCGGCGGCTCGGGGCACCCGGAAACGAGGTGCCGGGCCGCACATCCGGTGACGGCCCGCGCAAGCCTAGCATTGTGCGCCGGGCCTCCGTGGCCGATCCGGTGGCGCGTCACCGGTTCGTCGTGGTCGGGCCGGTGGGCCCGTCCGGGCCGGTGGTCGTGGTCGTGCCGTCCGGCCTGTCTGGGCCGGTGGTCGTGGTCGGCCTGTCTGGGGCGGTGGTCGTGGTCGGGCCGTCCGGGGCGGCGGGCGGGGTACGGTCGGGCGGGACGCCGAGGCGGTGCAGGGCGGCCTCGGCGACGAGCTTGAAGGTCGGGGCGGCCACGATGCCACCGAAGATCGGCGTCGGCTCGTCGAGCACCACGGCCACCACGACGGCCGGGTTGCTGGCCGGCGCGAAGCCGATGAACGACGACATGTAGCCGCCCCGGTAGCAGTGGCAGGTCTGGTCGGGCTTGCGGGCGGTGCCGGTCTTGCCGGCCACGGTGTAGTCGTCGAGCGCCGCCAGGGTGCCGGTGCCGTGCGCTTCGACCACCTGCTCGAGGATGGTGGTCAGGGTGTGGGCGGTCCTGGCCGCGATCACCCGCCGGCCCGGCGCCTGCCGGGCCTCCTCGAGGCGGCCCTGGTCGTCGACGACCCCGCGCACGATGGTGGGGGGGACGCGCACGCCGCCGTTGGCCACGGTGGCGTACACGGTGGCCATCTGCAGCAGCGTGACCGCCACGCCCTGGCCGATGGCGTTCACCGCAAGGTCGGTGCAGGCCCACCGCCGGGCCGGCACGACGATGCCGGCCGACTCGCCGGGCAGGCCGACGCCGGTGCGTCGGCCATAGCCGAAGGCCAGCTCCGCCGCGCCCAGGCGGTGCGCGCCGAGCCGGCTCGCCACCTTGATCGTGCCGATGTTGGAGGACTGCGCGACCACCTGCGCAAACGGCAGCGTCTCGGTGCCGTGGGGCTCGGCGTCGTGGAACGTCTTGCCGGGGCACAGCGGCAGCGAGGGCGGGATCGTGATGCGGGTGCTCGGCGTCACCACGCCGGCCTGGAGGGCGGCGGCCGCCGTGATCGTCTTGTTGACCGACCCGGGCTCGTAGGCGTCGGCCACCGCCCGGTTGACGCGCGCCTCCGGCTTGCTCGACCCGTACTGGTTCGGGTCGAACGCCGGCACGTTGCCCATGGCCAGGATCTCACCGGTCGCCGGCACCTGCACGATGATCGCCCCGCCTTTGGCGTGGAACTGCCGCACCGCCGCGGCCAGCGCCTGCTCGGCCTGGTACTGCAGCGGCTGGTCGATGGTGAGCACGATGTCGCTGCCCGGACGGGGACGCTCGAGCGAACGCCGGCTGCCCGGCAGCGGCCGCCCGGACGGGTCCTCCTCCAGCAGCACCGAGCCCGGCTGGCCGCGCAGGACCGCGTCGTACTGCTGCTCGACGCCGGCGCCGCCGACGCCGTCCACGTTGACCCACCCCAGCACCTGGGCGGCCAGCGACCCGGACGGGTACCGCCGGGCGCTGTCGCCGAGCACGCCCAGGCCCGGCTCGCCCAGCCGGGCCACGGCGTCGCCGACCCCCGGGGGCACCTTGCGGGCCAGATAGACGAACGTGCGCTTGCTGGCGAGCTGGCGGGCGAGCTCGCCCGCCGGGCGGCGCAGGATCGGGGCGAGCCGGGCGGCGACCCGGGCTGGGTCGGTGACGAACCTGGGCTGGGCGTAGACCGTGCGGGCGTCGACCGACAGGGCAAGGTCGGCGAAGTTGCGGTCGAACACCCGGCCGCGCTCCGCGGGCAGCTCGATCGTGCGCAGCCGTTGGCGGGCCGCCGCCCGGTCCAGGCTCGGCCCGTCCAGCACCTGCAGTGTCACCAGCCTGCCCGAGATGGTCAGGAAGGCGGCGAGCGCGACGGCCAGCAGCACCAGCAGCCGCCTCCCGGCGTCCCGGCGGTGTGGCCGGCGGCGTGGCCGGCGTCCAGCGGCCTGGAGGGCGCCGTTGGCCGTGCCCTGGCGGCGGGCGGCCGGCTGCCCCCGGCTCGTGGTGCGGGCGGCCTGGCCGGCGGCGCTGGCCGGGCGCGGCCCGCCGCGAGCGGCCGGGCCCGCGGCTCGCCGGCTGCGTGCGTCCATCAGCATGCCGCGCGAGCGACCTGAGAAGCTGTCGCCTGAAGGCGGCAGAGGAGTCACGCGCTCGCTCCTCCCCGGCGATCTTCGGTGCAGGGGCGGATGGCCTTACGGCTCGGCCAGGTACTGCTTGATGGAGACCGGGTCGTCGTCGGGCGGCCACCCGGCTGTCCGAGCGTCCGAGCCATCCCCGGGAGCGGCGGGGGAAGTCGCCGCCCCCGGGGACGCGGTCGGGCCGGGCGATGCCGGCGCGCCGACGGCTGCCGTCGCGGCCGGGCGGCTGCCCGGCCAGGTGACCACGCGGGGTGGGCCGGCGGGCACGAGCCCCCGCTGCGCAGCCACCTGGGCCAGCCGCGCCGGGGCCTGGAGCGCGGCGACCTGCGCGCGCAGCAGCGTGTAGTCGGCGGCCATCCTGCGGTCGTCGTCCTGCAGGCGCCCGATCTCGAAGGCCTGCTGGTTGACCCGCACGTTGAGGGCGAGCAGGGCGAGCACGCCGGCGACGACGACGCCGACGGTGAGCAGCGCAAAGGGCAGCCTGGGCGCCCGCCGGCCGGCCGGCAGCGCGCGCAGGGTCCGGCGCGGGTCCGGCGGCGGGGCCGGACGAGCCAGGCGGGCTCGGCTGGTGGCAGCGCTCACGGCTGGTCTCCTCGGGCTTCGGGCGGGAGCTTCTCGGCAGCGCGCAGCTTGGCGCTCTCGGCGCGTGGGTTGGCCTCGATCTCGGCGGCGCCCGGGGTCTCGGGATGCCGGGTCAGCACGACCAGGCGCGGGGTGCGGCGCACCAGGCGCTCGGGCAGCCTGGTCGGCGGGACCTCGCCGGCGGCCGCCTCGGCGAACGTGCGCTTGACGATCCGGTCCTCGAGCGAGTGGTAGGCGAGCACGACGACTCGCCCGGCCGGCGTGAGCAGGTCGATCGCCTGCGGCAGGCTGGCGCGCAGGGCGGCCAGCTCGCCGTTGACCTCGATGCGCAGGGCTTGGAAGGTCCGCCGGGCCGGATGGGGTCCGGTCCGGCGGGCAGCGGCCGGGATGGCCGCCTTGACGAGCTCGGCGAGCTGGCCGGTCGTGGAGATCGGGCGGGTGCGCCGCCCGCGGTCGATGAACGCGGCGATGCGGCCGGCGAAGCGCTCCTCGCCGTAGGCGCGCAGGACACGGGCCAGCTCGGCCCGCGGGTAGGTGTTGACCACCTCGGCCGCGGTGCGGCCGCGGGTCGGGTCCATGCGCATGTCGAGCGGGGCGTCGTGCCGGTAGGAGAAGCCGCGCTTGGGGTCGTCGAGCTGCAGCGACGACGAGCCGAGGTCGTACAGGACCCCGTCGACGGCCTCCAGGCCGAGCCCCGCCAGCACCTCGCCCAGGTCGGCGAAGGACGCGGCCACCGGCACGAAGCGGTCATCCGCCCAGGCGAGCCGCGCGCGGGCCAGGGTCAGGGCGGCCGGGTCGCGGTCCAGCCCGACGACCCGGCCGGCCGGCGCGCTGGCCTCCAGCAGCCGCTCGGCGTGGCCGGCGAGCCCGACGGTGGCGTCGACGTAGACCCCACCGCTGCGCGGGCGCAGCAGCTCGATGGTGCGCTCGAGCAGCACCGGCTCGTGACGGAGGACGGTCATGGCCATCAGATCCCCAGCTCCGCCAGGAACTGCGCGTTGGACTGGTCACGGTAGGCGGCCTGCGCGGCAGGGATGTAGCCCTCCCACTCGCCTTTGTCCCAGACCTCGACCCGGGAGATCTGGCCGACCACGACGACCTCCCGGCTCAGCCCCGCGTAGTCCCGCAGGGGCTGGGGGATCAGGACGCGCCCCTGGGCGTCGGCGCTCTCCTGGCTCGCCCCGGCGACGAACATGCGGACGAAGTCGCGGCTCGGGCGCTCGGTCAGCGGCCGGTTGCGCAGCTTGTCCGCGAAGGCGGCGAACTCAGCCTCCGGGAAGACGTACAGGCATCGCTCGATCCCCTTGGTGAACACCATGCCCTGGCCCAGCTCGTCGCGGAACTTGCGCGGGAGGATCAGCCGGCCTTTGGGATCGAGGGAGTGGTCGTAGGTCCCGATGAACAGGACCTCCACCCCCTTCCGGCCGGCTGCCGTCGCCCGCCGGGTGGCCACCCGGCGGGCTCGCGTCGTTCGGGATCCTCGATCGGATTGCCATTGGGATTACGCTCCACTTTTCCCCACCGTACTCCACCAGGCCTCCATCGTCAATTCACCGGGCGCCCCGGATGGGACGCCCGAAGGCGGTGACCTGGGCAAACGCCAACCGGGGCGGGACCGTCCGCCGATCAGCCGATGGCCGGGGCGTGCCTGGTGGGCCCGCGCTCGGCCTGGGTGGCGGCGGTGGTGTCGGGGATCGGGCTCAGGCCCGGCGGCACGAGCACCGGGTTCGGCGCGAACGGCGTGCCGCCCTCGGGCAACAGCTCCCGGTCGACCGAGAAGGACGACTCCAGCGAGTGGACCATGATGTGGTCCACGGCGACCGGGCGGCGGGTGCCGGGGTCGAAGGAGACGATCTCGGCGGTGGACGGGACGGGCACCGGCGAGCGCAGGCCATCCGGGCCGGCCGCGCCGACCGAGCCGCTGGTGAGCTCGCGGGTCCCGTTGACGAGCCCGCTCGAGAACCGGTGCAGGTGCCCGTCGAGCACGGTCGCGACGTGGCCCATGGCGTAGGTGGCCAGTGCGGGGTCGTGGACGAGCAGCACGTCCGGCCGGATCGGCTGGGCGTCGATGTCGGTGCCAACCCCGACGCTGCGCGCCCGCTTCACGGCGGCCAGGTCGGCCGACCGGTAGCCCTGGCCGGGGCTGAAGGTCGGGTCGGCCACGCCGTAGAAGCGGATGCCGGCCACCTCGACGGTCGCGCGGTCCAGCACCCGGGCGTTGGCGTTGGCCGCCACGGCGTCGACCATGGCCTGGTTGTCGTGGTTGCCCTTGACGAACAGGTAGGGGACCTTGAACTCGGCGACGCGCCGGGGGACCGCGCGCTCGGGCGGCAGGCCCCAGGTGCCCATGTCGCCGGTGTCCACCACGGCCGCCACCTGGAACTGGTCGGCGAGCCGCTCGGCCAGGTCGAAGCCGGCCGGGTTCAGGTGGATGTCGGAGATGTGCAGGATGCGGACGGTGCTGTCGTCGGACGGCATGGGACGGCTGAGCGCGGCATAGGCCCGGTTCAGGTTGCCGCTGATACGGATCATCTCCTGGCGCAGCGTGCGCAGGCGGACGAGCCCGGTCTGGGCGTCGCCGATCAGGGCCGGGGCGGACTCCAGGGCGCCTTGGTAGCGCGGCGCACGAAAGGCGGCGACGTCGAAGGTGAGCAGCGCCGGACCGAACAGCAGGGTGGTCGCCAGCAGCCCGCCGAGCGCGCAGCGCGCCAGCCGGCGCAGGCTGCGCCGCCCGAACAGGACGGTCGCCGCCACGCCGCCGGCCAGCCCGAGCAGCCCGGCGCGGACCAGGAACGCCGTCGCCGACGCGCGCGCCTGGCGCTCCAGCGGCCCGAGCGTGGCCGGGGTGCGCGGCAGGTGCCCGGCCGCCGGCTCCTCCTTGCTCAGCATGGCGTCGAGCTCGCCCACGTCGACGCTGTCGAGCGTGGCCCGGAACGCGACCAGGCCGAGATGGGTGTGCGCGCTGACGGCGCCGAACGGCGGCACGGCGACCGTGCTGACGCCCGCCAGCGCCGGGCGGGCGGCCAGGTGCACCTGGGCGGGGCCGATGTGGGCGTCCTGGCGGGCGAGCAGGGTGACCGCGAGCAGCGCACCGGCCGCGCCGACGAGCAGCGGCAGGACCCATTGACCGAGCAGCGGCGGGGGCCGCCGGCGGCCGAGCCAGGCCCTCAGGCGGAGACGGCGTCCACCTCCAAGCCGAGATAGGGCGCCCAGCCCGGCTCGACCCGGCCGACCGCGATCACTATCCACAGGGTCTCCTTCGGCGCCCGCGGCTCGTGGCGGAGGCGGAAGCCCACCTCGTGCGGGAGGCGGTCCTCCTTCCGGCTGTTGCACCGCCGGCAGGCGGCGACGACGTTCTCCCAGACGTGGAGCCCGCCGCGCGATCGTGGGATGACGTGATCGACGTTTTCCGCTCGTTCCCCACAATATTGGCACGTATGGCTGTCCCGGACGAAGACCGCCCGGCGGCTCAGCCCGGCCCGGGCCCGGTAGGGCACCTTGACGAAGTAGCGCAGGCGGATCACGCTGGGCGCCTCGACCACCAGGGTCGCGCCGCGCACCAGGCCCTCGCCGGTCACGACGACGTCGGCCTTCTCCTTGAGCACCAGCACCACCGCCCGCCGGACCGGCACGACGCAGATCGGTTGGTACGAGGCGTTCAGGACCAGTGCTCGCTGCACCCGTGCGCTCCCGGTCGCGGGACAGATGTGCGAGCAAGTATAGAGGCGGGCATGGGCCGCCTCATCCCGGCCGCCCGGGCGGCACCACCAGGCTCCCAGGCGGCGCCACCAGGGCGCGGCGCGGCGGGGCGGGGCGCCGCCGGGGCGGGGCGCCGCCGGGGCGGGGCGCGGCGTCGGCTCAGCGGCGGCGTCCGCCAGCGGCTTCCGCGGCCGGGCGATACAGGGCGTGATACCACAGGTCGGCCAGCGTCGAGATGGTGACGTCCCGGTCGAGGGGTTCCTTACGGACCGCGCGCAGGAACATGGTCTGCTCGGCCATGGCGGCCAGCGCCGTGGCCGCGGTGTGCGGGTCGACCGGGCGGGCCAGCCCCTGCGCCCTGGCCCGCTCGATGTTGCGGGCGATGCGGTCGACGAACTGGTGGCGCACGTTGTCGAGGACCTGGCCGAGCTCCGGGTCGTGCATGGACGCCTCGGTCCACAGCGCGATCAGGTCGGCGTCGGCGTCGTACAGGTCGGCCAGGCCGCTCAAGACGGCGACCAGGTTGGCGCGCACGTCGCCCGGACGCCACGGCTGCGAGGCGAGCCCGACCAGGGTGGCCGCGTTCTCGTCGATCAGCGCGGCCAGCGCCGCCCGCTTGTTGGGGAAGTAGGCGTAGAAGGTGCCATGGCCGACGCCGGCCCGGCCGACGATGTCCTCCACGCGTGCGGTCTGGTAGCCCAGCTCGGCGAACGCCCGCCGGGCGGCGGCCAGCAGCTTCGCGCGGGTCTCGGGGGCGGTCGGCATGCCGTGCAGCATAGCCACCGTGCTGCCCCCCGTGTCGGCCGGTGAACCTACAATTGACGGGGAAGATCGCCATCCTCACGACGCCGCCCGTCCCGAAAGGAGCCAGCCCGGTGGCCGCGAGCGACCCCGCCGTCGATGGCATGGCCGAGCTGGCCAGCACCTTCGACAAGATCCAGGCCAACGTCGAGCGGGTGATCGAGGGCAAGCCCGAGGTCGTCCGCCTGGCGCTCATCGCCCTGCTGGCCGAAGGGCACCTGCTCATCGAGGACGTGCCCGGCGTCGGCAAGACCATGCTGGCCAAGGCGCTGGCCCGCTCGATCGACTGCTCGGTGCGGCGCATCCAGTTCACGCCGGACCTGTTGCCGTCTGACGTGACCGGGGTGAGCGTCTACAACCAGGAGCGCGGCGACTTCGAGTTCAAGCCGGGCGCGATCTTCGCCAACATCGTGCTCGGCGACGAGATCAACCGCGCCTCGCCGAAGACCCAGGCCGCCCTGCTGGAGTCCATGGAGGAGCGCCAGGTCACCGTCGACGGCGTGACCTACCAGCTCGGCGTGCCGTTCATGGTGATCGCCACCCAAAATCCCATCGAGCACGAGGGCACCTACCCCCTGCCCGAGGCGCAGCGCGACCGCTTCCTGCTGCAGCTCGAGATCGGCTACCCGACCCGCCAGGCCGAGGTCGACATCCTGTCCACCCACGGGCAGTCGTCCACCCTGAACGACATCGCGCCGGTGGCCGACGCCCCGACGGTCGGCGACATGATCTCCGCCTGCCGGACCGTCCACGTCGCCGAGACCCTGAAGCGCTACATCGTCGACCTGGTCCGGGCGACCCGCGAGCATGCCGACCTCGCGCTCGGGGCGAGCCCCCGGGCCGCGCTCGGCCTGCTGCGCGCCGCCCGCGCGGCGGCCGCCTCGGACGGGCGCGACTACCTCGTCCCCGACGACATCAAGGACCTGGCCGTCCCGGTCCTGGCCCACCGGGTCATCCTCGCGCCGGAGGCGCAGATGGTCGGCCGCACCACCGCCGACGTCCTGGCCGACCTGATCGAGTACGTGCCCATCCCGATCCGCGGTCGGGGGTCGAGCTGAGCTCCGTCGGCTGGCGGGCGTTGACCCCGCGCGCCTACGGGTTCGGTGCCGCGGCGCTCGCCCTGTACGTCGCCGGCCGGCTGACCGGCACGGCCGAGCTGTACATGCTCGCCATGGCCGCGCTCGTCCTGCCGGTCGGCGCCTGGCTGGTCGTGCGGGCCAGCCGGCAGCGCCTGGCCTCCGGGCGGTCGGTGCGTCCCCTGCGCACCTCGGTGGGTGGCAGGGTCGCGGTCACGGTCCGGGTCGAGAACCCGGGGCGGTTCGACACCGGCGTGCTGCTGCTCGAGGACCGCCTGCCCTACCAGTTCGGACCGGGCGTCCGCTTCGTCGTGCCCGGCATCGCCCATGGGGACCGGGAGACGCTCGGCTACGAGCTGGTCGCCGCCGCTCGGGGTCGCTATACGATCGGCCCGCTGGCCGTGCGGATGTCCGACCCGTTCGGGCTCGTCCAGGTCACCGCCGAGCTCGGCGGCGTCTCGGAGGTCATCGTCTGGCCGCGGGTGGAGCCGCTGGCGCCGCCCGGGATGGGCGGCGAGTTCGCCAACGCCAACGCGACCCGGGTGCGCCGGCTGTTCACCCAGGGCGAGGAGTTCTACACCACCCGCGAGTACCGGGACGGCGACGACCTGCGCAAGGTGCACTGGCGCTCCTCGGCCAAGCGTGGCGAGCTGATGATCCGCCAGGAGGAGACCCCCTGGCAGGCGCGGGCGCTGGTCGCGGTCGACCTGCGCCGCGCGGCCCACCGCGGCCAGGGCGACGCCGGCTCGTTCGAGCGCACGGTGTCGGCGGCCGCGTCGATGGCGGTGCGCCTGGCCCGCTCCGGCTACCAGCTCGGCCTGGTCACCGACGACGGGCAGCAGGTCCGGCCGTCGCCGGGCACCGACCAGGCCACCGCCGTGCTCGACTTCCTGGCCACGGTCTCCCCGAGCCGGACCGCGTCGCTGCTGCCGCTGGCCAACCAGCTTGCCCGCCTGTCCGGCGAGGGCCTGCTCGTCACCGTGACCACGCTGCCGACCGCGGAGGAGGCGGCCGTCCTGGCGCGCGGCCGGCTCGGCTTCGGCGGCGCGTTCGCCTTCCTGATCCGCTCGGAGAGCTGGGTCGGGCTGTCGGCCCGGGAGCTGGCCGAGGCCGACGCCCGCGCGGCCGGCGTCAGCACGCTGCTCCAGCGGGCCGGCTGGCGAACCTCCACGATGTCCCGTACCGACCGACTGGATGAGCCGTGGCAACGTCTGATCGCCCCGCTGGGACGCGCAACGTCGAGCAGGCGCAAGGCCTCGCGCTAGCCGCCCTGCTGGTCGGGGCGTCGCTGTCGCTCGGGCGCGTGTACGTCGGCGCGGGCTGGTACCTGCCGACCTGGCTCACGATCGCCTCCGCGCTCGGCCTGGCCGCGCTGCTGCGCCGGGTCGGCGTGGGCCAGCTCACCGCGCTGGTCGCAATGGCCGTCGGGTTCGTCGTCGTCGGCGGCATCCTGCTGTTCCCACGGACCCTGCTGGTCGTGCTGCCGACCCCCGCCACGCTGCACGCCATGGCGGCGGCCACCCGGCTCGCGCTGCGCGGCATGGTCGACAAGGCGGCCCCGGTGGAGGTGACCCAGGAGTTCCTGCTGGTGACCTGCGCGGGCGTCTGGCTCGTGGCCACCGCCGCCGACGGGCTCGCCTTCCGCGCCCGCCAGCCGCTGCTGGCGATCGTGCCGGCACTCGGCCTGTTCATCTTCCCCGCCGTGATCCGCGACGCGAACCCGGTCTTCGCCGCCTTCTGGTTCCTGCTCGGGACGGCCGCGCTGCTGCTGGTCGAGTCCCGGGTTCGGCTGGCCACCTGGGGCCAGTGGGTGTCGAGCCCGGCCAGCCGGCCGGGCACCCGCTGGCGCCTGGCGGTCACGCCGGCGGCCTCGACCGCCCGGCGCCTGGTGCTCGCCGCCGGGCTGGCCGCGCTCGTGCTGCCGTTCCTGCTGCCCGGCTACGGGCAGCCCCCGCTGCTGGCCTACCGGGGGGCGCCCAGCCCGGACGCGCAGGTGACGCTCAACCCGTTCGTGTCGGTCAAGACCAAGCTCACCAGCCAGTCCAACGCGCGCCTGTTCACGGTCGAAGCCCGCGAGGGCGCCTACTGGCGCCTGTTCACCCTCGACCGCTTCGACGGCACCACCTGGACCCCGTCGGGGCCGACCGACAGCTTGGTCCCCTTCACCCCGGGCAGCCAGGGTGACCTGGCGCCGTCGGGGCCGGCGCACCAGCTCGTCCAGCGCTTCCACGTCGACAAGCTCGCCCCGACCTGGCTGCCGGCCGCGCCGGGCGTGGTCAAGGTCGACGCCGGCCATGCGGTGCTCGAGAACCCGGCCAACCGCGGGCTGACCACCAGGCAGCGGCTGCGCTCGGGCGACACCTACACGGTCACCTCGAACCTCCCCGACCCGCAGGCCAAGGACCTGGACCGCCCGCAGGCCTACGACTCGGTGCCGGAGCTCGCGCCCTACCGCGACGTGACCGTCGACCCGGGCGTCCGTCAGCTCACCAACCAGGTCACGGGCCGGGCGGCGCACCCGACCCCGTTCCAGCAGGCCCTGGCCATCCAGGACTACCTCCGCAACCCGGCCATCTTCAAGTACAACCTGAACGTGCCGAGCCTCAGCCAGGGCGGCGACCAGCTCAAGCGCTTCCTGCTGCAGGTCCGCCAGGGCTACTGCGAGCAGTTCGCCTCGGCCATGGCCGCCATGGCACGGGTGGCCGGCATCCCGGCGCGGGTGGCGGTGGGGTTCACGCCGGGCGCGCCGGCCAACGGCCGCTTCGAGATCACCGGCCGCGACACCCACGCCTGGCCGGAGCTGTACTTCCTCGGCGTGGGCTGGGTGCGGTTCGAGCCCACCCCCCGCTCCGACCAGGTGGTCCTGCCCGCCTACACCACACCGCTTGGCCGGGTGGCCGCCGGCGCGCCCGGCGCGGCCACGGCATCGACGCTGCCATCGGGCGGCGACCAGTCCGCCACGCAGGGCACGCTGCCGCGCAGCGAGCGCCAGCAGCAGCCCACCGACGCGCCCGGCTCGCCCGCCACGCCGCCCCGGCGCAACCCGGTGGCCCGACCGGCCGTGTGGCTGCCCCTCGTCCTGGTGCTGCTCGCCCTGCTCGTGCCGGCCGCCAAGGGCGGCCGGCACCTGGTCGCCCGGCGGCGGGCCGGCCGCCGGCCACGCGACGCCGTGGCGGCGGCCTACGTCGAGGCCACCGACTGGGCGGGCGACGCGGGCATCGGCCGGCGCCGGGCCGAGACACCGGCCGCCTACGCGCGCCGCATCGCCGCCGCCTACGACGCCGCCGCCGCGCCGCTGCTCGAGCTGACCGGCCTCTACCAACAGGCCGAGTACGCGCCGGCCACGCCCGGGCCGGACCAGGCCCACCGCGCCCGCCGCTTGGCCCGCGCCGCCCGGCGCCGCCTGGCCGCCCGGCTCGGCTGGCGCCGCCGGCTGGGGGCGGCGCTGAGCCCGCACAGCCTGCTCGCGCCCCGACCGGTGCTGAAGCGCCGACCATCCCCGGCCGCGCCGGCCGCGCCGCGGCCGCGCTCACCGCTCTGGCCGGGCCGCGCGCACCGCTCCGGCTGAGCGGCGCCGCCCACGCTGCGGCCGCGCCGACCTCCTCCGACCGGGGCCGCCCGCTACGGCGGTGGGGGTCCGCCGCGCTCCTCCCAGCGCTGACGCCAGCGTGCGGTCAGCCGGCCCCACCAGGACTCGACCGTGCGTTTGGGCGGCTGGGAGGGTGCTGGCGCGCTCGGCGCGGGCGCCCGGTCCACCGCGGCACGCCGGCGCAGCGTCCGCACGAAGTCGAAGATGGCGAACAGCATCAGCGCGAAGCCGGCCAGCCCGAGGTAGGGGCTCTTCAGGAACCCCGCGAGCAGGATCACCAGGCCGAGCACGAAGGCGGCACCGGCCAGCTTCAGCCGCCGCGCCAGATGGGCTCGGAACGACGACCCCACCGAGTGGGCGAACTTCGGGTCTTCTTCGAGCAGACGCCGCTCGATCTCAGCGAGGATGCGCTGCTCGTGCTCGGAGAGGGGCATCGGCACCGGCTCCGCCGGACGGACTTGACTGTAGGCGAAGTGTACCTTCGGCCCCCTCGCCCAACAACAGTGGACTCCAGGTTTGGGTTTGGGGCGCGTCATCCCTCGCCCGGTGCGAGCAGGCGGTCGCGGCGCACCCGCACCTGCGCGCGGGCCTCCTCGAACGCCTCGGCCGGGCGGTCGGCGGCGAGCGAGGCGAGGTCGACCGAGCCGTCGCCGAAGCGGGCCCGGACGGCGTCGGCGGCCCGGACGGCAGCCTGCCAGCCGGGCCGCTCCCGACCCAGCTCGAGCTGGATGGGCGCCCGCTCCCCGCGCAGGTTGGACACGGTCACCCCGACCAGCCGGACCGGGATCCGGCCGAGCTCGAGGCGGGCGTACAGGCCGGCCGCGACCGCGTGGATGTCGGTGTCGACGTCGGTCGGTCGGGGCAGCGTGCGCGACCGGGTGATCGTCCGGAAGTCGGTGAAGCGCAGCTTGAGGGTCACCGTCCGCCCGGACAGGCCGGCCTCGCGCAGGCGGCGTCCGACCCGCACGCTGCAGCGCAGGATCTCGCGTGCGAGCGCGTCGGGGTCGTCGATGTCGGCGGCGAACGTCTCCTCCGACCCGACCGAGGCGGCCGCCTCGGTCGGCACGACCGGGCGGGGGTCCCGCCCCCAGGCCAGCTCGGCCAGGTGGGCGCCGGCGGCCTGGCCGAGCACGCGCTCCAGGGTGGCCCTGGGCGTGCGGGCCACGTCGCCGGCCGTGCGCAGCCCGTAGCGGGCGAGCGCCTCGATGGTGGCCTGGCCGGCGCCCCAGAGCGCCGCCGTCGGCAGCGGGTGCAGGAAGTCCAGCGCCCGGGTGGCCGGGACCACCAGCAGCCCGTCCGGCTTGCCCCGGGTCGAGGCGAGCTTGGCCAGGAACTTGTTGGGGGCCACGCCGACGGTGAGCGCGAGCCCGGTCTGCGCACGCACCCGGGCGCGGAGCAGCCGGGCGATGCGGACGGCGTCGCCGAACAGGCGCCGCGCGCCACGCACGTCGAGGAACGCCTCGTCGAGGGCGAGCGGCTCGACCAGCGGCGTCACGTCCCGGAAGATGCGCAGCACCTGGCGGGAGTAGCGCCGGTAGGTGGTGAAGTCGGGCGCCACGGTCACCGCGGCCGGGCACAGCCGGCGGGCCTGGGACATGGCCATGGCGTTGCGGCAGCCGTACGCCCTGGCCTCATAGGAAGCCGAGGTCACGACCCCCCTCGGCCCGGTCCTCCCGACGAGCAGCGGCCGCCCGGCAAGCGACGGGTCCTTGCGTACCTCCACGCTGGCGTAGAAGGCGTCGAGGTCGGCGTGCAGGATGGCGAGCCCGTCGAGATCGGCCTGGCCGATCGGCTTGCCACCGGCCACGGCCTCGCCGGCCGGCGGCACCCCGGCAGGCCACGCCCCGGCGGCGCCCTGGCCGGCCGGCGGCACCCCGGCAGGCCACGCCCCCGCCACGGCCTGGTCGGGGGCCTGGTCGGGGCGCACCCCGGCGGGCCGCTCGGCCCGAGGCCGTGGCCGGCGGTCGTCCGACCCGCGCGCACCCGTCATGACCGGACCACTGTACTTCAGCGCCGGGATCGACGAACATATGTTCGACCATCGCGTGTCCGGTAGCATGCGGCACTCGTCCAGAGCGGCACTCGTCCAGAAAGGTCGCCCGTTGGCCCGCCGCCCCGCCGCCTTCGCCCTGCTGCTCTGCCTGACCGTCGTCGGCCTGGCCGCCCCGGCCGGCTGCTCGCCGGGCGGGTCGCGCCCGGTCACCGGCCAGACGTCGGCGCCGCACCCGGCCCCGACGCCGAGCCGGTCGACCGCGGCGAGCCCTCCGACCGTACCGAGCACCGTCACGGCGCCGTCCGGCGCCCGGGCCGGGACGCCCAGCTCGACCACCGCCCTCCCGGCCCGCTACGTCTTCCCGGTGCGAGGCTGCCCAGCCGCCTACGGCCACGTCCACCACGACTACCCGGCCACCGACATCTTCGCGCGGCCCGGCTGTGCCTACGTGGCGCCGACCGACGGGATGGTCGACGAGGTGTCGGCCGTCGACCGCTGGAGCCCGAGCACCAACCGCGGTGCCGACCGGGGCGGGCTGTCGGTGTCGATCGTCGGTGTGGACGGGGTGCGCTACTACGGCTCGCACTTCTCCTGGATCGCGCCTGGGATCGCCCACGGCACGCCGGTGCGCGCCGGGCAGCTGGTCGCCAGGCTGGGCAACTCAGGTGACGCCCGCTCCGTGCCCACCCACGTCCACTTCGGACTGTCCTGGCCCACCGGACCGGGCCTCTGGTGGGTGCGCCGGGGCGTGCTGTCCCCATGGCCGTACCTGGACGCCTGGCGGGCCGGGCGGCCCCTGTCCCCCGCCGCCGCCATCCGGGCGGCGCGCGCGGCGGCCGGCACGCCAACCCCACCCTGCCAGGCCGGGTGCTGAGGCCCCGCCGGCCATGCTCCCCGCCTCCCGGACCTGCTGCCGGCCACGCGCTCTGCGGGCGCCTGCTTGCCAGGCCGGGTGCTGACCTGGCGCCGCCGGCCACGCTCCCGCCGGCGCCGTCTGCAGTAGGCTGCCGGGACGGCGAGGCGAGGAGCTCCCGGCCCGCAGCGCGGCCATGACCGCGATGACCGCGGCCACCCTGGACCGGCTGTCGGGCGGCCGCTTCCGGCTCGACCTGGGGCCCTCCGGCCCCCAGGTCGCCGAGGGCTGGCACGGCCAGCCGTACGCCCGGCCGCTGGCCCGCATGCGCGACTACGTGGCGGTCGTACGCCTGGTCCTGGCCAGGCAGCAGGTCAGCTACGCGGGCGAGACGTTGCAGCTGCCCCTGCCCGGCGGGGCGGGCAAGCCGCTCAAGCTCACGATCTCCCCGGTGCAGGAACGCATCCCGATCTATCTTGCCGCCTTGGGGCCGCGCAGCACGGCGCTCGCGGGCGAGATCGCCGACGGCTGGCTGCCCTTCTTCTTCTCCCCCGAGCAGGTGGCCTCCTGGAGGGCGCACCTGGAGGCGGGCGCGGCCCGGGCCGGGCGGACGTTGGACGGCTTCGACGTCGCCCCGGTCGTGAGCGTGCTGGTCAGCGACGACCACGAGGCGGCCCGGGACGCCATGCGGCCGTTCGTCGCGCTGTACGTCGGCGGCATGGGCTCGCGCGAGCGCAACTTCTACGGCCGGCTCATGGCCCGCTCCGGCTTCGAGCAGGCGGTCGCCAACGTCCAGGACCTGTACCTCGACGGCCACCGGCGGGAGGCGGCCGCCGCGCTGCCGGCCGAGCTGATCGACCGCGTGACGCTGTGCGGCCCGGCCGGGCTCGTGCGCGAGCGCCTGGCCGCCTACCGCGACGCCGGGGTCGGCACGCTGATCCTGGCACCACCGCCCGCTCGGACGCCGAACGCGTCCGGCAGCTCCGCCTGGTCGCCGAGCTGGGGTAGCGGGCGAGGCCCTCCCAGCCGGGCCGGTAGCCAGCCGACGCGGAGCTGGCGCGGGGGCCGCCCCACAGACTAGCATTGTGGTCCATGAAGACGGCACCGCTCGCCAGCGTGAAGGCGCACCTGTCGGCCCTGGTCGACGAGATCGCTCGGACCCACGAGCAGTACACGGTGACCCGCAACGGGACGCCCGTCGTCGTCATGCTCGCGGCCGACGACTTCGAGGCGCTGCTCGAAACGCTTGCCCTGCTGCGGGACCAGGAAGGCATGCGGCGGCTGGCCGAGGCCGAGCAGGCCATCGCCGCCGGTGACCTCACCAGCAGGGACGAGATGGCCGCCATCATGGCCGAGCGGGAGCGGCGCGAGGGCAGGTGACCGACCGCTACGAGCTGTTCATCGCCCCGCCCGCCCGTCGCGCGCTCGCCGACCGGTTGCCGCTCAAGATCGCCATGGCGGCCTGGGCGTTCATCGACGGTCCCCTGCGGGACCGTCCGCAGCGGGTCGGGCATGCGCTGCGAACGCCGTTCGAGGGCGACTGGAGCGCGCACCGTGGCACCTATCGGGTGCGCTACCGGATCGACGAGGACAAGCACGCGGTGATCGTGCTCGACATCGCGCCGCGGGCCGACGCCTACGATCCTGGGGGGCCTGACCGCCGCGACGGACCCGGGTGACGCTTGACGAAGAATTCAACAGGTGTAGACTTCATCGTGCGCTGAATTCTTGCTGGCCTCGACGGCACGAGGGTGCGTATGTGGGCGATGGCGGTCAAGGAGTTCCGGCAGCTCCGCCGGGACCATCGGACGCTCGGGATGATGATCGTGCTGCCGCTGCTGCTGCTGGTGGTGTTCGGCTATGCGGCCCGCTTCGACGTCAGCTCGGTCAGGACGGTCGTGGTCGGCCCGGACGCGCCGGCGCTGGCCGGGCGGCTGCCGGCCCAGCTGCATGTCGTGCGGACCGACCCGGGCGCCGACCGGGCCGACGCGGTCGACGAGCTGCGCAACGGGCGCGCGGTGCTGGCGGTGGTGACCGGCGGCGGGCGCCCCGAGCTGCTGGTCGACGGCTCGGACCTGTTCGCCGCCCGGGCGGTGGTGGCCGCCGTGCGCGGCCAGCCCGGCCTGCCCGAGCCGCAGATCCTGTTCAACCCCGACCTCAAGACCTCGGTCGTGATGGTGCCCGGCCTGATCGGGGTGATCTTGGTGTTCGTCGGCACGGTGGCGACCAGCCTCGGCGTGGTCCGCGAGCGTCAGAGCGGCACGCTGGAGCAGCTCGCCGCCATGCCGCTGCGCCCCCGCGACGTGTTCCTCGGCAAGGTCCTGCCCTACTTCGCCGTGGCCACGGTCGACATGGTGATCGTGGTCGTGGCCGGCGTGGCGCTGTTCTCGGTGCCGTTCCGGGGATCGGTCGCCGTGTTCGCGCTGGGCGCGCTGCTGTTCCTGTTCGTGACCCTCGGGGTCGGGGTGCTCATCTCGACCGTGTCCGAGAACCAGGGCCAGGCGATCCAGCTCGCGATCATGACCCTGCTGCCCCAGGTGCTGCTGTCCGGCCTGCTGTTCCCGCTCGAGTCCATGGCCCCCGGGGTGCGCTGGATCGGCTACCTGCTGCCGCTCACCTACTTCATCAAGCTGGCGCGGGGCGTGATGGTGCGCGGCGCGCCGCTGGCCGCCGTGACCCTGCCGATCGCCATGCTGGCGGTGCTCGGGCTCGCCGCCTTCAGCCTGTCGGTCGTCCGCTTCCGCCGCGACCTGGCCCCCGCCGGCCGCGGCGAGCCCGTCCCCCCGGCGTCCGACCCGGCGCTGCCGGCGGGTGCGCGATGAGCTTCGGCGTCGAGGACCTCCAGGTCCGCTACGGGCACCAGGTGGCCGTCGCCGGGGTGAGCTTCGACGCCCCCGCCGGGGAGGTGCTGGCCGTGGTCGGCGGCGACGGCGCCGGCAAGACGTCCACGCTGCGGGCGCTGGCCGGCGTCCTGCGGCCGGCCGCCGGCCGGGTGCGGCGGCCGCCGGCCGCGCGGCTCGGCTACGTCTCGGCCGGCCCCGGCGTGTGGCGCGAGCTCACGGTCGCCGAGAACCTCGCCTTCGTCGGCGCGTCGTTCGGCCTGGGCCGGGCCGAGCGCCGGCGGCGGGCCGGGCGGCTGCTGGAGCAGACCGGGCTCGCGCCGGCCGCCGGCCGGCTGGCCGGCCGGCTGTCAGGCGGCATGCGCCAGCAGCTCGCCTTCGCCATGGCGCTGGTGCCCGAGCCCGCCCTGCTCGTGCTCGACGAGCCCACCACCGGCGTCGACCCCGTGAGCCGGGCCGAGCTGTGGCGGCTCATCGCCTCGGCGGCCGCCGGCGGGGCGGCGGTGGTGCTGTCCACCGCCTACCTCGACGAGGCCGAGCGGGCGGCGTCGGTGGTCGTGCTGGCCGACGGCCGGCCGCTGGTGGCCGGCGTCCCGGACACGCTGGTCGCCGCGGCGCCGGGCGTCGTGCTCGACTGCCCGGCCAGGCCGCCGGGCAGCCTGGGCTGGCGTCGGGGGGCGGGCTGGCGGGTCTGGTCGCCCGACGGCAGCATCCCACCCGGCGCCCGCCGGGCCGAGACGAGCCTGGAGGACGCGGTCATCATCGCGGCCTTCGACCGCCTGCGGCAGGCGAAGCAGGCGGTGGCGGCATGACGCTCGTCGAGGCACGGTCGGTCAGCCGGCGGTTCGGCCCGCTCACCGCCGTCGACCGGGTCGACCTGACGGTGGACCCCGGCGAGGTCGTCGGGCTGCTCGGCGCCAACGGCGCCGGCAAGACCACGCTCATCCGGATGCTGTTGGGGCTGCTCGCCCCCGGCGGCGGGACGGTCAGGCTGTTCGGCCTGCCGCCGTCGCGGGCCACCCGCCGCCGCCTCGGCTACCTGCCGCAGAGCCTCGGGCTGTACGAGGACATGACCGTGGCCGAGAACCTCACCTTCCTGGCCGGCGCCTTCGGCGTCGCCCCGCCGGCCCGGCTGGACGGCGACCTCGAGGCGGTCCGCGGCCGGCTGGTCGGCGACCTGCCGCTCGGGCTGCGCCGGCGGGTCGCCTTCGCTGGGGCGCTCGCGCACCACCCCGAGCTGCTCGTGCTCGACGAGCCCACCTCAGGGGTCGACCCGCTCGGCCGCGCGCGCCTGTGGGAGGAGATCCGGGCGAGCGCCGAGGCGGGCAGCGGCGTGCTCGTCACCACCCACTACCTGCGCGAGGCCGAGCAGTGCGACCGGCTGGTCATGCTGGCCGACGGCCGGGTGGTCGCCTCGGGCGGCATGGCCGCCATCCTGAGCGACGCGCCGACCGTCGAGGTCCGGGCCGACCGCTGGGAGGCGGCGTTCACCGCGCTGGAGCGGGCCGGGATCGCGGCCGCGCTGGTCGGCCGGACCCTGCGCGTGGCCGGCGGCGACCCCGCCCGGGTGGCGGGCGCGCTCCGGGCGGCCGGCGTCCACGCCGCCCTGCGCACGGTGCCGGCCGACTTCGACGAGACCTTCGTGGCGCTGGCCCGAGGACGGGCGGCCTGATGGCGCGAGCAGGCCACCGGCCGGGACGGCGGACGGGACGCCGGCCGGGCACCAGCGGCACGCGCTCGGCGATCCTCGACGCGGCCCGGGAGGCGTTCGGGACGCACGGCTACGAGCGGGCCACGATCAGGGGCATCGCCGAGCGGGCGGGGGTCGACCCGGCCCTGGTGCACCACTACTTCGGCAGCAAGCAGGAGCTGTTCGTGGCCGCCATGCAGCTCCCGGTCGACCCCGTCCGGGTCGTGGAACGGCTGCTCGACGGCGAACGCGAGCGTGTGGGCGAGCGCATCGCCGGCACCTTCCTCACGGTCTGGGACGCGGCCGCCAACCGCGGCGTGCTGCTCGGCCTCATCCGCTCCGCCCTGTCCGACGACACCGCCGCCCGCATGCTGCGCGAGTTCGTCACCATCGAGATCATCGGACGGGTCGCCCGCTCGCTCGGCGTGCCCGACCCCGCGCTGCGCGGCAACCTGGTCGCCTCCCAGCTCCTGGGCCTGGCCGTGGCCCGCTACATCGTCCGGCTGGAACCGCTCGCCTCGACACCACCCCACCTGCTGGCCGCGGCCGTCGGGCCGACCCTCCAGCGCTACCTGACCGGCGCGCTGACCCTGGCCGAGCGGCGCGCCACCGGCTGAGCGCTACACCGGGCCGTGCGGGCCGCGCTCGGGGACGCGCGGGAAGCTCCCGGTGGGCGCCTCGGCCACCACCATCTGGGCGGCCGACCCGGAGGGGGCCTGGCGGGCGGACAGGGCCTTCAGCGCGACCTCGTCGCCGACGTCGCGGCCGGCCTGCTCGGACAGCAGCCAGCGGGTCTCGAGCAGGTCGCAGTAGGCCTGGATCGGGTCGACCCCGGGTCCAAGCGCCAGCGTCGCCTTGGCCGCCCCGGGCCGGAACACCTCGGCCAGCCAGCGGGAGCCGGCCACGTCGTCGGGGGCCGACCCTGGCTGCTCGCGCTCCAGGTGGCCCTGGTAGGCGTGCAGGTCGTTGAGCAGGATGGTCGCCTGCCCCTCGCCGACCTCCAGGCCGGTGAGCGCGTGGAGCTGGCGGGCGTGGAAGCGGCGGTTGGCCACGGCGACCTTGAGGCGCAGCGTGCTGCGGTCCCCGTCGCCGGTCGGTTCGAGGGCGAGCTCGTCGACGGCGAAGCCGAGCTCGTTCAGCCGCCGGACGCGCGCCTCGACCTTGTAGCGCTCGTCGAGCGCGAAGGTCTGCTCGCGGGTCAGCTCCTCCCACAGCGCCCGGTAGCGCGTGGCGACGCTTTCGGCCGCGGCGATCTCGTCGTCGACCGTGTCGGGTCGGTCGAGCCGGATGGCCAGGTCGACCAGGCCGCCGGCCACGTTCTCGGTCATGACGTCGAGGTCGAGCGCGCGCTGGCCGTCGGACAGGCTGGGGTGCACCTCGCTGGTCTCGGCGTCGACCAGGAACGCGGCCAGGTTCTGGCCGTCGCGGGCGAACAGCGTGTTGGCCAGCGAGCAGTCGCCCCAGAACACGCCGGCGCGGTGCAGGTCGACCAGTAGCCCGGCCATGGCGTCGAGCAGCCGCTCGCGGGGCTGGGAGAGCCCGGCGGGCAGCCGCTGGAACAGGCGCCGGAACTGCCAGGAGTGGGCCAGGTAGTGGGTGACAAGGACGGCCGCGTCCTCGTCGCGCTGCTCCACCAGGCCGAGCGGCCGCACCGCGGGCAGCTCGCGCAGCTCCAGGTCGCGCAGCACCTGGTACTCCTTGTGCGCGACGCGGACGGGCAGCTCCTTCAGCGCGTACAGCTTGCCGTCGCACTCGACGAAGCGGACCAGGTGGCGGCTGGAGCCGACCGGCAGCTCGCGCAAGGGTGCCTGCTCGGGCGTCCAGGACCCGAGCGGGGACAGCCAGGGCAGGGCGAGCAGGCCAGGCGACGCATCGCGCAGGCGCAGCGACAGCAAGGACATGCGCTCATGGTAGCCATCCCCGGTACGACGAAGAACCGATGCCGTCCTGTAGCCAAGCCGTGATACGCATATGCGCGCAGTCTCGCCTATCCTGGGAGCCGTCATGCTTGAAGCCATCTCCGGGCCGAGCGATGTCAAGGCGCTGTCTGGCGCCGAGCTCGAGGCCCTCGCCGCCGAGATCCGCGAGTTCCTGGTCAACGCCGTCGCCGCCCGAGGTGGCCATCTCGGCCCCAACCTCGGCGTGGTCGAGCTCACCGTCGCCCTGCACCGGGCGTTCGACTCGCCGGTCGACAGCATCCTCTGGGACGTCGGCCACCAGGCCTACGTCCACAAGCTGCTGACCGGCCGGCAGGCCGACTTCACCACCCTGCGCACCATGGGCGGCCTGTCCGGCTACCCGTCGCGCAGCGAGAGCCCCCACGACCTGATCGAGAACTCCCACGCCTCCACCGCGCTCGGCTACGCCCTGGGGCTCGCCGAGGCACGCCGGGCCGGCCAGGGCCAGGGCCGGGTGGTCGCCGTGGTCGGCGACGGCTCGCTGACCGGCGGGGTCGCGCTCGAGGCGCTCAACCTCATCGGGCACCGCAAGCCGAACCTGCTCGTGATCCTGAACGACAACGGCCGCTCCTACGCGCCGACCGTGGGTGGGCTGGCCGGCCACCTGGCGCCGCTCCGGCTGCACCCCGGCTACGAGAGCGTGAAGAAGGGCATCGAGGAGACGCTGGGCCGGGTGCCGGTGGTCGGCAAGGACATGCTCGAGGCGGCCAAGCGGGTCAAGGAGGGCGCCAAGGCGCTGGTCGCGCCGCGGGTGGTGTTCGAGGACCTCGGCTGGCAGTACGCCGGCCCGGTCGACGGGCACGACCTCGCCGCGCTGGAGCGGGCCCTGGACCACGTCAAGCGGGTCGACGGGCCGGTGCTGCTGCACGTCATCACGCAGAAGGGCCGCGGCTACCCGCCGGCCGAGCAGCACGACGAGGACAACCTGCACTCGCTGGGCGCCTTCGACCCGGCCACCGGGCGGGTGCTGGCCAAGCCGGGCGACGAGGTGGCCTTCACCGACGTGTTCGGCCGGGCGCTGCTGGACGAAGCCCGCCGCCATCCCGAGCTGGTCGCGATCTCGGCCGCCATGCTCGGCCCGACCAAGCTGAGCGTCATGGCCGCCGAGTTCCCCGACCGGGTCTACGACGTCGGCATCGCCGAGCAGGTCGCGGTGACCATGGCGGCCGGCCTGGCCATGGCGGGGCTGCGCCCGGTCTGCGCCATCTACTCCACCTTCCTGCAGCGCGCCTTCGACCAGGTCATGATGGACGTCTGCCTGCACCGGCTCCCGGTCGTCTTCGTGATCGACCGCTCGGGGGTGACCGGCGAGGACGGCTCGTCCCACCACGGCGTCTACGACGTCAGCTACCTGCGTGAGATGCCCGGCATGGTGATCGCCTCGCCGCGCGACGGCCACGAGCTGCGCCGGGCGCTGGCCACCGCGCTCGCCTACAGCGGCGGCCCGTTCGCCATCCGCTTCCCGCGGTCGACCACGCCCAAGCTGGACGCGTCCACGCCCGTGCGCAAGCTGAGGATCGGCGCCTGGGACGTGCGCGCCAAGGGCCGCGACGTCCTGCTGCTCGGCCTCGGCAAGCTGTCGCTGGCCTGCGAGCAGGCGACCCGCCTGCTCGCCGAGGACGGCATCCGGGTCACCCTGGTCGACCCGCGCTGGGTCAAGCCGCTCGACCCCCGGCTCGGCCCGGTCGCCGCCGCCCACAAGCTGGTCGTCACGGTCGAGGACAACGTGCTGGCCGGCGGCTTCGGCTCGGCCGTGGCCGAGGTGCTGGCCGACGAGGAGGTGCGCACGCCGCTGCTGCGCCTGGGCATCCCCGACCGGTTCCTGCCCCACGGCAAGCGTGAGGCGGTCCTGGCCACCCTCGGCCTCGACCCGGTCGGGATCGCCGACCGGATCCGCAAGTCCCTGCACCGCCTGGACGCCTGAGGCGCCCCGCCGGGTGCCGCCGGTCTCGTCGCGACAACCAGGACGGGGCCGGCCGGTGCCGGCTGCCGCCGGCCGCTCAGCCGCCCCGGTGGCCGAAGTCCATGCCGGCGAACATCGCCTCGGTGCGCTCCATCGCCTCGACGACCTCGCCAAGCTCCTGCCGCACGGGCGTGTCGGCCTGTGGGAACAGGAACTGGTTGAGCGGCTCGTTGGTGCCGAGCTGCAGGCCGTACTCGTCCATGTACTCACCGATGGCGAA
>JBIOYL010000466.1:0-3610 GCA_044870185.1 Actinomycetes bacterium | reverse complement strand
GCCCACGGCCGCGCCGAGGCAGCCCGAGGCCGAAGCATCGGCGACGACTATGTCCACTCGGCCGTCGACGACCGTTCCCGGGTCGCCTTCAGCCAGGTCTGGCGGACGAAACCACCACGACCTGCGCCCGCTTCCTGGTCGAGGCGGCCGGGTTCTTCGCCGACCATGGGGTCAGGATCGAGCGGGTGATGATCGACAATGCCAAGGCCTATGCCGAGTCGGTGGCCTTCGCTGAGACGGCCGCTTCACTGGGGATCCGGCGCAAGCGGACCCGCCACCACCGGCCCCTCTTAACCGGCTAATCGTCGCGATTTGCCCTGGTCGTGGGCGGGGTGATACGGCTCTCATATGGCTGACACCAACGAGGTTCACCTTGAGCAGCGCACCGATGGCTGGGTCCTTGCCGGCCGTGACGCTGGAGGGTTCGGGCTGGTCAACGACTACCTCGGCTACCTGGCCGACCGGCGGTATTCGCCGCGCACGATCCGCGCCTACGCCTTCGACCTGCTGCACTTTGTGCGCTGGCTGCTGGTCGGGTGCCTGCGCCTTGAGCAGGTCACCACCGAGGTGCTGCTTGGCTACCTGGCTGCCTGCCGCGCCCAGACGCTGGCTGGCCGGCCCGCCCGGCGCGGCGACAACGTGTTCTTGATCCGCGACGGGCGCAACGCCGGCCTGGCCCCAGCCACGATCAACCGCCGCCTGACGGCGATCTCCGGGCTGTTCGCCTACCAGGTGCTGCGCGACCCGACCATGCCCAACCCGGTGCCGTCCGGCCGGCAGGCCCGCGCGGCCGCCAGCGGGGAACGAGGCGGCCTGCTGGGCCACCTGGCCCGGCCCACGGCGCGGTCGCGGTTGCGGGTCCGTCAGCCTCGCCGGCTGCCTCGTGGCCTGGACCGGGCCGAGGTCGCGGCGCTGCTGGCAAGCTTCCGCTCGGTGCGCGACCGGGCGATCGCCGGGCTGATGCTGCTGTCGGGGCTGCGCTCGGCCGAGGTGCTGGGGCTTGGGATCCGCGACGTCGACGTCGGTGGCGGCTGGGTACGGGTCATCGGCAAGGGCGACAAGGAACGCCGGGTGCCGCTGGACCACCAGGTCGCCGCGCTGGTCCAGACCTACCTGCTCACCGAACGGCCCGAGACGGCGTCAACGAGGCTGTTTGTGGTCGCCAAGGGCCCCAACCGCGGCCAGCCACTGTCCCCGGCGGGGCTGCGGACGATCTTTCGCTACCACCGCCAGCGCGCGGGTGTGGATGCCGGCCATCCGCACGCGCTGCGCCACACCTTCGGCACCGCGCTGGCCGAGGCCGGCGTCGACCTGGCCGTGGTGCAGGCGCTCATGGGCCACGACCACGTCGACTCGGCCGCCGCCTACGTCCATCTCGCCCCCGCCCACCTGCGGGCCGCCTACGACGCCGCCCGTGCACGGCAACGCTCCCTCGACGCCGCCACCGATGCCGCCCGCCCCGACGCCGCTGTGTGAGCCGGCCGGCGAGCTGCTGGACGCCTACCTGGCCTGGCTGGCCGCTGGTGGGCGCGGCAACCGCACCTACGTGGTCTTCGCTCGCTCGTTTCTGGCCCGCTGGCCCCACCCGCAGGCCTGGGCCGCCGAGCCGCTGGAGTTGCGCCTTGGCGCAGGTCGCCACACCCGGCCGCTGCTGAACTTCCTGATGCTGCATGGCCACCTGCACCCTGGCTACGACTACCTGCTGGAACGCAAGCTCTCCGCGCTGCTACGCGAGCTGCCCACAAGCCCCCTGGGCCCCCAGGTCGACCACTTCCTGGCCGCCGCTGACGAGCTCGGCTACGCCACACGGGCGCGGCTGGGCATGGCCAGCCAGGTCGCCGCGCGGCTGCTGATCCAGACCGGCGGGGCGCTCACCGCGCTGACCGAGGCCGACCTGGCCGCCTTTGCCGCGGCGGTCACCGAGCGGGAGCAGCGCCACCACCGAGCGTTCAAGCACTACCGCACGGCGGTCTACGCCACCCGCGCGGTGCTCTACCACCTGGGCGCAGACGTCGAGGCCGCCGCCAAGGACACGCCCGGGCGGTGGGGCTGGGAGCAGCATCTCGACGGCGTCGCACCCGCCATCCGCACCCTGATGGTCGCCTACCTGGAGTGCTGCCAGGGCACCCGGGCCCGCTCGACCGTGCGCGGCATGGCCAGCCGCCTGGCCCACTTCGGCCGCCACCTTGCCGCCATCGACCCTGGCCTTGGCTCGCTGGCCGAGCTGGACCGCCAGCGCCACATCGAGCCTTGGCTGCACCAGGTCGCTCAGGCCCGCCACCCCCGCTGCGGCACGCCGCTGTCGGCCTCCGAGCGGCGCAGCCGCATCCTCACCGTCGGGCGGATGCTGGCCGACGTCGCCGAGTGGGGCTGGGCCGAGGCCCCCGGTCGGCGGCTGGTGTTCGACCGCGACGTCCCCAAGCTGCCCCGGCCGCTGCCACGCTACCTGCCACCCCAGGACGACCGTGCGCTCACCCGGGCGCTGGAGAGCTCACCCAACCGGCTGTATGCCGACGCGCTGCTGCTGCAGCGTGCCACCGGGCTACGGATCGGCGAGCTGTGTGACCTCGAGCTGGACTGCGTCCACGAGGTGGCAGGGCAGGGCGCCTGGCTGAAGGTCCCCTTGGGCAAGCTGGACACCGAACGGATGGTGCCGCTGGATGAGGAGACCGTCTGGCTGGTCGACCGCATCGCCGAGCATCGCTCCCCGGGTCGGCCGCTGCGCCATCCCCGCACGGGCCGGCTGGTGGAGTTCCTGCTCACCCACCAGGGCCGGCGTGTGTCGGTCTATGCGCTGCGCGACCAGCTGCGCCGCGCCGCGGCCGCCGCCGGCATCGGCCCGGTCACCCCCCACCAGCTGCGCCACACCTACGCCACCGCGTTGGTCAACGCCGGCGTCAGCCTCCAGGCCCTGATGGCGCTGCTCGGCCACGTCTCGGCGACGATGAGCCTTCGGTATGGGCGGCTGTTTGACGCCACCGTCCGCGCCGACTACGAACGGGCCCTCGTCCTGGCCAAGCAGCGCATGGGACCGGTGCTGCCCGAGGCCACCCCGGTCCGGCTTGAGACCGACTGGCGCCAGGCGCCGCTGATCAAGGCGCGGCTGGCCGGCGGCTACTGTCTGCGCACCGCCGCCCAGGGCGTGTGCCCCTACACCAACATCTGCGAGCACTGCCCCAACTTCCGCAGCGACACGACCTTCCTGCCCGTGCTGGCCACCCAACGCATCGACGCCGAGGCGCTGGCTGCCGACGCGCAGGCCCGCGGCTGGGAGCAGGAAGCCGCGCGGCACCGCCGCCTCATCGAACGGCTGGACGAAGTCATGAGCCACGCCCGCACGATCGATCCCACGCGCGAAGACGACCGGGCATCCAGCGCCTGACCAGCACGGCAGCATCGACCTGGCGCCACCCGGCCGAGATTAGCCGGATAACCCACCACGACGGGCAAGATCGAGCGGTTCAACAAGACCCTGCTCGATGAGTGGGCCTACGCCAGGCTGTATCACTCCAACACCGAACGCCGCCGCGCCTTCACTCGTTGGCTGCGCCTCTACAATCACCGCCGACCACACACCTCGCTCGACGGCCTCACGCCAATCGCGGTCCTC
>JBIOYL010000465.1:0-18973 GCA_044870185.1 Actinomycetes bacterium | reverse complement strand
CCGCCGGCTGACCAGGTGGCTCCGAGAGCCGTTCGCAGGCCCGCTGCGCCTCCTCCATGGCGTCCGGCCAGGCACCGTGCAGCTGCATGATCTCGGCGCGGTGGACCAGGCACTGGCCGCGGAAGGGACCAGGTCGGGCTGGGACGCACACCAGTGGGTCAGCGCAGCCGTCCACTGTCGGGCCCGACGCAGGTCGAAGATCTCCTGACACGCGGGGAAGCAGGCCGACGCTGGGCCAGCGGCGCCGTGGTCGCCACGGCGGCGCAGGCATGACCCTGGCTCCCCTTGGGGGTTGCGCCTGCGCCGAGTGGGCACGAGCATCGCTGCAAGCGATCGATCCGCTCGGGAGGCAGCCATGGCGGCCGAGGCACTGTCCTACCTTCACGGGGCCAGCCAGGTCCCACTGCTGGGCGAGACCATCGGCGAGAACCTGGACCGGACGGTCGCCCGGTTCCCTGACCACGACGCCGTGATCAGCGTCCACCAGGGCGTCCGTCAGACCTACGCCGAGTTCCACGCCGCCGTCGAGGAGGTCGCCCGCGGGCTGCTCGCGCTGGGCATCGAGCCGGGCGAGCGGGTCGGCATCTGGTCCCCCAACAACGCCGAGTGGGTGACCCTGCAGTACGCCACCGCCAAGGTCGGCGCCATCCTGGTCAACATCAACCCCGCCTACCGCACCTTCGAGCTGGCCTACGCGCTGGCGCAGTCCGGGGTATCCACCCTGGTGCTGGCGCCCCGCTTCCGGCAGGCCGACTACCTCGCCATGCTCGACCAGGTCGCCGAGCAGGTCCCGACGCTGCAGCGGCGGATCGTGCTCGGGCCAGAGGCGCCGCCCGGCGCGATGCGCTGGGACGACCTGCGCGAGGCGGCGGCTCGCGTGCCGGCCGATCAGCTGCGCGGGCGCGAGGTGCTGCTGCAGTTCGACGACCCGATCAACATCCAGTACACCTCCGGCACCACCGGGTTCCCCAAGGGCGCCACCCTGTCGCACCACAACATCCTCAACAACGGCTTCTTCATCGGCGAGGGCTGCCGCTACAGCGAGGCCGACCGGGTGTGCATCCCGGTGCCGCTGTACCACTGCTTCGGGATGGTGCTCGGCAACCTCGCCTGCAGCACCCACGGCGCGGCCATGGTCTACCCGGCCGAGTCGTTCGAGCCGGAGGCGACCCTCGCCGCCGTCCAGGCCGAGCGCTGCACCGCCCTTTACGGAGTCCCCACGATGTTCATTGCCGAGCTCGAGCACCCTCGCTTCGGCGCATTCGACCTGTCCAGCCTGCGCACCGGGATCATGGCCGGCTCGCCCTGCCCGGTGGAGGTGATGAAGAAGGTCCAGTCGGACATGCACATGCCCGAGGTCACCATCTGCTATGGGATGACCGAGACCAGCCCGGTCTCGTTCCAGACCGCGCCCGACGACCCGGTGGACAAGCGCGTGTCGACCGTCGGCCGGATCCACCCGCACGTCGAGGCCAAGGTCACCGACCCAGACAACGGACGGATCGTGCCGCGTGGCCAGCCGGGCGAGCTATGCACCCGCGGCTACCTGGTGATGCTCAGCTACTGGGAGGACGACGAGGCCACCGCGGGCGCGATCGACCGGGCCGGCTGGATGCACACCGGCGACCTCGCCACGGTGGACGCCGACGGCTACGCCAACATCGTCGGCCGCATCAAGGACCTGGTGATCCGGGGCGGGGAGAACATCTACCCGCGCGAGGTCGAGGAGTTCCTCTACCAGCACCCGGCCGTCGCCGACGTCCAGGTCGTCGGCGTCCCCGACGCCAGGTACGGCGAGGAGCTGTGCGCCTGGGTGCGGCTCCGGGAGGGGCAGTCGGTCAGCGGCGACGCGCTGCGCGCCTGGTGCGCGGGCAAGATCGCAAGCTACAAGATCCCCCGGTACTGGAAGTTCGTGGACGGCTTCCCGATGACGGTCACCGGCAAGATCCAGAAGTTCAAGATGCGTGAGACCTCCGTCGGCGAGCTCGGCCTGGAGCGGGCGGCCAGCACGCCGACCGCCTGAGCCGGGCGCCGCAACGTTGGCGCAGGAGGGCGGCGACGATGAGTGACGACGGCACCCGGCCGGTACGGACGACGGAGCGGCCGCCGTTGCAGGCGGTGCCCCGCCCGGAGGCGTTCCCGCCGTACGAGTCGCTCGGCTACCGCATCAAGCGGCTGCTGCTGGGCCGGCCGCTGCGGACCGCCCAGCTCACCCACGAGCGCATCGCCAAGCGGATCGCGCTGGCGGTGTTCTCCTCCGACCCGATCTCCTCGACCGCCTACGCGACCGAGGAGATGCTGCTGGTGCTGGTGGCGGCCGGCGCGGCCGGCATCACCTTGGCGTTGCCGCTGGCCGGCGGGATCGCGCTGCTGCTGCTGGTGCTGGTGGTGTCCTACCGGCAGGTGATCCGCGCCTACCCGCGCGGCGGCGGCGCCTACATGGTCAGCCGCGACAACCTTGGTCCGCTGTGGGCGATGGTGTGCGCGGCGGCGTTGCTGATCGACTACGTGCTGACCGTGGCGGTGAGCGTGTCGGCCGGCACCGCCGCCCTCGCCTCGGCGGTGGCGCCGATCGGTGCCTGGCGGGTGGAGCTGTCGGTGGCGTTCATCGTGCTGCTGACGTGGGGCAACCTGCGCGGCATCAAGGAGGCCGGCCGCGTCTTCGCGATCCCCACCTACCTGTACATCCTGAGTCTCGGCGGGGTGGTGCTGTGGGGGGCCTACCTGACGTTCTTCGGCCACCTGGGCCCGATCGCCTACGAGGCCGGCGAGGCCTCCCGGCTGGCCCAGGCCGAGCAGGGGTCGCTGGCGGCGGTGTCGCTGTTTCTCGTCCTGCACGCCTTCGCGGCCGGCACGACCGCGCTGACCGGGGTGGAGGCGATCGCCGATGGCGTGCCCGCCTTCCGCCGCCCCGAGGCCCGCAACGCCGCCAAGACCCTGGTCGTGATGGCCCTGATCATGGGGTTCCTGTTCCTCGGCATCACCTTGTTGGCCCACCGGCTCCAGGTCAGCCCCTACCAGGACGGCAACCCGACCCTGGTCGCCCAGATCGCCCGCCACGTCCTGGGGCCGGGGATCGGCGAGGCGCTGTTCCTGTTCGTCCAGGTGGCCACCTTGTTCATCCTGGTGCTGGCGGCCAACACCGCCTTCAACGGCTTTCCGGTGCTGGCCTCGTTCGCCGCCCACGACGCGCTGCTGCCCCGCCAGCTGCGCAAGCGCGGCCATCGGCTGGTCTACTCCAACGGCATCCTGCTGCTGTCGGGCGCGGCGGTGTTCCTGGTGGTCGCCTTCCAGGCCAGCGTCCACCGGCTGATCCCGCTGTACGCCATCGGCGTGGTCACCTCGTTCACCCTGGCCCAGGCCGGCATGACCCTGCGCCACCTGCGCCTGCGCGAGGAGGGCTGGCGCAAGGGCCTGCTCGTCAACGGGCTGGGCGCGGTGATCACCTTCGTCGTGCTGGTGGTGATCACCGTGACCAAGTTCCACCATGGCGCCTGGATGGTGGTGGTCGCCATGCCGCTGATCGTGCTGTTGCTCAGACGCACCCAGCTCGCCTACGCCTCGGAGGTGGCCGAGCTCAAGGTCGAGGCGACCCAGCGCCTGGCCCCGCCCAAGCCCCGCCACGAGGTGGTCGTGCTGCTGGAGGACCTGGACGGGGCCGCCATCGAGGCGCTGCAGTACGCCCGCCAGCTCAACCCGCTGCACATCACCGCGGTGCACATCGCCGTCGACCCCGACCATGCCCGCCAGCTGGCCAAGCTGTGGAGCAAGGTACACATGCCGTTCCCACTGGACGTGGTGGACGCCCCCGACCGCAACCTGCTGGCCGCCGCCCAGCAGACGGTGGCGGAGTTCGTGCGGCCCGACACCCAGGTCACCGTGCTGGTCCCGCGGCGTGGCTACGCCAAGTTCTGGCACCGGGTGCTGCACGACCGGACCTCGGTGGGGCTGGTGAAGGTGCTCGGCAACCTGGACGGGGTCAACGTGACCATCGTGCCGTTCCGGCTCGGCCGACGTCCCCTGCTACGGTCGGTCTCCCTCGGTGAGGTCGCCCGCTCGGCACGCGTGTAGCCCGCGTCTCGCCCGCATCCAGGTGTCGGCGGGTCTCCTCTGGGCGGAGGTCACGCCGTCTTGGTCAGCCGACGGTAAGCCGGCGGTACGACGGCGGCCGTGGGCATGTAACGGCGAGCTGCCATGGTGGGACCATCGGCCAAAACCCGAACGGAGCGTCGTGACATGCCCACCACCGACCCGCCATCGCCCGAGCACGCCGCGCCCGCCCGCAGACGGGGCGTCCGCGCCGTCGTGGCCGCCCATCCGCTCGTCAGCGCGGCGCTCGGCGTCACCGTGGCGGCGGCGATCGTGGTCACGCTCGTCGTGTTCCAGCCCCAGAAGCTCTACATCAACACAACCGTCGACGAGGCGCTGCCGTTGGTGGGGACGGCGGCCGCCCAGGCGCCCCCGTCCTCGGCAGCCTCGGGCGGGCGGGCCACGACCGCGACGCCCGCCGGGCCGCGGACGCTCGCCAGCGGGCGCTTCCACGGCGTCGAGCATCCAAGCAGCGGCCGCGCGCTCGTCATCGCCCTGCCGAACGGGTCGCGCGTGCTGCGCCTGGAGCAGTTCCGCACCTCCAACGGGCCCGACGTGCACGTGTACCTGGCCGAGGGGTCAGGGGACCCCGACCGGGCCACCTTCACCCGCCAGGCCGCCGAGCTGGGCGGGCTGAAGGGCAACATCGGCAACCAGAACTACGCGCTGCCCGCCGGTCTCGACGTCGCCCGGTTCCACAGCGCCGTCGTCTGGTGCCGGCGGTTCTCGGTCGCCTTCGCCGTCGCGCCGCTCGGCTGATCGCCTTGCGCCGGGACGGTGCCGCATCGGCCGGTCGGGTCATCCGCCGGGGCGGCTGCGGGGTCTGCACGTTCGGGCCTGTCGCCAGGAGCTGATAGGGTCGAGGCATGGTGAAGATCGGCGTGCACCTTGGCCGCGACGGCGCGCTGGCCGCGGCCGGCGAGCGGGGCGCCGACTGCGTCCAGTTCTTCCTCGGCGACCCGCAGGGATGGAAGATCCCGCCGGCGGGCCCTGACGCGCCGGCGCTGGCCGCCGCCACCATCGACGTCTACGTGCACGCCCCCTACGTCATCAACCTGGCGTCCGGCAACAACCGGATCCGCATCCCGTCCCGCAAGCTCCTGGCCCAGACGTGCGCCGGTGCGGCCGCGGTCGGCGCCAAGGCGGTGATCGTGCACGGCGGCCACGTGACAGCCGACGACGACGAGCGGGAGGGCTTCCGGCGCTGGCGCAAGGCACTCGAGCAGCTCGAGTCCCCGGTGCCGCTGCTGCTGGAGAACACCGCCGGTGGCGACCATGCGATGGCCCGCCACCTTCGCACCATCGCGGGGCTGTGGGAGCAGGTCGGCGACTTCGACCTCGGCGTCTGCCTGGACACCTGCCACGCGCACGCCGGCGGGGAGGAGCTGGCCGACGTGGCCGACCGGCTCAAGGCCATCACCGGCCGGATCGACCTGGTCCACGCCAACGACTCCAAGGACCCGTTCGGGTCCGGGCGCGACCGGCACGAGAACCTCGGGCGCGGGCAGATCGACCTGGACCTCCTGGTGGGTGTCGTGCGCTCGGCGGGCGTCCCGGTCATCTGCGAGACGCCGGGCGGCGTGGCCGAGCACCGCGCCGACATCGAGCTGCTGCGCAGCCGGCTGTAGCGCCGCCATGCGGCCCTGGGCAGCTGTCTGGGGCACCGGTGCCCAGGCGTTCGGCCGGCTCGTCTATGCTTGGCCGGGCGCGACCAGCTCGAGGCGGAGGACCGATGCCAGCCACCCCGACCACGAACCCGACCAAGGCCGCGATCGAGGCGGCCGTCGCCGACCTCACCGACGCGCAGATCGTCCGCGGCCTGCTGAAGGTGGACGGCGCGACGAAGCAGTCGTTCGAAGCGCGGGAGGCCTATGCCTGGACGCGTGAGGCCGAGCTGAACGTCCTGGCCGCCCTGGCCAGGCGGCTGGAGACCGGCCGCGTCCCGGCCCGAGGCTGAGCCCGCACCGACGGCCGGCCCCGCCGCTCAGCCCTGCCCGCGGGCCTCGGCGTCGGCCGCCGGATGCTCGACGATGGCCACCACCCGGGCGGCCAGGAACCGCGCCGTGCGCACCGGCTGCCCGTTGCGGGTGACCTCGGCCACCTCGATCATGCTGCGCGACGTGGTCACCTCGACCCGCCGCCCGCTGCGGCGGGCCACGACGTCGAACGAGCGGACGGCACCGCCCGTGTCGACCAGCACCTCCACCCGATCTCCGCGCATACGACCAGCCTAGCCGCCATCGCGCGATTGTGACAGCTCGGCGCGGGTCGCCCGCTCTGCCGCGCCCGCTCTGCCGGGCGCCGGCGCCCTCCCGCCGCGCCGCCGTCAACCGCTCTGCCGCGCCGCCGTCCGCCCTGCCGCGCCGGCGAGGTCGACGCCGAGGACCTCGGCGGCGAGCACGACGGCGCGCCCGTCGCCGGCGGCGGCCAGCCGGTCCACCTCGGTGAGCGCGGCCGGGGTGTCGAGGTTGGCGGCCAGGGCCGCCTCGACGCCGTCGGGCAGCTCCCCCGGCTGGCGGCCCGGCCACCGGCGGCCCGCCAGGCCGGGGCCGGTCGCGCCCTGCCCGGCCCACCGGCCCCGGCCGGGCGGCCCCGGCCGTCCGCCCGGCCGGCCGCCCGGCCGGGCGTGGCCGCCCGCGGCCCGCCGCCACGCGTCCAGCCGCTCGGCCGCCTGCTTGAGCTCGCCCGCCTCGTACTCCCAGGCGGTCTGCCAGTGGTGGGCGAGCAGGGCCAGGCGCACGGCGGCCGGGTCGTGGTCGCGGCACAGCTCCCGCGTCCACACCAGGTTGCCGAGCGACTTGGACATCTTCTCGCCCTCGTGGCGCACCATGCCGACGTGCATCCAGCGGCGCACGAAGCGGGCACGGTTGGCCGACTCGGACTGGGCCCGCTCCGACTCGTGGTGGGGGTAGAGCAGGTCCGCGCCGCCACCATGCAGGTCGATCGTGACGCCGAGGTAGCGCCGGCTCATCGCCGAGCACTCCAGGTGCCAGCCCGGCCGGCCCGGCCCCCACGGGCTGTCCCAGGACGGCTCGCCGGGCGCGCTCGCCTGCCAGACGACGAAGTCGAGCGGGTGGCGCTTGCGCGGGTCGTCGGGGTCGCCGCCACGCTCGGCCAGCAGCACCCGCTGCTCGGCCTCGTCGTAGCCGGACAGGCCGCCGAAGCTCGGGAAGGTCGTCACGTCGAAGAACACGGTGCCGCCCACCACGTAGGCGTGGCCGCCGTCCACGAGCCGGCGGGCCAGCTCGAGCATGGACGGCACCTCCTGGGTGGCCTTGGGGAACCAGGTCGGCGGGGCCACGTTGAGCGCGGCCATGTCGCGCAGGTAGGCGGCCGTCTCGCGGCGTCCGAGCTCGAGGTAGTCGACGCCGAGCTCGGCCGCCTTGCGCAGCACGTCGTCGTCCACATCGGTCACGTTCTGGCAGTAGTCGACCTGGTGGCCGCGCCGGCGCAGGAAGCGGGCCAGGGTGTCGAAGACGACGTAGGTGAAGGCATGGCCGAGGTGGGCGGCGTCGTAGGGTGTGATGCCGCACACGTACAGCGTGACCCGCGGGCCGAGGTCGAGCGGTGCGCGGCCGTCGGGTCGTCCGTCGAGCACGATCGGCGCAGCGCGCCCTCCGCCCGTTGCCACCCGCACCTCCGGCGCCGTCCTGTGCCAGCGCGTGGCCGGCGACCCCAGGCGATGGTACCGGCGCGGGGCGCGGCGGGCGCGTACGCTGCCCGCCATGCCAGGGTCGTTCGCCGTCGTCGGGGCCGCCGTGGTGGACGGCACGGCCGGCCCGGCCGTGCCCGGCCGGACCGTGCTGGTGCGCGACGGGCGCGTCGCCGCGGTCGGCGCGGCCGCCGAGCTGGCCGTCCCACCCGGGCTCGCCGTGCACGACGGCACCGGCTGCACGCTGCTGCCCGGCTTCCTCGACACGCACGTGCACCTCGACTTCCACGACCCGGCCGAGGTGCTGCGTGGCGGCGTCACGACCGTTCGGGACCTCGGCTGGCCGGCGCCCCGCCTGGCACGGCTGCGCGAGCGCACGGCCCGGCCCACGGCCGGCCCCCGGCTGCTGGCCGCCGGGCAGATCCTCACCGCCCCCGGCGGCTACCCGACCCGGGCGGCCTGGGCGCCGGCCGGGACCGGCCGGGAGGTGGCCGGCCCGGCGGCCGCCCGCACGGCCGTGGCCGAGCTGGCCGACGCCGGCGCCGCGGTGATCAAGGTGGCGCTGGACCAGCGGGTCGGGCCGACCCTGCCCCCGGCGACCTTGGCCGCGATCGTGGTGGCGGCGGCCGGGCGCGGCCTGGGCGTGACCGCCCATGTGGCGGGCGCCCGGCAGGTGGCCAAGGCGCTGGCGGCGGGCGTGGGCGAGCTCGCCCACTGGCCGTTCACGCCGCGGCGGCTGCCCGACCCGCTGGTCGAGCGCCTGGCCGCCGCGGTCACGGTCGTGCCCACGCTGCACATCGAGCCGACCCCGGCGCGGCGCGCCGGGGTGCGGGCGTTCGTCGCCGCCGGCGGCCGGGTCGTCTACGGCACCGATCTCGGCAACCAAGGCCCGCCGCCCGCGGTGGACGTCGACGAGCTGCGGCTGCTGGTCGAGGCCGGCCTGTCCCCGGCCCAGGCGGTCGCGGCCGGGACCGGGCTGGCCGCCGACCATCTTGGGCTGCCCGAGCTGGGACGGGTGCGCCCGGGCGCCCGCGCCGATCTGCTGCTCGTCGCCGGCGACCCGCTCACCGACCTGGCCGCCCTGTCCCGCGTGCGCCTGGTGGCCCGCGACGGCGAGGTGGCCGGCCCGGTCAGGCCAGGACCCAGGCATCGTCCCGGATGATCGGGATGGCGCGGCTCGCCCGTGGCAATTGCCGGATCCCGCGACGTGCGGGCGCTCGGCCGATGGGCGGCGAGCGGCCGCCGGACGGCGTACGCCCGAGCCGGACGGCGGCGTCGGGCGGCGACGCTGTGGCGCATTGCCCGAGCGCTGCGCCACGCGAATTCGCACGGCCGGCCCTGGCAGGATTGGCAGCCGGCCGCCACCCTTTTCGCCCGCCGGCATGCGGCGGCCGGCGGTATCCGCCGGTGGCGACCGGTTCGGGCCGACGCCTGCGCGCCGCACGCTCGCTGGCCGGCGCGCGGCGACGGCCGAATTGGCGGACCGGCGGCGTCCGGCGCGGCGGAGCGGCTAAAGGAGTGGCGAATTCGTCCGAGGCGTGTTGCAGTCGGGGTGCCGGCTGGTTACGCTAACCAATACCATGCCGCGTGTGCGCAGACCGCGCTGACGGCCAGCTCGAGGGGAGTTCGGATGGGCACCAAGACCGTCACCATGTACGTCTCGGACATGGACCAGAGCGAGATTCCGGAGGGGCAGGCCTATCAGCTTTCCATCCGCCATCCGGACGGGTCGACCCAGCTGCTCGATATCTCGGAACGGAACTACAAGGAGCTGAAGCTCGAGGGTCTGGGTAAGGTTCTGAAAAAGCGCGGCCGCAAGCCCGGATCGACCAGTGCGGCCAGGGCCGGAACCACCCGCCGGCGCACGCCGCGTCAGGCCCAGCCGCCGGCACCGGAGGAGACCGCCTGACCTGCCAGCCCTCCACGCCACCGGCGGCCCGCGACAGCGGCGGCCCTGATCGCGACCGGGCGACAGCGACGGGCCACGACAGCGTCGGGCTGCGACCCCACGGCCCCTGAACGCGACCGGGCCGCAGCGGCGCACGGCGCCGGGCTCAGCCGTCGAGCGATCCGGACTGGCAGTCCGGGCAGATCCCGAACACGTCCGCCTGGTGTCCCGTGATCGCGAACCCGCGCCGGCGGGCGACGCGCCTGGCCCACGGCTCGATCTCACAGGCGTCGATCTCCTCGACGCGGCCGCAGCTCCGGCACAGCAGGTGATGGTGGTGTTCCGGGTTGCACAACCGGAACAGCGCCTCGCCGCGTTCCCGCCGGAACACGTCGACCTGCCCGGACTCCACCAGGCCCTGGAGCGTGCGGTAGACGGTGGCCAGCCCGACGGTGCGGCCGAGCTCGGCGTGCAGGTCCTGGGCTGACAGCGGCTCGGGCGCGGTGCGCAGCGCCGCCAGCACGGCGGTGCGCTGCCTCGTGGTGCGCGAGTGCTCAGGGCCGCGGTCGGTCGCCATTGGCGACCAGTCTACCCGCGCGTCCTCCGGATCCGTTGTGGCCTTGTGTAACTAGGACGTTCGAGCTACATTCCAGCGCAGTCACGACAGGGTTCGCATCCGGGGAAGGGTGTGACATCTGCGCCGAACCATCGCGTACGCAGTCAGGGCGCCTATCGCCGGTACGCCCGCGTGTACGACCGTGTCTGGCGCGGAGCACCCCACGCGCGTTTCGTCGATCTCTGCCTCGAAGCGGCCGGCCCGGCCGGGCGGGCCAGGCAGGTCGTCGTGGCGGCCTGCGGGACGGCCACCGCGGCGCTCGAGTTCGCCCGCCGAGGGCACCGGGTGGTCGGGTTCGACCTGTCGCCGACGATGCTCGCCGAAGCGATGGCCAAGCGCCGGGCGAGCGGGCTGGCCGTCGACCTGCTCGTCGCCGACTTGCGCGCCGTCCCGTTGGCCGACGGGTGCGCCGATCTGGTCGTGGCGCTCAACAGCGACATCAACTACCTGCTCGACCACGACGAGGTGGTGGCCGCCCTGCGCCACCTCGGCCGCGTGGCCGGCCGCGGCGGCATCGTGATCGTCGAGCCGCTCTCGGACCGGTTCCTCCACCAGGGCTTCGAGCCGGGGCGCCACCTGGCCGCGGACGACTTCCGCCTGGACGCCACCTACGAGGTCCGCGGCGACCTGCTCGTCGAGCACGTGCGCTGGGCCGTCGGCGGCGTCGAGGAGGCCGAGACCTACCTGCAGCGCTACCTCGACGACGCGACCCTGTCCGAGCTGTTCCGGGCGGCCGGGTTGCGCGTGCTCGAGCGCAGGCCGATGTACCCGGCCATCCCGGACGAGCCGGCTCGCGGCCGGGTGCTGTGGGTGGCGGCGCCGTGACGGTCGCAGCGCGCAGGCCGGAGCGCCCGGGCGCGGTCCTGCACGGCCCGTTCCGGCTGCTGTGGGCCGGCCAGAGCGTGAGCCTGCTGGGCGACGGCGTCTTCCTCATCGCCTTCTCCTGGCAGGTGGCGGTCGTCTGGCACCGGCCCGGGCTGCTCGGCGGGCTGCTCGGTGTCCGCATCCTGGCCGAGCTGGCCACCCTGCTCACGGCCGGCTGGGTGGTCGACCGCGTGCCGCGGCGCACCCTGGTGCTCGGCGCCGACCTGGGCCGGGGCCTGCTGCTGTTCGGCCTGGCGGCCGCGGTCGGCGGCGGGTCCGGAGCGGCCTTCCCGCTCGCCGTCCTGATCGGCGCCTACGGCGTGCTGACGAGCCTGTTCCGCCCCACGCTGGTCGCCTTCCTGCCGGAGCTGGTCAGCCGGAGCCGGCTGCAGGCGGCCAACTCGCTCATCGCCGGCTCGACCCAGATCGCCGTCATCGCCGGGCCGGCCGTCGGCGCCGCCCTGGTCGGCCTGGGCTCGCCGTGGTCGGCGCTCGTCCTGGACGGGGTGTCGTTCCTGGTGGCCGCCGCCTGCACCCTCCCCCTGCCCGGCCGGGCGCCCAAGCCGGGCGACGGCAGCACGCTCGCCCAGGCCGTCGAAGGCTTCGGCGTCGCCCGGCGGGTGGGCTGGATCGGCGGGACCATCCTCGTGTTCAGCGTGGCCAACTTCGGCATGGTGGCGGCCCAGCGTGTCGCCCTGCCGCTCGCCGCCGCGGACCGCGACGGCCACCTGGCGGGCTACGGCGGCATCCTGGCCGCCATCGGCGTCGGCGCCGTGCTGGCCGCCCTGATGGCCTCCAGGACCAGGCCGCTCCGTCATGCCGGCCAGGTGGCCTACGGTGGCGTCCTGGTGAGCGCGCTCGCCGTCGCCGTCCTCGGGCTCACCCGCGGCCTTGCCGCCGCCCTGGCGCTCGGGCTCGCCGTCGGCTTCGGCCAGCAGCTGTTCGAGCTGCTGTGGACCACCGGCCTGCAGCACAACGTGCCCGACCGGCTGCTCGGCCGGGTGAGCGCGGTCGACTTCTTCGGGTCGTTCGCGCTGCTGCCCGCCTCGTTCGCCCTCGGCGGCCTGGCCGTCCAGCACGTGCGCCCCGAGCGCTTCCTCCTGCTGGCCGGGCTGGTCGCGGCCGGGCTGGCCGTGCTCGGGCTCGCCGTGCCCGCCCTGCACGACTGGCGGCCGCTGGCCGATCCGCCCGGCCCGACACCGGCCGACGAGCCCGGCCCGGCGCCGGCCGCCCGAGCGCCGCTGCGGCGGCGTCCTGCCGGCCAGCGGCGCTGACGAGCCGGGTGGAGCCCGCGGGTCATCTGGCACGATCGGTTGCATGCGCGTCATCTGGCACGATTGGATAGTCGCCAGCGCGTGCCCGGTAGCGGCCCGCACCGCGTCGCCGGGCGGGTCGACCGAGGTCTTTGCCGCGCAAGGAGCCGTAGGCCATGCCCAGCCCCGTCCTGTCCATCGAGATCCCCGCGTCCGGTGAGTACCTGTCGGTGCTGCGCGCGGCCGCGACCGGCCTGGCCGCCCAGCTCCACTTCACCTACGAGGAGATCGACGACCTGCGCATCGCCGTCGACGAGGCCTGCACCCAGCTCCTGGTCCGCCGGGGCAGCGCCACCCGGCTGCAGGTCGCCTACCAGCTGGAGGACTCGGGCCTGCAGGTGGAGGCGTGGATCCAGGCCGACGACCGCGGCGAGCCGCTCGCCCACGACACCTTCGCCTGGCAGATCCTGACCGCCTTGACCGACGAGATCAGCGAACGGGCCGGGCCGGACGGCCTGCACCTGGTCTTCCGCAAGCTGGGCGGGCGGCCGTGACCGGCCCTGGCCCCTCCCGGGCCCGTGACGGGCCGGACGACGCCGACGAGCCGCCGGCGCGGCTCCCAGAGGACCTGCCCGCGCCGGCCGCCGAGGACCTGCCCGCGCCGGCCGCGGGTGAGCACGGTGTGGACCGGACCCGTGCCAGGGAGCTGTTCCAGCGCTTCGTCGAGGGCCGCTCGCCCGAGCTGCGCGAGCAGCTCGTGGGCATCCACCTGCCGCTGGTCGAGTACCTGGCGCGGCGGTTCCGCAACCGTGGGGAGCCGCTCGAGGACCTCATCCAGGTCGGCACGATCGGCCTGCTGAAGGCCATCGACCGCTTCGACCTGGACCGGGAGGTGGAGTTCTCGACCTATGCCACCCCCACGATCGTGGGCGAGCTCAAGCGGCACTTCCGCGACAAGGGCTGGGCCGTGCGCGTCCCGCGCCGCCTGCAGGAGCTGAACCTGTCGCTCAACAAGGCGATCGCCGAGCTGTCCCAGCAGATCGGGCGCTCCCCCACCATCGCCGAGATCGCGGCCACGGTGCACCTGTCGGCGGAGGAGGTGCTCGAGGGCCTGGACACCTCCAACGCCTACGCCGTCGTCTCGCTGGACGCGCCGGCCGGCGGCGACGACGCTCCGGCCGTGAGCGAGCACATCGGCACCGAGGATGACAGCCTGGACGCCCTCGAGTACCGGGCCGCCCTCGGCCCGCTGATCGCCGAGCTGCCCGAGCGCGAGCGCCGCATCCTGTACCTGCGGTTCTTCCGCGGGATGACGCAGTCGCAGATCGCGGCGCGCCTGGGCATCTCCCAGATGCACGTCTCCCGCCTGCTCAACCGCACGCTCGGGATCCTGCGCGCCGGGCTCCAGGAGGGCGAGGCGGGCTGACCATGCTCGTCGCCCTGGTGGTCAACCCGCTGGCGACCGGCTTCAGCGCCCGCAAACGCGATCAGGTCGCCGCGATCCTGTCGGCCCGGCACAAGCTCGACCTGGTCGCCACCTCGCAGCCCGGGGAGGCGACCGGGCTGACCCGGCGGGCCGTGGCCGACGGCGCCGAGCTGGTCGCGGTCATGGGCGGCGACGGGACCGTCAACGAGGTCGTGAACGGGCTGGACGGACCCGACGTCCCGATCGCGCTGCTGGCCGGAGGCAAGACCAACGTGCTCGCCCGGGCCATGGGGATGCCGCACGACCCCGTACGGTCCGGCGCCCTGGTGGTCGAGCTGCTGGACAGCGGGGCGCAGCGGCGCATCTCGCTCGGCCGCGCCGACGGGCGGCGGTTCACGTTCAGCGCCGGCCTCGGGCTGGACGGGGCCATCGTGCGTGAGGTCGAGCGGCGCCGGCGCGCCCGCCAGCTCTACGGCGACCACGCCTGGGTCGCCGCCGGCCTGCGCACCCTGTTCGTCGCCTACGACCGGGCCACCCCGCACCTGTCGGTCCACTTCCTCGACGGCCGGCCCGGCGTCGGTGGCTTCTTCGCGCTGGTCGGCAACGGCGACCCCTACACCTATCTCGGGCCGCGGCCGTTTCGGCCCACCCCCCAGGCGACCTTCGAGGGCGGCCTGGACCTGCTCGTCGGGCAGACCATGGCGACCGCCCCGCTGCTGCGGGCGGTGGCCGGCATGCTGTCCAGCCGTCCCCGCTCCGGCTATCCCGAGCTGCCCGTCCACCACGACGAGACCCGCTTCCGGCTGCAGGCGGACGTGCCGCTCGCCTTCCAGCTCGACGGGGAGTACCTCGGCGACCGTACCTCGGTGCTGGTGGAGTCCCTGCCGGGCGTGCTGACCGTGGTCGCGCCGGGCGGCGGCCGCCGGCCGGCCTACCCGCCGCGCAGCAGCCGCCGCAGCCGACCGGGCTGATCGCTCACCACGATGTGGACGCCGAGCTCGGCCAGGCGCCACACCGTCACCGGGTCATCCACCGTCCAGGCGGCCAGCTCGACGCCGTCGGCCAGCGCCCGCGCGGCGGCCGCCCGCGCCTTGGGGCCGAAGTAGGCGGGTGCCTGGGCGACCAGCACCGAGCAGCCGGCCGCCTGCGCCGCCCGCAGCGCGCGGCCGAGCGGCACCAGCCCCGAGCTCACCAGCCCCACCCGTACCGCGGGCAGGGCCTGCGCGGCGGCGGCGGCGACCCGGCGCGAGAACGAGGAGACCAGCAGGCGGTCGTGGTCGGCGCGGCCGTCCAGGACGGCGGCAAGCCGCTCGGCGACCTGCTGGGGGCCCTGCGGGCCCTCACCGCGCACCTTCACCTCGATGTCGACCAGCGCCGGGGGCGGCACCGCGTCCAGCGCCTCGACCAGGGTGGGCACCCGCACCCCCCGCCCGCGGAACGGGTAGCCGCCGGCGCGGGCGAAGCAGGCGCCGGCGTCGAGCCCGCGCACGACGGCCAGCCGCTGGTCGCGGACCGGACCGCTGCCGTTCGTGGTGCGTCCGAGCCCGCCGTCGTGCAGGCAGACCAGCGCCGCGTCGGCGGTCGCCCGCACGTCGAGCTCCACGCCGTCCGCGCCCTCGGTGAGGGCGGCCCGGAAGGCGGGGATCGTGTTCTCCGGCGCGGCCAGGCGCGCGCCGCGGTGGCCGAGGATGCGCACCTCGGCCGCGCTGTCGGGGCTCGGCGGCCGGTGGACCAGGGATGCCATCGCAGCGATCCTAGGCGTTCCGGTTTCCGGGGCGCCGGGAACCAGCCGGAGCCGACCTGGGCAGGACGCCGCAAATCGCCTCCGTAATCCTCCGCAGATTCCTTCCCTTCACCGTGGTGACGGCTTAGACTCACCGCGCTTTGCATCGAGGCGTACGAGCGCACCCGCACGGGCTCTCGATGACCTCGGCCCTTCCCCCCGGGGGCCCGCACGCAAGAAAGCGAGGATGTCCATGGATTGGCGCCATCGTGCCCGCTGTCGCGACGTCGACCCCGAGCTGTTCTTCCCGGTTGGGACCACGGGTCCGGCTGAGACGCAGGTCCAGGCGGCCAAGGCGATCTGCGCGCTGTGCGAGGTGCGCCAGGCATGTCTGCAGTGGGCGCTGGACACCGCGCAGGACGCCGGTGTCTGGGGCGGCCTGTCCGAGGAGGAGCGCCGCGCGCTGCGGCGCGGCCAACGCCGCAGGGTGCGCATCGCCTGAGCACGCCGGCCTGAGGCCAAAAGGGCCACGTCTCGAGGGAGGCCACCTTGGGCGACATCCTCGCCGTCCTGCTCGCCGCCGGTGCGGGCGTGCTCGTCGGGATCCTGCGGGGTGGCTCGGTCGCGAACCTGCGCGCCGAGCCGGTGCGGCTCCTGCCGGCCGCCGCCGCCGGGCTCGTCGTCCTGGTCCTGTTGCCCACGCCGCTGCTGGCCGGCAGCAGGTTCCTGCGGGTCCTCGGACCCATCCTCGCCGTGCTCGCGATCCTGGCCCTGCTCGTGGCGGCCCGGGCCAACATGCGCCTGCCCGGCGTCCCGCTGCTGGCCCTGGGCCTGCTCGTCAACCTGGTGGTGATCGTCGCCAACGCCGGCATGCCGGCGCCGCGGGCGGCGCTGGAGCGGGCGCACCTGAGCGCGCCCGTCGCCCGGGGGGAGCGCCCGGACGCCTACCACATCCTGGAGAACAAGGCCACCCTGCTGTGGTTGCTCGACGACCGCTTCGCGCTGCCGCAGACGGTGGCCAGCGTCGGTGACGCCGCGGTCTACGCCGGGCTGTTCCTGCTGCTGCAAGGGCTGGTCCTGGCCGGGGCGGGACGGCCCGAAGACGCCGGGGACGACGAGCCCCCGGCCGAAGACGACGAGCCGCCCACCGGGGACGAGCCGCCGACGGTGCGGGTGATCCGCCGGCTCCTGTAGCGGCGGCGGGCCTGCCCGGGGGGCCGGCTGCCGTCGCGGCGGCACCGCCCGGCGGCTTCAGGAAGCGGAGGACCTGGGCAGGCGGGCGGCGAGCCAGTCCATGCTGAGCGACAGTCCCTCGTCGAGCGTCGTCCACGGCCGCCAGCCGAGCAGCTCGCCGGCGAGGGCCGAGTCGAGCGCCGAACGGCGCGGGTCGCCCGGACGCGGCGGCCCCCACTCCGGCTCCCCCGACCAGCCGACCCGGGCGGCCAGCCGCTCGACCACGTCGAGCACGGAGGTGGCCGTGCCCGTCCCGGCGAGCACCCGGCCCGCCTTGCCGGCGTGCACCGCGCGGGCGAGCGCGTCCACGGCGTCGTCGACGAACAGGAAGTCGCGGCACTGGCGGCCGTCGCCCTCCACCAGCGGTGCCCGGCCCTGCAGCATCGACCAGGCGGCCCGGGCGACCAGACCCGGCCCGAGCGGGTCCTGCCGGGGCCCGTACACGGTGCCGAGCACCACGGTGGTCAGCTCCAGGCCCCGGGCGGCCCAGGCCGCCGCGTACACCTCGACCGCGGCCAGGCCGGCGCCGAGGGGATGCAGCGGCCGCGGCTCGTCGCCAGCCGAGCTCAGCCCGGTGTGCCGCCCCGGGTACAGGTAGGCGGCCGAGGAGGCGAGCACCACCCGGGCCCCGCCGGCGGCGGCGGCCCGCAGGAGCTCGACCGCCCCGGCGACCAGGGTGCGCGCGTGGGCGGTCGGCTCGCTCCAGGCCCGGACCGGGTCGGTGGCGGTGGCCAGGTGCACCCACGCGTCGGCCCGGACCCGCTCGGCCAGGGTCGCAAGGCCCCCCTGCGACACGTCCATCCGGTGGAAGCGCACCCCGCCCCGGCGGCGGGCCTCGGTCAGGTTGGCCAGCTGGCCGGACGACAGGTCGTCGACCACCACCACCTCGTCGCCTTCGGCCTGGAGGCGGTCGACCAGGTTGGCGCCGAGGAAGCCGGCACCGCCGGCGACCACTACGAGCACGCTTCGGCCTCCTCCTGCCGGGACACACGACGCTCCGGACGCGGCGAATCCTATCGGGAGCGGGCCGGTCCCATCGGTCATCTTCTAGCGGTCGGGCACCTGCTGGCAGGAGCGGGCGAGCCGGCGCGGCGGCCAGTAGGCGAAGCGGACCAGGCCGGTGAGCTGGTCGGCCCGGACCGGGCCGAAGGACCGCCCGTCGGTGCTGGCGAGGCGGTGGTCGCCGAGCACCAGGTACTCGCCGGGGCCGAGGCGGAGCTCGTGGTCGTGCGCGCTCGCCGGCCGGCCGTGCAGGTAGGGCTCGGGCAGCGGCAGCCCGTCCACCTCGAGCCGCCCGCGGGCGATCCGCACGTGCTCACCGGGCAGCCCGACGACGCGCTTGACGACCTCGGCCGGCTGCCCGCCCGGGGGCCGGACCAGGACCAGCGCACCCCGGCGGGGCGGGCCGTCCAGCGGCGACACGGCGATCCGGTCGCCCGGCTGCAGGGTCGGGCGCATGCTGCCGCCCTGGACGAGCACGGGCTCGAGCCGGGCCCGACGCGCCGCCTCGGCGGCGGCGAGGGCGGCCGCCAGGACGGCCGCCGGCAACGCGACGCCGAGCAGGCCGAGACGCCGCATACGCGCTCCTTTCCGATCCGGTCGTCGCAGCCGGATTACCCGGCGTGCCGCGTGGGGAGGAGGATGGTACCGTCGGAACCGCCGCTCCCGCGCATTCGAAAGGGACGATGCCCATGATCGCCGAGCGACTCATCGCATGGCTGTCCCCCGCCCGGGTCGCCGCCGCGCACTGCGACCTGCCGTGCGGGGTGTACGACCCGGCGCAGGCCCGCATCGAGGCCGAGTCGGTGGCCAAGATCGTCGAGAAGTACCACGCCTCCGACGACGAGGAGTTCAGGGCGCGCGCGCTGTTCATCAAGGAGGAGCGCGCCGAGCTCGTCAAGCATCACCTGTGGGTGCTGTGGACGGACTACTTCAAGCCGCAGCACCTCGAGCAGTTCCCGAACCTCCATGACCTGTTCTGGAGGGCGACCAAGCAGGCCGGCCAGGCCAAGCACTCGGTGGATCCGGCCGATGCGCAGAAGCTCCTGGAGCTGATCGACGAGATCGACGGCGTCTTCCAGAAGACCAAGAGCTGAGACCATCTGGTTCACGTGAAACGGCCGGCCCCTGGAGGGCCGGCCGTTTGTGCGTGCATGCTGGTGTGGATCTCAAGAGCTCGCCAGGCGCTTGCCTCGGTAGTTGGGGAAGATCAACGGCTGGTGCTGCCAG
>JBIOYL010000464.1:0-17690 GCA_044870185.1 Actinomycetes bacterium | reverse complement strand
CCCTGCAGACCCTGTGGCAGGCCGACGACCGCTTCGTCGAGGCCTACTTCGCCCGCTACCCGGGCTACTACCTGACCGGCGACGGCGGCTACCTCGACGAGGACGGCTACCTGTATGTCATGGGCCGGGTCGACGACGTCATCAACGTGGCCGGCCACCGGCTGTCGACCGGCGCGATGGAGGAGGTGCTCGCCACCCACCCCGACGTGGCCGAGTGCGCGGTCATCGGCGCGGCCGACCAGCTCAAGGGGCAGGTGCCGGTCGGCTTCGTGGTCCTCAAGGCCGGGGCGGAGCGCAAGCCCGACGAGCTGCGCGACGAGCTGGTGCGCAGCGTCCGCGAGCAGATCGGGCCGGTGGCCTCGTTCAAGGATGTGGCCATCGTGGACCGGCTGCCCAAGACCCGCTCGGGCAAGATCCTGCGCAAGACCATGCGCAGCATCGTCGACCACCAGCGCTACGAGGTGCCCTCGACGATCGACGACCCGGTGATCCTGGACGAGCTCGAGCGGACCGTCCAGCCCAGCCCCACCGGCCCGCCGTAGGCTTGGCGCTGTTATACCGGCAGTACGCCGGTGCCGGCAGCGCGCGCAGGATCGGCCTTGCAGCTAATAGCTCAGCCCTTGCTGCAGGCGTCAGTGCGTGGGTGCCGTCGGCGGGGGGCCGAGGGTGTCGATGTGAAAGCGCTCACCGGCTCGTGCCGCGCGGGCCATGTCTGGCGGTCCTGGTGGGGGCAGTTCGCGTGCCGGTGCGGGCTCGCCGGCCTCGGCCACGAACCGCTCGAACTGCGCCGGGGTCGTCAGCACCAGGCTGCGGCAGGGGGCGTCGGTGGTGACCTGGAGCCAGTGCGGCACGCCCTTGGGCAGCAGCACGAACGTCCCCGGGCCGGCCGCGAAGACCTGCTCGCCGCAGTGGAACTCTGCCCGGCCGTCGAGGATGTAGATCGCCTCGTCCTCGGTGTGGTGGACGTGCACCGGCGAGGCGAACCCGGGCGGGTTGCGCCACTCGGTCAGGGTGTAGCTGCCGCGGGTGTCGTCGGTGCCGGCCTTGACCGTGACGAGGTTGCCGAAGAACCACAGCGCCTCGTCCTGGTCGGGGCCGAGCGCGTAGGCTGGACTGCCGTTACTCATCCTCCGCCTCCAATGACTATACTATAACGATACCGGATGCACATGGAGTATGGCAGAATGAGTGAGGCTGTCAAGGGCACACCACGCCCCTACCACTCACCCCTGCGCCAGCAACAAGCCACCGCCACCCGCACCCGCATCGCCATCGCCGCCGCCGAGCTGTTCGCCACCCACGGCTACGCCCGCACCTCCATCGACCAGATCGCCACCCACGCCGGCGTCGCCCGACCAACCGTGTACGCCGCCTTCAGCGGCAAGCCAGCACTGCTCAAGCACGCCATCGACCTGCACCTCGCCGGCGACGACGCCCCCATCCCCGTCCGCGAGCGGCCATGGTTCCAAGAGCTCCTGCAGCAACGCGACCAGCGCCGCATGCTCGAGCTGCACGCCCGCAACAACCGCCACATGGCCCAGCGCGTCGCCGCGCTGTACGAGGCGCTCCGCAATGCCGCCGCAGCCGACGACCAGATCGCCGAGCTGTACGCCACCCTCAAACACCAACGGCTCACCGGCGCCCGCATCGTCGCCGAATCCCTGGCCGCGCTCGGCCCCCTCCGCGACAACATGAACCTCGACACCGCCACCGACCTCATCTGGACCTTCAACGACCCAGCCCTGTGGACCGCCCTGGTCACCGACCGCGGCTGGCCACCTGACCGCTACCAGACCTGGCTCGCCCGCACCCTGCAGGAATCCCTGCTGCCGCCCTGACCGCCGCAGCCTCACTGCCAGGAACCCACCTGCACGGGGCCACCCGCGGCCATGCCAAGGCTGACGCCGCCGAGCGTGGTCCTGCCTCCGACCTGCTCCTGCTACTGTGACGGCGGCGGGCCGTGGCGACGTCGAAGTGCATGGCGACGTGGCCGTGCTCGACCGCCTCCTCGCCTGCACCGATCTGGACTAGCAGGTCGGAACGAGGACGGGTGGTGGTGAGGGATGGGCCGTGCGGAGCTGGTGATCGCCCACAACCCCGACGCGGACTCCCGGCTGCCCTACCTGCTGCACCTGCCCCTGGGCGGCGGGATGGTGTTCCGCACCTCCGGCACGTGGCCGCGCACCAAGGCGTTGTACTGCTACCCGGTCCCAGCCGGCGAGTGGCCCGAGGCGCCCGAGATCGTCGAGCGTGTCGCCCTGCGTTCCTGCACCCGGCGGGGCGCGGCCATCGACCTGGTCCTCGACCGTGCCAGGGAGAACCGTTCCCAGCTGGTGTTCACCGTCGCCCGCGGCCGCGACGCGGTGTTCTGGCAGTCGCCGCGCACCCGCAAGCAGGCCCGGCCGAACGTGCGCACCCCCACCGCCCGCGCCGCCGGTCTCGCCGAGCTGGAGATCGTGGTCGACTCCCACGAGCAGTATCCCTACCGGTTCATCAACCGGCAGGTCCGTACCGTCAAGCGGGCGCTGCCCGTCGGCGACTACGGCGTGACCGTCGACGGGCGGCTGGCCGCGGTCGTGGAACGCAAGTCCCTGCCCGACCGGTCTCCAGCCTCATCGGCGGCACCTTGCGTTACGCGCTCGGCGAGCTGGCCGCGCTGCCGCGGGCCGCCGTGGTCGTCGAGGATCGCTACTCGGCCGTGTTCAAGTCCGACCGGGTCCGCCCCGCCCGCATCGCCGACGGTCTCGCTGAGCTGCAGGTGCGCTGGCCAAGCGTCACGATCGTGTTCTGCGAGACCCGCTCCCTGGCCGAGGAGTGGACCTACCGCTATCTCGCCGCCGCGCGCACGTGGGCCGCCGGCGAGACCGCCGTGGCCGACCGCATCGGCGCCGAGGAGCCCGAGCTCGCCACGGCCCCGGCCGCGCCCACACCGTCCACCCGGGAGGTACGCGCCTGGGCCCGTGCCAACGGCATCCCGGTCGGTGACCGGGGCAGGCTCCCCCCGGACGTCTGGGACGCCTGGCACGCTGCCCATACACCATGACCAGCGCGTGCGTGTAGGCTGCGCCAGATGATCCTCATCTTTCCGGGGAGGCAGAGCCAGACATGACACGGATCGGCGTTCTCACCGGCGGGGGCGACGTCCCCGGACTCAACCCCTGCATCAAGACCCTCGTGTACGGCGCGGTCGACCGCGGCTACGACGTCATCGGCGTGCGCCGCGGCTGGTCCGGCCTGCTCGACTACAACCTGGAGCTCGGCGAGGCGCAGCCCCGCTGCGTGCAGCCGCTGACCAAGACCGACGTCCGCACGATCGACCGGACCGGCGGCACCTTCCTGCACACCAGCCGCACCAACCCGGGTCGGGTGAAGCCGAAGGACGTGCCGGAGTTCCTGAAGGAGACGGGCCAGGAGCACTCGGACGGCCCGTTCGACTTCACCGACCACGTCCTGGAGGTGATCGACCGGCTCGGGATCGACTGGCTCGTCGCCATCGGCGGCGACGACACCCTGTCCTATGCCGAGCGGCTCTCCCGCGAGGGGGTGCGCATCCTCGCCATCCCGAAGACGATGGACAACGACGTCTTCGGCACCGACTACTGCATCGGCTTCTCGACCGCGGTGACCCGCAGCGTCAACTTCATCCACCAGCTCCGCACCTCGACCGGCTCGCACGAGCGCATCGCCGTGATCGAGCTGTTCGGTCGTAACTGCGGCGAGACCTCGCTGCTGTCGGCCTACCTGGCCGGGGTGGACCGGGCGATCATCTCCGAGGTGCCCTTCGACCCCAAGCTGCTCGCCGACTACCTGCTGGAGGACAAGGCGGCCAACCCGTCCAACTACGCCATGGTGACGGTGAGTGAGGGCGCCAGGATGATCGAGGGCGAGGTGGAGGAGTGGGGCGAGGCCGACGCCTACGGGCACCGCAAGCTCGGCGGCATCGGCCTGGCCACCGGCGACCTGCTCAAGCGGCTGACCGGCCAGGACATCATCTACCAGCGGATCGGCTACCTGATGCGCTCGGGCGCGCCGGACGCGCTCGACCTCATGGTGGCGGTCAACTTCGCCAACATGGCGCTCGGCCTGATCGACCAGGACGAGGCCGGCAGCATGATGGCGCTGCGGCGCGGCGCCTACACGGCGGTGCCGATCGCGACCATGATGAGCGGGGTCAAGCGGGTCGACGTCGACGCCCTGTACGACGAGCAGCGCTACCGCCCGCTCGTCCGCCAGGTCGCCGGCAAGCCGATGTTCCTGTACTGACCGCCGTCGAGGCGCTCATGGCTGGAACAGGGAGAGGGCGTGGAGCACCTCGGCGATGCGGGTGAAATCACCATCCCAGGTCCACAGCTCCGCGTCGGCCGCGACGGCGGCGACCGCGATCTCGATGTCGGTCAGCGCCGTGGTGATGCCGTGGTCACGCAGCCGTGCCGCGAGCTCCCCGACCTGCGCCCACTGCCGACGCCGCAGGTCCGCCCATGGCAGCGCGTTGAGCAACGCGACCAGCTCGGCCCGGTGGGAGGCCGGCGTGCCGGCGACAAGCTCCGCGACGACCGGACCGCAGACCACCACCTCGCCGCGGATCAGCAGGTCGTCGAGCCGTGCCGACCTGCCTGCCCGGCCGTGGCGGAGGAACTCGACCCAGACCGAGGTGTCGGCAAGGACCGCCACCGTCACAGGTGGCGGTCGTGTGCTCGGGTGCTGGCTGACACGTCGTCGACGTCAAGGGTGCCGGCCAGGCTCCGCAGGCGGGAGACCGCGTCGTCGGCGAGGTGGGCGCGCAGGGCCGCCTCGATCGCCTCGGTCTTGGAGCGGCCAGGGTAGCGGGCGAGCAGCGCGCTCAGCAGGTCGTCGTCGAGGTCGAGCGTCGTTCGCATGAGAAGAGTATGCCAGATGAGCTGCCATCAGCGCTCGTCCGCGTCACCGGCGGCCGCCGGCCCGACGATGCGCTGGCGCAGCGTGCGCTTGGAGAACTTGCCGGTCGCCGTCTTGGGAATCTCGTCGACGAACTCGACCCGGTCGGGCAGCCACCACTTGGGGAACTGGCCCGCGATGGACTCCAGCAGCTCGGCCTGGCTCACCGCCGCGCCCGGCTTGGTGACCACGACCGCCAGGGGGCGCTCGGTCCAGCGCTCGTCCGGGACGGCGATGACCGCCGCCTCGGCCACGGCCGGATGCCCCATGAGGGCGTTTTCGACCTCGACCGACGAGATCCACTCGCCGCCGGACTTCACCAGGTCCTTGGTCCGGTCCACGAGATGCAGGTAGCCCTCGCCGTCGAGGGTGGCGACGTCGCCGGTGTGGTACCAGCCGTCGACGAACGTGGCCGCCGAGCGCTCGTCGTCCAGGTACTCGTCGGCCACCCACGGGCCGCGCAGGTGCAGCTCGCCCATGGCCTTGCCGTCGTGCGGCACCGGTGCGCCCTGCTCGTCCACCAGGCGCTGCTCGAGGCCGGGGACGAGCAGGCCCTGCTTGGCCTTGTAGGAGTAGCGGGCGTCGGCGGGCAGCGCGGTCAGGGCATGCTTGAGCCGTGAGACGTGGGTGACCGGCGTGGCCTCGGTCATGCCGTAGGCGTGGATGAACTCCACGCCGTAGCGCTCCTCGTAGGTGCGGATCATGGACACCGGTGCGGCCGAGCCGCCGCACATGATGCGCTCCAGGTTGCCGAGGTCCCCGCCGTCGGCCTCCAGCACCTGCAGGACGCCGAGCCACACCGTCGGCACCCCGGCCGCGACGGTGACCTCCTCGTCGCGGATCAGCCGGAGGTAGTCGGCCGGGGTCGGCGCCGGCCCGCCGAACACCTGGTCGGAGCCGAACCAGGTCGCCGCGAACGGGAGCCCCCAGGCGTTGACGTGGAACATCGGCACGATCGGCAGGACGACGTCGCGCTCGCTGATCGCGGCCGTGTCGGCCAGGCCGATCATCAGGGAGTGCAGGAAGATGGCCCGATGGGAGTAGGCCACGCCCTTGGGGTGGCCGGTGGTGGCCGAGGTGTAGCAGATGCCGGCCGTCTGCTCCTCGTCCAGGTGGGGCCAGGAGGCGAGCGGCGCGGCCGCCTCCAGCAGCCGCTCGTAGCCGTGGATGGAGCCGAAGCCGAGGTCGGGAAGGTCGCCGTCGGTGATCACCACGACGTGCTCGACGGTGGTGGCGCGGGGCAGCACGGGTGCGAGCAGCTTGGCCAGCTCGGCGTCGACTACCAGCACCTTGTCGCGCGCGTGGCCGATGATGTAGGCAAGCTGGTCGGGGCCGAGCCGGATGTTCAGGGTGTGGTAGCTCGCGCCGGCCAGCGCGGCGGCGAAGTACACCTCGAGGTGGCGCTCGTGGTTCCAGCAGAAGGTGGCCACCCGGTCGCCCTCGCCGACCCCGAGGCCGCGCAGGGCGCCGCCCAGCCGGGCGACCCGCTCGGCCCACTCCCCGTAGGTGGTCCGGTCGGCGCCGCCGTCCGCCCGCCGGGTCACGAGCTGCTTGTCCGGGTGCAGCGTGCGTGCGTGCTCGTAGATGCTCCGGATGGTGAGCGGGTAGTCCATCATCGCGCAGACCTCCCTGTACGACCGGAGGCTCGGCCCCGCCACCGGCGCCGATCCGGGTGGTGGGGGGGAGTCCTCGTGCGCCGCCGGCCCCGTCGCCGACTGGCCCGATGCTACGGGCAAGTCGCGCGCGTGTCCCCCTGGCCCGTCCCGTGGCCGCCCGTGGGCCCGGCGGCCGCCCGGGTGCGGTAGCGTTCGGGCGTCGGTGAAAGGAGCGTGGGATGCGGCTGTTCCTGGTTCGGCACGGCGAGACGGAGTGGTCGCTGGCACGGCGGCACACCGGCCGGACCGACGTCCCGCTCACCCCGGCGGGCCAGGAGCAAGCCCGGGCGATCGGCGTCCTGCTCGCCGGCCACCGGTTCGACCGGGTGGTGGCGAGCCCGCTCGGCCGGGCGCTCGCCACCGCACGCCTGGCCGGGTTCGGCGGGCGGGTCGAGGTCTGCGACGCCCTGCGCGAGTTCGACTACGGCGACTACGAGGGGCTGACCACGCCGCAGATCCGGGCCATGCGCCCGGACTGGGACCTGTTCCGCGACGGCTGCCCGAACGGCGAGACGGTCACCGACGTCGCCACCCGGAGCCTCCCGCTGCTCGACGCGATCACCGGCGCCGACCTGGACGTGCTGCTGTTCGGCCACGGCCACCAGCTCCGCATCCTCACCGCCGCCTACCTCGGCCTGCCGCTGGAGGCCGCCCGCCACTTCGTGCTGGCCACCGGGAGCCTGTCAGTGCTCGGGACGGAGCACGACTGGCGGGCCATCGAGCACTGGAACCAGCAGGGAGAGGCCCTGTAGATGCCCGGCGTCCTGGACGATCCGGCCCGGGCGGCCGCGGCGGCGGCCGCGGTCGACCGGCTGGCCCCGGGGATGACGGTCGGGCTCGGGTCGGGCCGGGCGGTGTTCGCGGTGGTGCAGGCGGCCGCCGACCGGTGGGCGGCACGCTGGCCGGCCGGGCCGCCGCTGCGGGCCGTGGTCGCCTCGTCGGGCACCCAGGCGCTGGCCAGCTCGGTCGGCATCGAGCTGGTCGGGCTGGACGAGCTCGGCGGCGACGGGCGGCTCGACCTCGCCATCGACGGCGCCGACGAGGTCGATCCGACGCTCGGCCTGATCAAGGGCGGCGGCGCCGCGCTGCTGCGGGAGAAGCTCGTGTTCGCCGCGGCCAGCTACGTCCTGATCGTCGCCGAGGAGCCCAAGCTCGTGCCGCGGCTTGGCCAGCAGCACCCGCTGCCCGTGGAGGTGGTCCGGTTCGGCTGGACGACCACCCGCCGCCGGCTGCTCGACCTCGTCGGCGAAGCGACCCGGCGCACCGACGCCACCGGCGCGCCGTTCGTCACCGACGAAGGCCACTACCTGCTCGACTGCCGCCTGCCCGACACCGATCTGGCCGCGCTGGCCGCGGCCGTCAAGGCGACCCTGGGAGTGGTGGAGCACGGCCTGTTCCTCGGCGTCGCCGACGAGGTCCTGCTCGGCAGGGCCGACGGCAGCCTGCAGGTCCTGCGCCGCAGCGGCGCCCGGCGGCAGCCATAGGCCATCGACCGAGGCGGGGCGTGCGGTCGCGGTGCGGGCGTGCGGTCGCGGTGCGGGGCGTGCCGATGTCGGCGCCCGGTGGTGGCGGTCGCCAGGGCGCGGTAGGCGACGGTCGCGGTGCGGCGGGCGGTGTCGGGCGGTTGGCGTGTCGGGTGGGTGGCCGGCGTGTCGGGCGGGTGGCGGCGGTGTCAGCGGGTGGCGTGGCGGCGGCGGTAGGCGCGTGCCTTGGCCGCGTTGCCGCAGGCCTGCATCGTGCACCAGCGGCCCGAGCGGTTCTTGGAGTGGTCGTAGTAGGCCCATTGGCAGGCCTGGTTGCTGCAGGCCTTGAGCCGGGGCCAGGTGCCGTCGACGGTGGCGTCGTGGACGGCGGCGAGCAGCCGGCCAAGGGCGCGCTCGACGCCTACCGGGTCGGGTTCCAGGCGCGCCCGCCCGCCGGCGTCGAAGCGCACCACCAGGCGGGCCGTGCGCGACGCGCGGTTCAGGACGTCGACCGCCCGCGGATCGGCCTCGTGGCCACCGTTGGCGAGCAGGAGCGCCCGCAGCGCCTCCCGCACCTCGATGGCGCGCTCCAGGTCGGCCGGTCCGAGCCGCTCGCCGGCGTCGAGCAGGCCGTGCCCGGCCAGCCAGGCGGCCAGCCGCTCCGGGTCGTCGACCTCGTCCTGCCCCGACTCGATGTCGACCGTGTTCACGAACTGCTGCACCAGCCCCAGCTCGCCCGGCGCTGGCGCCCTGCCGCCGCCGTCGCCGCTCGTCCCTGCCATCTCGTCCACCTTCTCCAGTCACCACTGTTGATCGTACAACGGTCATCGGCTTCGGGGGATTCCGCTTGAGAATCACCGCCGAATGTGCTTTACTGGTTGCCTACCGAGTGAACGATGATCGCTGGTGACGAACGGAGGGAGGCGACATGACCCCACTGCTCAGCGAGCTGCTGGCGGAGGGCAGGATCGGCGAGCTGCGCGAGCACGCCGAGACCGTACGGCGTGCGCGCCGCGCCCGCCACGGCCGGCGGGCCGACGTGCCCGACTGCACGACGCGCACGCGCGACGGCATCCGGTGACGGCGGCCGATGCCGGCATCCGGTGACGGGACAACCAACCACGAGCGGGCACGACCAGCAGAGGACCAAGGGGGACGCGATGGACGCCAAGGCGGTCGAGACCTGGGTGTCGGGGTACGTGCGAGCCTGGAACTCCAACGACCCGGACGGGATCCGCGCCCTGTTCAGCGAGGACGCGGCCTACTACTACCACCCGAGCAAGGAGCCCTGGCGGGGCCGCGAGGCCATCCTCGCCGGCTGGCTCGACAACGCCGACCAGCCCGGCCAGACCGAGTTCCGCTATCAGGTGCTCGCCGCGACCGGCGAGCCCGCCACGACCGGCGAGCCCGCCACCGATGGCCTCCTCGGCGTGGTCCGCGGCTGGACGAAGTACTTCGACCCGCCGCCGCGCGAGTACGCCAACCTGTGGCTCGTCCGCCTGGACCCGCAGGGCCGCTGCACCGAGTTCACCGAGTGGTGGATGCAGGCTTGACGTTCTCCCCGCCCTAAAGGACGGGGATTCCCTCCGCGCTGCGCGCGGAACGCGCGGCGCCCGGGTGGATTCCTGCTTCCTCGCGCGGTGCCGACACGAGTGCCGGTCTTACCTGCGCTCCACAGGCGTTTGCGTTGTCCCAGCGCCCCTGGGCCAACACGTTGCTCGCCGCGTTGATGTCCCGGTCGTGGACGATGCCGCATGGGCAGGTCCACGACCGGACGGACAGCGGCTTGGGTCCGTCGAGCCGGCCGCACGCCGAGCACGTCTGCGACGTGGGCGCGAACCGGTCGATCTTTCCGAAGGTCCGCCCGTACCGGGCGGCCTTGTACTCCAACATCCCGACGAAGGATGCCCAGCCCGCGTCGTGTACCGACTTCGCCAGCCGGGTCCGGCCGAGACCGGTCACGCACAGGTCCTCGACGTACACCGCTTGGTTGTCGCGGATGATTGCCGTGGACAGCTTGTGCTGCCAGTCCCGCCGGGTGTCGGCCACCCGGGCGTGCGCCCTGGCGACCTTCACGACGGCCTTCCTGCGGTTCCGGCTGCCCCGCTGCTTGCGGGACAGGTCTTGCTGCAACCGGCGCAGCTTGCGGGCCGCGCGGCGCAGGAACTTCGGCGCGGCCACCTTCGTGCCGTCCGACAGCACCGCGAAGTGGGTCAGGCCCAGGTCGATGCCGACCTCCGACTCGACCGGCGGCAGCGGCTCGTCTGTGGTCTGCACGACGAACGAGGCGAAGTACCGGCCCGCCGCATCCTTGATCACCGTCACGCTGGACGGGGCGGATGGCAGCGTCCGTGACCAGCGCACCTCGACATCGCCGATCTTCGGCAGCCGCAGTCGGTCGTTGTCCAGCACCTTGAACCGGGCGTTGGCGGTGAACCGGATGGCCTGCCGGTTGTCCTTGCGGGACCGGAACCGCGGCGGGGCCACCTTCCGCCCCTTCCGATTGCCGGTGATCGAGGCGAAGAAGTTGCGGTACGCCACGTTCAGGTCCGCGAGGGCCTGCTGGAGGACGACCGAGGACACCTCGCCCAGCCACGCCCGCTCCGGGGTGAGCTTCGCCGCGGTGACCCGCTTCGACAACTCCGCGTCCGACAAATACGGCAGGCCCGCAGCGCGGGCTTCCTGCCGTGCGCGCAGCCCGTCGTTGAACACCACCCGCGCGTACCCGAACGCCCTGGCCAGCGCCTCGCGCTGGGCGGTGTCCGGGTAGAGCCGGTAGTTGTACCGGAGTTGCACAGCCACAGCGTACCATTGGTTTATGACAGACCTTGCGAACGTCCGCACTGGTAGACACTGTGTGTTCGTCCTGCACGCTCACTTGGTTTTCGTGACCAAGTTTCGGCACAAGGTGTTCACCGACCGGCACCTGACCCGGCTGGAGCAGATCATGCGGGCGGTGTGCGCCGACTTCGAGTGCGAGCTGGTCGAGTTCAACGGCGAGAATAACCACATCCACCTGCTCGTGAACTTCCTGCCCAAGGTCGCCATCGCCAAGCTCGTCAACAGCCTCAAGGGCGTGTCCAGCCGCCGGATGCGGCAGGAGTTCCCCGACCTCGTGCGGCACTACTACCGGGCCAACAAGTTGTGGTCCGGCTCGTACTTCGCCGGGTCCGTCGGTGGCGCACCGCTGACCGTCCTCCGCCAGTACATCGAGTAGCCGACCGTCACCGCCGCGCCGGCCGCCGGCCGGGGCGCACCGTCACCGCCGCTCCGGTCCGCCTGCCGGGACGCGCCGGAGCACCACGGCGCCGTTGTGCCCGCCGAGCCCCATCGAGTTGGACACGGCCACCTCGAAGCTGGCCTCCCGGGCCTTGCCGGGCACCCAGTCCAGGTCACAGGCGGGGTCGGGGTCGTCGAGGTTGATGGTGGGCGGCAGCACCTGGTCGCGCAGGGCGAGCGCGGCGACGATCGCCTCCAGCGCCCCGGCCGCCCCGAACAGGTGGCCGGTCATGGACTTGGTCGAGGAGGCCGCCAGCCGGTGGGCGTGCGCGCCGAAGGCCGCCTTGATCGCCTGCGTCTCGGCCGGGTCGCCAAGCGGCGTGCCCGTGCCATGGGTGTTGATGTAGCCGACCTCCTCGGGCCGCACGCGCGCGCTGGCCAGGGCGTCGGCGAACATGCGGATGACACCACGGCTGTCGGGATGCGGGGTGGCGACGTGGTAGGCGTCGTTGGAGGCGCCGTAGCCGAGCACCTCGGCATACAGCTTGGCGCCGCGCGCGCGGGCGTGCTCCTCGGCCTCCAGCACGACGATCGCGGCGCCCTCGGCGATGACGAAGCCGTCCCGTGCCCGGTCGTAGGGGCGGGAGGCGGCCGCCGGCTCGTCGTTGCGGGCCGACAGCGCCTGCATCTGGCAGAAGCCGGCCAGCACCAGCGGGGTGATGCACGCCTCGGTGCCCCCGGCCACGATGACGTCGGCCTTGCCGGCCCGGATGAGGTCGGCGCCCTCGCCGATGGCGTGCGACCCGGTGGCGCAGGCCGACACGACCGCGAAGTTGGGGCCGATGGCGCCGAGCCTGGTCGCGATGTAGCTGGTGGCCGTGTCCACCAGGGCGTTCGGCAGCCAGGTGGGGGACACCCGGCCGGGGCCCTTGGACGCCAGGACCTGCTGCTGCTGCTCGATCAGGGCGACGCCGCCGATCGCCGAGCCGACGATCACACCGGTGCGCTCGGGCCGGTCGACCTCCACCTCCAGGCCGGCGTCGGCCACCGCCTCGTCGGCGGCGGCGACCGCGAACAGCACGCCCCGGTCCATGCGCCGGGCGTCCTTGCGGGAGGCGACCTGCTCGGGGTCGAAGCCGCGCACCTCGCCGGCGATGCGCACGGGGAACGGCGCCGGGTCGAAGGCGGCGATGGTGTCGATGCCGCTGCATCCGGCGAGCATGGCCTCCCAGGTCGACGGGGCGTCGAGCGCGAGCGGGTTCACGGTCCCGATACCGGTGATGAAGACTCGTTGCATCGTGACGCCAGCCTACCAACGCCCCCCTGCCGTGGCGGGACGGCCGGCTCAGGGTTCCTCCTCGCCCTCCTCATCGAGCTCGTCCCGGGCGGTGAACACGGCCAGGTCGGGGTCCAGGCCCATGTCCATGCCCTCCTCGGCGATGACCTCGTCCTCGATGCTGTCGGCCATCTCGTGCGGGTCGGCGGGCGGCTCGGCGCCAGCCGGCAGGGCGGCGCCGGGGGGCAGGTCGGTGCCAGCCGGCGGGTCCAGCTCGTCGTCCAGGTGGGCGGCGTCGTCGCTCATGTCGGGTCACTCCTTGGCTGGACTGGACCCCCGATCGGCGAAGGGTCCGGGTTCGGACGGGATGGGCTCGTGTTCGGGCCGGACGTTCGGTCCAAGGTGGCGTTCGGTCCAAGGGGCGCTCGGTCCAGGTCAGGTGTAGCCGAGCCGGCTCGCGACGTCCTCGTGGCGCCGGCGCGCGGCGTGCTCGGCCGCCACCGCGTCCGGCTGCGGCTCGACAACATGGACGGTGTGGGGCTCGGCGGTCAACTGGCAGGCGATCAGGGCGGCGCCGCGGGCCGACGCCTCCGGCTCGTCCACGATCCGCACCGGGCGGGCCAGGACGTTGGCGAGCGTCTGCTGCCACCAGCGGGAGGCGAGCACGGCGCCGCCGGAGGCGACCACCTCCGGCGGGGCGGGCAGGGTGGCCTCGAGCGCCTCCAGGCCGGCGGCCAGCCGGAAGCAGACAGCCTCCAGGGTGGCCGCCACGATCCCGACCGCGCTCGTGGCCAGCGACAGGCCGCAGATCGCCCCCGAGCCGGCGGGCAGGTCCAGCGGCGCCCGCGACCCCGCATGGTAGGGCAGGACGGTGACCCCGCCCGCCCCCGGCGGGACGGAGGCGAGCGCCGCGCCGACCGCCTCCTCGTCGGGCAGGGCGAGCACCTGGCGGGCCCAGGCGTACAGGTTGCCGCCGCCCGAGAACGCCGCGCCGGTGACCAGCCGCGCGCCGTCGACCCGGTAGCGCCACAGCTCCAGCGGCAGCTTGGCGTTCGGATCGGTGTGCACGGCGCGCACGGCCGCCGAGGTGCCGATGTTGATCGCCACCCGGTCGGGGGAGGTGCAGCCGGCGCCCACGTTGGAGGCGGCCCCGTCCCCGGCGGCCGGATGCCAGCTCGCCTCGGCCAGCGCCGGCCATCGCCTGGCGCCCTCGCCGGTCAGCCGGCCGGACCAGTCCGGTCCGGCCAGCTCCGGCAGCGCGTCCTCGCCGACGCCGGCCAGCTCGAGCGCCTCGGGGTCCCAGCGCATGGTGGCCTGATCGAGCAGGCCGGTCCCCGAGGCCATCGAGATCGACGTGCGGGTGTCGCCGAGCAGCCGCCCGGTCACGTACTCGGCCAGCCCGAGGTAGCGGACGGCGGGGACGTGCCGGGCCAGCCAGGGGATCTTGACCGTCCAGTAGGTGGTGTGGGGCAGCGCGCCGGTGCGCTGGTGGAGCCGGGTGGCGTCGGTGCGTTCCCGCAGTGCGCCGACGAGCCCGGCCGCGCGCGTGTCGGCCCAGGTGAGCAGCCCGGTGAGCGGCCGGCCGTCGGCGTCGGCGGCCAGGATGGAGTGCCACGCGCTGGAGATGGCGACGTCGCCGACCCGGTCGAGGTGCCCGGCGGTGGCGAGCTCGTCGAGGCACTGGCCGACGGCGGCGACGATTGCCTCCGGGTCCAGCTCGGCCTTGCCCGCGTCGTCGACCTCGAGCCTGGTCGCCCGGCGCGCCATCGGCCCCTCGACCGCCTCGCCGCGGCCGTCGAAGACGAGCGCGCGCACCGACGAGGTGCCGAGGTCCAGCGCCAGGATGTCGCCTTCGCCCACGCCCGCCTCCCAGCCGCGTTCCGCGCCGGCCGCAGGGACCCGCGCCCGCCTCAGGTCCGCCCGCCGCAGGGCCGCTCCCGCCGGCCTCGCCGTAGTTCCCCGTCGACCTGCCGGGTACAACTGTGCTGACCATCATGACGCGCCGAGGGGGCGGCCGCGGTCGGGCGGCAGGGGAATCGGCCGGCCGGCGACGGCGGGAAGGAGGCGGCGGGTGCCGACCCTGGTGCTGTGGGACGTCGACGGGACGCTGGTCGAGGCGGGCACGCTGGCGCGGGAGGTGTTCGCCGACGCCTTCCGGGCGGTGACGGGCCGGCCCGCGGCGGCGCTCGAGGCGGGGATGGTGGCCACGGCCGGGCGCACCGACACCGAGATCGCGCTCGAGGTGCTGGCGCTCCACGGGGTGGCGGACGGCGAGCGCCACCTGGGCGCCTACGCCGAGGCGCTGGCCGCCGCGCTCGCCGCCCGGGTCGAGCTGATCCGGCAGCGGGGCCGCGCCCTGCCCGGGGCGGCGGCCGCCCTGTGGGCGCTCGCCGCTTCCCCGGGGGTCGTCCAGTCGCTGCTCACCGGCAACATTGAGCCGAACGCCCGGCTCAAGCTGGCCGCCTTCGGCCTGGGCCGCGGCGTCGACTTCGACGTGGGCGCCTACGGCTCCGACGACGGCCACCGCCCCAACCTGGTCGAGGTGGCCCGCCGCAAGGCGGCCGCCAAGTACGGCATCGCCTTCGGCCCGGCCAGCACCGTGCTGATCGGCGACACGCCGCTGGACGTGCTGGCCGGCCGGGAAGGTGGCGCCCGGGTGGTCGCGGTCGCCTCCGGCCGCTCGACCGTGGCCGAGCTGCGCGCGGCCGGCGCCGACGCGGTCCTGGCCGACCTGGTCGACACCGACGCGCTGCTGCGGGCGGTGCTCGCCCCGTGAGGACCACTGGCCGCCGGGCCGCCCGGCGGGCCGCGCGGCCCGGCGGCCAGGCGGACCACCATCGGCCCGACCGCCCGGCGGGCCACCACCGGCCGCCGCTCAGGTCATGAGCCGTCGGGCGATCGCGGTCGAGGCCCGGCGGGGCAGGAGCCGGGTGGACCAGGCGGTGATCGCGTTCAGCCGGCCGGGCACGACGCTCGCCCGGCCCTTCAGCATGGCGTCGACGCCGATGCGGGCCACGTCGGCGCTGCGCATCATCGCCAGCCGCTGGTAGCGGGTCGGCTCCTGCCCGGCCACGGCCAGGAACTCGGTCGCGGTGACACCGGGCGCGAGCACGGTGCAGCGCACCTTGGTGTCGCGCAGCTCGTAGCCGATCGCCTCGGTGAAGTTGAGAATGAAGCTCTTGGCGGCCGAGTAGCTGGCGTACAGCGGCGACGGCTGGTAGGCGCCGATGGAGGCGATGTTCAGCACGTGGCCGAAGTCCCGTGCCACCATGGCGGGCAGGAACATCTTGGTCAGGTGCACGGGCACGACCACGTCGAGCTTCAGCATGCGGCGCTCCCGCTCCCATGGGATCTGCAGGAACTCGCCGAACAGGCCGAAGCCGGCGTTGTTGACCAGCACGTCGACGGGCCGGCCGGCACCTTCGGTGCGCTCGTGGAGGGTCTCGGTCGCGTCCGGGGCGATGAGGTCCAAGGCGATGACCTCGATGCGAGCCCGGTAGCGGTCGCGGAGCTCGTCGGCCAGGGCGTGCAGGAGCTGCTCGCGCCGGGCGACGAGGACGAGGCCGGCGCCCCGGGCGGCGAGCGTGCGGGCGAAGTCGGCGCCGAGGCCGCTCGAGGCCCCGGTGACCAGGGCGGTGCGGCCGGTCAGGCTGGTCGTCATGCGGTGCTCCTTGCGCGTGCCCCGAGCTCGCTGCGCAGGAAGGTGGCAGCGGCAGACCCCAGGATCTCGAAGCCGGGCGCCTGCACGGCCTACCATGCCATGCGGGACGCATGGCGAGGAGAACCAGGGCGATGACCGCAGACGCCAGGCGCATCGACTGGGCGGCCCTTGGAGCAGCCGTGGGCTCCACGGTGCTGTTCACCCTCTTGCTGCTCAGCCCCTTCCTCTGGGGGGCCCGCTACACCCACTGGTTGATCGGGCTGGCAATTGGAGTCGTCCTGGGCGTCTACGTGTATGTCCGGAGGGAGCGGTACGCGGAGCCAGGCCCCGACGCGGACGAGACCCGCTTTCCATGGTGACGAGCCGGTGCCGCTCATGCGGCGCCGGACAACGCCTTGAGGAGCCGCAGGCCGAGCCGGTCGACCGACCGGGCGGTGTTGCTGAGCACGACGACGGCGGTGCCGGCCTCCTTGACGGCGCCGACGAAGCTGCGAAAGCCGCTGGTCCCGCCGTTGTGCCACAGCAGCGGGCCGGCGAGGCCGGGGAGGCGTGCGATCAGCCAGCCGAGCCCGACCCGGGTATGTCTCGTCAGCCGCTGCCGGGGAAGCTGGATGCGCTCGCGCGTCGCAGCGGGAGCGCCGCAGCGGGAGTGCCGGAGTCCCGGAGTAGAGGCGCCTGAACCGGGGTACGTAGCAGAGCCGAAGTGCAGATGCACGCCGACCCGGCGCTCCGCGAAGGAGGAACGGGTGCTGCCAAGCCTTGACCCGGCCCGACGCGGAGCGCACGATCCGCCAATCGGCGGGGACCAGCCCGCCCGGTCTTCAGCGCGAGGAGGCGCTTCATGGCCAGCAACGTCTCATCGGAGCCAGTGCGGGACCCCACCCGCGCGACGCCCGCGCCGGCCGACCCGGCCGCCGCGTCGATCGCCGACCCGGCTCCGCTCGGTCTTGCCGGTTTCGCCCTGACCACCTTCGTCCTGAGCATGTTCAACGCGGGCATCCTTGACAGGAAGGGCGAACCCATCGTGCTCGGGCTCGCGCTCGCCTACGGCGGCCTCGCCCAGCTGGCCGCCGGCATGTGGGAGTTCCGTAAGGGCAACACCTTCGGCGCGACCGCGTTCTCGTCCTACGGCGCGTTCTGGCTGTCGTTCTGGGCCTACGTCGCGTTCTACGCGAGCAAGGTCCCGGCCGACTACGCAGGCAAGGCGGTCGGCCTGTACCTGATCGGCTGGGGCATCTTCACGGCCTACATGTGGATCGCCTCGTTCCGCACCACGGCGGCCGTCAACATCGTGTTCCTGCTGCTGACCATCACGTTCTTCCTGCTCGGCATCGGGAACGCCTCGGGCACCAGCGGCATCACCAAGCTGGGCGGCTGGGTTGGCCTCCTGACCGCCGTGGCGGCGTGGTACGCCTCCTTCGCCGGGGTGACCAACTTCACCTTCGGGCGGGACATCGTCCCCGTCCGGGCGCTGCGCCGGGCATGACGTCACGCGCAGTGGC
>JBIOYL010000463.1:0-17626 GCA_044870185.1 Actinomycetes bacterium | reverse complement strand
CCGGCAGACCACGGGCGACCACGACCTGGAGGTCGCCGTGCCCCAGCCGCTCGACCCGGGGGCGATCCGGGGCGTCGAGGTCGACGGCGTGCAGGTGCACCGGCCGGCCGGGGAAGCGCTGGCCGGGCAGCTCACCGACCCCTTCCTGACCCGGCCGGACCGGCGGCCCGCCACCTGCGCCGGCTGTGCCGTCACGGTCACCTGCAGCTCGTGCCGGACCATCCGGGTGGCCGGGGTCGCCTACCGGGACGGGCAGGTCGTGCTCGTGCTCGCCCCGGCCGCCCCGGGCCGGCCGAGCGTGCTCACCGGCGGGCCGGAGGTGAGCGTGGTTGGCGAGGCCGGCGGCGTGGGGGCCTGGACCGACACGAGCGACGACGGCACCACGGTCGTGCGCGTTGCCGGCACCGACCTGGCCGAAGGCCAGCGCCCGGTGCGTCCCCGCCAGCGTTTCCAGGTGCTCGTGCGCGGGGAGCTGCGCCAGCGGCTGGCCGGGCCGTGGCGGCTGTGCGCTCCCGGCTCGGGCGGCTGCACGCCCGGCAGCCCGCCCGCCGGCAGCCCGCCCGCCGGCAGCCCGACCACCCAGGCAGGCGCACCGTGACCGTCTGGTGCCCGCGCTGCGACGCGGTCCGGGAGCCGGGCCGCACGTGCCCGGTCTGCGGGACGGCGCTCGAAGTGCTGGGCGCCACGCCACCCCCACCGGCGCCCGACGACCTCGCCGTCGAGCCCGAGCCCGCCCCCCCGGCGGCGCCCCGGTCGCGCCTGCGGCTCGCGCTGGTCGTGGCCACCGTCGCAGTGGCCGGCCTGGCGTTCCTGGCCGGCAAGGGCAGCGCCACGCCACCCCCACCGGCCTCGCCCCGCCCCACCGCCGCCCCGCCGCCGACCGCCGAGCGCCCGGCGCTGCAGCGCCAGCTCGGCTGGACGGCCCGGTCGCGTGGGGGCCTCACGGTCACGGCGGTGGCCCTGTACCGCGCAGCGGACGGGGACCCGGATGTCGGCGGGCGCCTGGTGCTGCGGGTGAGCGGCCTGCCGCCAGGCGACGAGCTGCTCGGCCTGCGCGGGCTCGAGCTGACCGACCTGGGCGGCGGCGCGTTCGCGACCCCACCTGGATTCTGGCCCGGCGGGGGCGAGCTGGACCGGCCCGGCGACGTCGCCGTCTTCCGGGACGGCCCGCCCGGCACCTACGGGGTGGGGCTAGGCGTCCTGCCCGACCTCGGCCAGCTGGCCAGCGTACGCATCGACGCCCTGCGGGTGAGCGCCAAGCCTGCCGGCAGGGTGGCGCTGGCCGACCGGCCCGCCGCGGCCACCTCGGGGCGGCCGCGTCCGCTGGCGCCGAGCGGTGCCGGGCAGGTCGAGGTTCGGCTGCCGGCCGGGTTCGGCGCCGACACCGCCACGCTCCGGCTCAGGGTGGCCAGCGCGTTCGTCGGCGGCGGCAAGGCCGACGTCGTGGTCGGCATCACCGGCGCCAGCCTCGACGCCGGCCCGCCCGACCGGCTCGTCGCCGTCACGGCCCGGCTGCTGGCAGGCGGCCGCCTGCTGTGCGCCCGCACCGTCCGCTACCGGCCCGACGACCTGGGCGCCGACCCGGCGTTCGTGCTGAGCTGCCCGTCGGCACCGGCCACCGGCCTGTCCGTCGACCTGGGCGCGGGCACGGCCACGCTGCCGCTGTCCCGGCCGCTGCTGCGCCCCGGCGGCTAGCCCGGCCGCCCCTGGGGCGGCTCGCCGCGCTGCTGCGGACGCCGAGACGGCGCCGCGGCGCCCCCGCGGGTCGCCTTCCCGCTCACCACTCGAACTCGCCGGGCGCCGGCCGGTCCGGTTCCGGCGCCCGGACCGAGGTCTGGACCGAGCGGGACGCCTGCGGCGGCCCCCCGGCGCGGGGCGGCCCCTCGGCCCGGGGGGCCCCCTGGGCAGGCGGCGGCCCGTCGGTGTCCGCCCCACGCCGGGGCTCGGCGCCGTTGCCGCCGGCGCCCATCCCACGCCGGGGCTCGGCGCCGTTGCCGGTCGACGGCTCGACCAGGGCCGGCGCGTGCCAGCCGACACCGGTCAGCTCCAGCGCCGGCCGGAACGCCGGCGTCGCCCGGGCGACACCCTTGGCGCGCATCAGCTCCTCGACCTCCTCGCCGGGCACCTCGCCCTTGGCGAGCAGGCGCTCGGCCAGGGCACGCACGGCCGGCTCGTTGCGGCGCAGGATCTCGCCCGCCTCCCGCTTGCAGTCGGCGAGCAGCCGGCCGATCGCCTGGCGGTGCTCGGGGTCGTCCAGGATCTGCGCCATGACCGTCCGGACCATGGTGTCCTGCAGGACGCCGTAGGACATCATGTTGCGGCCCATGCCGAAGAAGCCGAACATGCGGGCGGCCACGTAGGTGGCGTTCTGCAGGTCGCCGGACGGGCCGCCGCTGGTGTCGCCGAACCAGATCTCCTCGGCGGCCATGCCCGCCATGGACACGCAGATGTCGCGCCGCATGTCCTCGCGCAGCTCGGTGCGGTGCTCCTCCAGCGGCGCCGAGTACACCACGCCCAGCGTCCGGCCACGCTTGATGATCGAGGCGATCTGGATCTGGTCGTCGAGCCGGAGCACGTAGGCGACCACCGCGTGGCCGGCCTCGTGGAAGGCGGTCATCTGGCGGTCGCGGGTGGAGGTCCGCTCGGGCTCCTTGAGGCCGAGCTCCTCGGTGACCTTGGCGGTCCACAGGTCGGCGAAGTTGAGCTTGTCGCGCCCGTCCACCAGGGCGAAGATCAGCGCCTCGTTGACCAGGTTCTTGATCTGGGCGGGCGAGAAGCCCGGCGTGGCCCGGGCCAGACGGGCGATGTCGACGTCCTCGTGGGGCACCTTGTCCAGGTAGTACTTGAGGATGTCCTCGCGGCCCTCACCGGAGGGGACGCCGACGTGCAGCTTGCGGTCGAAGCGGCCGGGGCGCAGCAGCGCCGGGTCGAGCGTGGACGCCTGGTTGGTGGCGCCGATGACCATCACGTTGTACTGGGGGATCTTCGGCTTGCCCAGATGCAGGATGCGCCGCACGTGCCGCCACAGCCCGCGCGGCATGATCATGCCGTCCATCTGGATGAGCAGCTCGTTGACGTACATGCCGCCCATGCCCATGCCGCCGGGCGCCATGATGAACCGGTCGACCAGGCCCCGGCGCGGGCGCACGTCCGCCATCGCGTTGGAGATCGCCCCGCGTGAGCCGCCGACCGCGTCCAGCTCGTCGATGAAGATCACCGCACCGCCGTACTTGCGTGACAGGCGCCGCGCCTTGCGGAACAGGGCGGCGATGCGCAGGTTGCCCACGCCCATGAACATGTTGTTGAAGCTCGTGCCCGAGGCGTACACGAACGGCACCCTGGCCGAGCCGGCGATCGCCTTGCCGAGCAGCGTCTTGCCGGTGCCCGGCGGGCCCTCGAACAGGATCCCGTGCGGCGGGTAGCCGCCCGCCTCACGGAACTTCTTGAAGCCCTGGAACAGCTTGAGGGCCTCCTTGGTCGACTCGACGATCTCGGGCTGGCCGCGGACGTCGTCGAAGGAGGTGTCGTACTCGCGCGGGTAGATCACGTAGGTGCGGCCGCGTGCCAGAAACCAGAAGATGGCCACGAACTGCACCACCATGAAGGCCATCAGCAGGATGACCGTGAGCAGCAGGTTGACGATCGCGAACGGCAGGGCCCTGGTGGTGGCCCACAGGTCGAACCTGGGCGCGAACTCGCTTCCGTGCTTGATCAGGTAGCTGCGGTACTCGGGCGGGACCCGCGGGTCGCCGCCGAGGATGTTCCACCAGTCCAGCCCCCGGTTCGACTTGTACATCCAGTACAGCACCGGGATGGCGAGCAGGTAGAGCACGGCGACCCAGAGCAGCAGCTTCAGCGTCTTCTTGAGGGTGTATCGCGTCGCGGTATTCAAGACGGCCGCCCTTCCCGGGCCCCTTGGCCCCCTCGTTCTGCCCAAAGTATGCGCGCTGTCCTGGCCGGTCCGCCATCCCATGCCCGCTGGAGGCGGCGGACACGCCGTCTGGGGCCGACCCTTCCAAAGGATGCCCGGGTCGATGTCAGGCGAATCCGGTTCGCGTAGACTGCGTGCGCATCCCACCGGCGCTGCCCGTGGCCTCCCATGACGGCCCCCGGTCCGGCTACCGCGCGGCGCCGGCCGATCCGGAAAGGGGCGTGCGCACCATGGCCGGCCTCGTCATCGTCGCCCGCGCCGTCTGGGCTGCGCCGGGCCCGACCGACCCGTGGGGCCGACGGCGGGACGCCGCCGTGGCCGTCGCCGACGGGCGCATCGCCGCGGTGGCGCCGGCCGCCGAGGCGCGCTCGCTCGGCGCCGACCGCGTCGTCGACCTCGGCGACGCCACCGTGCTGCCCGGCTTCGTCGACGCCCACGTCCACCTGACCACCACCGGGCTGGCCCTGGCCGGCGCCGGCCTGCGGGAGGTCCGCTCGGCCGCCGAGCTGCTCGAGCGCCTGCGCGTGCCCGCGGCCGCCTCGCCCGACGGGCTGGTGTGGGGCGACGGCTACGACGACGCGCACTTCGACGAGCCGGGACTGCCCACCCCGGACGAGCTCGCCCGGGCCGCCGGCGGGCGGGCCGTGTACGTGTCCCGGGTCGACGGCCATCAGGGGCTGGCCACCTTGGACCTGCTCGAGGCGGCCGGTGCGCTGCACGCCGCCGGCTGCGAGCGCGGCCCGGACGGCCGGCCCACCGGGGTCGTGCGCGACGAGGCCAACCATCGGGCCCGCCGCCATGCGCTGGCGCGCCTGCCCGACCGGGCGATCCTGGCCGCCCAGGACGCCGCGCTGGCCGAGGCGGCCCGCAGGGGCGTCACCTGCGTGCACGAGATGGGCGGCCCGGCCATCTCCGGCCGGCGCGACTTCGAGCTGCTGCTCGACCGGGCCGAGCGGCTGCCGGTCGAGGTCATCGGCTACTGGGGGGAGGCCGACCTCGCCTACGCGGCCAGCCGCAAGCTCGGCCAGCTCGGCGGCGACCTGCTCCTGGACGGCTCGCTGGGCGCCCACACGGCGGCGCTCAGCGCCCCCTACGCCGACCGCCCGGACACGGCCGGGTCGCTGTACCTCGACGACGGCGAGCTGACCGAGCTGTACGTGCGCGCGACGGAGGCCGGCATCCAGGTGGGCGTGCACGCCATCGGCGACCGGGCCATCGGTCAGGCGCTGCGCTGCGCACGCCGGGCCGCCCGGGTGGCCGGCTCGGGTGCGTTCGCGGCCTGCCGGCACCGTATCGAGCATGCCGAGCTGCTCGGCCTGGACGGGGTGGAGCGCATGGCCAGCCTGGGGCTGGCGGCCAGCGTCCAGCCTGCCTTCGACGCCGCCTGGGGCCGGCCGGGCGGCATGTACGTCGCCCGGCTCGGCCCGCGCCGGGCCAAGAGCATGAACCCGTTCGCCGACCTGTGGCGCCACGGCGTGCCGATGGGCGGGTCGTCGGACGCGAGCGTCACCCCGCTGGACCCGTGGCGTGGGGTGGCCGCCGCCGTCCACCACAACCGGCCCTCGCAGCGGCTCGGCCTGCCCGTCGCCCTGGAGCTGTTCACCCTCGGCGGCCGCCTGCTGGCCCGCCAGGAGCGGCTGAGCGGCCGGCTCGCGCCCGGCCAGCGGGCCGACCTGACCGCCTTCGCCGGCGACGTGCTGGCCACCGACCCGGCCAAGCTCGTCGGCGCCGAGGCGCTGTGCACGCTGGTCGCCGGACGGCTGGTGCACGGGCCGGCCGAGCTCGCCGTGCCCGGCGCCAAACGGCCCGCGGCTGGAGCCCGCCGGTGACCGGCGCCACCCGGAGCCCGGGGCCCGGCGCCATCCGGCACGCCACCCGGCACAGCGGCTGGAGCCGGCCGGACCGGCAGACCGGACGGTAGACTCGCCTCCACACCCTGGGGAGCCGGCCACGCTTCGGCTCGCGCCGACCCCCCGGAGGGAGGAGCAGCGCCGTAACTCCTCTGTCGTCTGTGGAAGGAGGTGGAGCGCCGATTCCCCTGCCGCCTGACCGCGGCAGTCCCTCGGCGCATCCCTTATGGGCACGTTCCGCGTCACCTACGCCACCCTGTCCGCCGACAACGACGAGCTGCACGCCGCCTACGAGCAGGGCGTGGCCACCGCCCGCGGCTGGCTCGGGCGGACCGTGCCCGCCTGGGTCGACGGCGAGCCGCGCACCGGCGGCACCACCTTCGACCTGTACAGCCCCAACGACGCCACCCTCAAGCTCGGCACCTTCCACGAGGCCACCGAGGCCGACGTCGCCGACGCGGTCGCGGCCGCCACAGCCGCCTTCCCGGCCTGGTCGGGCCGGCCCTGGCCCGAGCGGGTGGCGCTGCTGCGCCGGGCGGCCGAGGTGATCAGCGAGCGCGCCAACGAGCTGGCCGCCCTCATGAGCATGGAGGTCGGCAAGAACCGGCTGGAGGCGCTGGGCGACGTGGAGGAGTCGGCCGACCACTTCCGCTACGCCTGCGACCAGATGCAGGCCAACGACGGCTTCGACCACGCGATGGGCCGGCTGTCCGCCGACGAACACACCCGCAGCGTGCTCAAGCCGTACGGGGTGTGGGCGGTGATCAGCCCGTTCAACTTCCCGATGGCCATCGCCGCCTTCCCGTCCGGGGCGGCGCTTTTGGCCGGCAACACGGTCGTGCTCAAGCCCTCGGCGCAGGGCTCGTTCACCGCGCTCAAGCTGTACGAATGCCTGCGCGACGCCGGCGTCCCGGCCGGCGTGTTCCACTACCTGCCCGGCGGCGACGAGGTCGGGGCGGCGCTGGTCGCCCACCCGGGTGTGGCCGGGCTCACCTTCACCGGCTCCTACCAGGTCGGCATGGACATCTACCGGCACTTCGCCGACGTCTACCCCAAGCCGACCATCATCGAGATGGGCGGCAAGAACCCGACCGTCGTGTCGGCCAAGGCGGACCTGGAGCTGGCCGCCGACGGCGTGGCGCGCTCGGCGTTCGGCTACTCGGGCCAGAAGTGCTCGGCCTGCTCGCGGGTCTACGTCGAACGCCCGGTGTACGAGGCGTTCACCGCCGAGCTGGCCGAGCGGGCCAAGCACCTCGTGGTGGGCGACCCGGTCGAGCGCAGCGTGTACATGGGCCCGGTGATCGACACTCAGGCGGTCGGCCGCTTCGAGCAGGCGGTCGCCGAGGCCGCCAAGGAGGGGCGGGTGGTGACGGGCGGGGAGGTCCTGCGCGGCCGGGACGGCCTGCCCGACGGCAACTACGTGGCCCCGACGGTGGTCGCCGACCTGCCCACCGACCACCGCCTGTTCCGCGACGAGCTGTTCGTGCCGCTGGTGGCCGTCGCCGCGGTCGACTCGGTCGACGAGGGGCTGGCGCTCGCCAACGACACCCCCTACGGCCTGACCGCCGGGTTCTACTCGGCCGACCAGGCCGAGGTGCAACGCTTCCTGGACACCATCCAAGCCGGCGTCGTGTACGTCAACCGCCGTGCCGGCGCGACCACCGGCGCCTGGCCGGGCGTGCAGCCGTTCGGCGGCTGGAAGGGCTCGGGCTCGACCGGCAAGGCGGGCGGCGGCCCCTACTATCTGCAGCAGTACCTGCGCGAGCAGTCCCAGACGGTGGTCGGGTGAACCGTCCCGGCCGCGCCGACGGGCCCGAGCCGCCTCCGCCCGGGCCGGCCGGGGGCGGGCCGGCCGGGGGCGGGCCGGGCTGGCTGGACCCGCACCGGCCCCTGCCCGACCTGCACACCGAGCTGCCCGGCCCGGCGGCCCGCGCGGTGCTCGAGCGCGACGCGCGGGTCACCAGCCCGTCGCTGCCCCGCGCCTACCCGTTCGTGCCCCGGCGTGGGGTCGGCTCGGCGGTCGAGGACGTCGACGGCAACCTGTTCCTGGACTTCAACGCCGGCATCGCGGTGTGCTCGACCGGCCACACCCACCCCACGGTGGTCGCGGCGGTCCAGCGTCAGGCGGCCGAGCTGCTGCACTACTCGGCCAGCGACTTCTACCTGCCCATCTACTCCGAGCTGTGCGAGGCGCTGGCCGAGGTGGCGCCGATCGCCGGCCCGGTGCGGACGTTTCTCACCAACTCGGGCACCGAGGCGGTCGAGGGGGCGCTCAAGCTGGCCCGGGCGGCCACCGGCCGCCAGTACGCGATCAGCTTCCACGGCGGCTTCCACGGCCGCACCTACGGGTCGGTGACCCTGACCGCGTCCAAGGCACGCTACCACGCCCACTTCGGCCCGCTGCTGCCGGGGGTCATCCACGCCCCCTACGCCTACTGCCACCGCTGCCCGATCAACCTGACCTGGCCGGCGTGCGACAACGCCACCGTCGACTATCTGGAGCGCACGGTGTTCCGCTACGAGGTCGACCCGTCGGAGGTGGCGGCCGTGGTGGTCGAGCCGATCCAGGGCGAGGGCGGCTACATCGTGCCGCCGCCGGGCTGGCTGGCCAAGCTCAAGGCGGTGTGCGAGCGGCACGGCATCCTGCTGGTCGCCGACGAGGTCCAGTCCGGCATGGGCCGCACCGGGCGGATGTGGGCGATCGAGCATGCCGGCGTCGAGCCGGACATCGTCTGCTCGGCCAAGGGGATCGCCTCGGGGCTGCCGCTCGGCGCGTTCATGGCCCGGGCCGAGCTGATGCGCTGGTCCCCGGGCGCCCACGGCTCCACCTACGGCGGCAGCCCGGTGCCGTGCGCGGCCGCGCTGGCCACCTTGGCGGTCATCGGCTCCGAGCGGCTGCTCGACAACGCCGCCGCGCGCGGCGAGGAGCTGCTGGCCGGCCTCAAGCAGCTGCAGACGCGCGTGCCCTGGCTGGTGGAAGACGTGCGCGGCGTCGGGCTGATGATCGGGGTCGAGCTGCCCAGCGCCCATCTGGCCGAGGCGGTGCAACTGGCCTGCTTCCGGCGGGGGCTGCTGGTGCTGGAGGCGGGCGACAGCGCCGTGCGCCTGTCGCCGCCGCTGGTGGTCACCGCCGAGCAGTGCCACACCGCGCTGCGGCTGTTCGACGAGGCGGTCGAGGAGGTGGCCACCACCGAGGAGGCGCCCGGCGGGGCCGAGGTGGTCGCCGGCCGCCCCGGGCAGGCGGAGGGGGACGTCGTTGGCGGATGAGGTCGCCCTGCTCGGCGAGCAGCTCGACCCGCACGGCGTGGACGTCAGGTGAGCCGCCGGTGAGCCACGTCTTCGCGCGCGGCCGCGGGCTGCCCCGGGTGGCCCGCGGCCGCGGCGCGCAGCTGTGGGACAGCGACGGCCGCCGCTACCTCGACGGCGCCGGCGGCGCGGTCGTGGTCGGCGTCGGCCACGGCCGACGCTCGGTCGCCGCCGTGATCGCCGAGCAGGCCGGCCGGGTCGCCTACGCCCACGGCACCATGTTCACCTCCGAGGCGCTGGAGGCCTACGCCGACGAGCTCGCCGCCGTGGTCCCGGTCGACGACGCCCGCGTCTACCCGGTCGCCGGGGGCAGCGAGGCGGTCGAGACCGCCCTCAAGATGGCCCGCGCCTACCATCTGGCGCGCGGCGAGGACCGCCACCGGATCATCGCCCGCTGGGGGTCCTACCACGGCAACACCCGCGGGGCGCTGGACGCCTCCGGCCGCGCCGCGCTGCGCCGCCCCTACCTGCCCTGGCTCGGGCAGGCCGTCCACACGCTGGCCGCCTACGAGTACCGCTGCCCGTTCGGCGACACCCACCCGGCCGGCTGCGGCGAGCGCTACGCGGCCGCGCTTGAACGCGCGATCGTGGCGGCCGGCCCGGACACGGTGGCCGCCTTCATCGCCGAGCCGGTGAGCGGCGCCGCGCTCGGCGCCGCGGTGCCGCCCGACGACTACTGGCCGGCCGTGGTCGAGGTGTGCCACCGCCACGGGGTGCTCGTCATCGCCGACGAGGTGATGACCGGCTTCGGCCGCACCGGTCGCTGGTTCGGCTGCGACCACTGGGGGGTCCGCCCCGACCTCCTGGTCGCCGCCAAGGGCGCCGCCTCCGGGTACTGGCCGCTCGGGCTGGCGGTGGCCAGCGGCGCCGTGCACGACACGATCGGTGTGGACGGCTTCACCCACGGCCTGACCTACTCCCACCACGTGGTCGGTGCGGCCGCCGGCCGCGAGGTGCTGCGCATCCTGCGCGCCGAGCGCCTGGTCGAGGCGGCCGAGCTGCAGGGCAGGCGGCTGCTGGCCGGGCTGGCGGCCCGCCTCGGCGACCATCCGTGCGTCGGCGACGTGCGCGGGCTCGGCCTCCTGGTCGCGGTCGAGCTGGTGGCCGACCGGGCGACGAAGGCGCCGTTCCCGCGCGCCCGCCGGGTCACCGAGCAGGTGGTCGCGACCGCCCGCCGCCACGGCCTGCTGGTGTACTGGTCGACCGGCTGCGCCGACGGCACCGACGGCGACCTGGTGCTGCTCGGCCCACCCCTGGTCGTCAGCGACGCCGAGGTCGACGAGCTGGTCGAGCGCACCGCCGCCGCGGTCGAGCAGGTCCTGGCCCGGCCGGCGCCGACCCAGGTGGGCTCAGCCGTCCAGGGTGTGTCAGATGGGTGAACTGCTGACCTGGCCAGACGCGTTCCCGGAGTTGACCACGCCACGCCTCCGCCTGCGGGCACTGCGCCCCGACGATGCCGGCGAGCTGCTGCGCATCCTCGGGGACGAGCAGGTCACCCGCTACCACAGCATGCCCACCCTGGTCACCCTGGCCGAGGCGCAAGCGGCGCTGGCGTCGGTCCAGGACCGCTACACCGCCCGGGAGATGATCCGCTGGGCCATCGAGCCGGTCGGGAACGGCTCGATGATCGGCACGGTTGGGCTGCTGCACATCCAGCCCCGGCATCGCCGCGCCGAGGTCGGCTACGAGCTGGCGCGCCGCTGGTGGGGTCGGGGGCTGGCCTCCGAAGCGGTCGCCGCGGTCGTGTCCTACGGGTTCGCGCGCCTTGGCCTGCATCGCATCGAGGCCGGCGTGCTGCCCGGCAACGCCCGGTCGGTGCGCGTGTTGGAGCACCTGGGGTTCCGTGAGGAGGGAACGCTCCGCGACCACCTGTACCTCAAGGGACGCTTCCACCACGTGCGCTGGTTCGGTCTGCTGGAGAGCGACGCCCCGCCTGGCTGACGCCGCACGGTGCCGCGGTCAGGCGAGCGGCGCCTCGGTGCCTACCCCGCTCGCCCGGGCGGCCGCCTCCACGTGCGCGCCGGCGGCCACGTCCTCGATGGCGAGCCCCAGCGACTCGAACACGCTCAGCTGGTCGGCGCGGGTCCGGCCGGGGTGGCGGCCGAGCAGCAGCTCGCCGAGCTCGGCGGCGATCGCGTCCGGGCCGAGCTCGCCGGCCCACATGGGGATGAGCAGGTCGCCCGCTTCGGCCAGGGCCGATTCGCGGCTGTCGACGACGATCAGCGCCGAGGCGACCACGTCGGTGGCAAGCTCCCGAGCCGTCGGCACGCAGGCGCCCACCGCGTTGAGGTGGGCGCCGGGCGCCAGCATGGCCGCCTCGACCACCGGCTCGGTGCAGGCCAGCGTCGTGCAGACGATGTCGGCGCCGGTCAGCGCCTCGGCGGCGGTCGGTGCCACCTCGACGCGGACGCCGAAGCGCGTGCCGGCCTCGGCGGCCAGGCGGCGGGCGTGGGCCGCGGTGCGGCTCCAGACGCGGATCCGGCGCAGGCGGCGCACCAGCGCCATCGCCTCCAGGTGGCTGCGGGCCTGCACGCCGGCGCCGAGGACGGCGAGCCGGCCCGCGTCGGGGGCGGCCAGCAGGTCGGTGGCGACCGCGGATACGGCCGCCGTGCGGATCTCGGTGAGCGCGGCCGCGTCGAGCACCGCGCTCGGCACCCCGGTCGCCGGGTCGAACAGGGTGACCGTGCCCTGGTGGGTGTCGAGCCCCCGGGCCGGGTTGCCCGGGAAGATGGCGACCGCCTTGACGCCGAAGCGGCCGCCGACGTGGGCGGGCATCACGGCCAGCAGGTCGGGGCCGGCCGCCGAGCCGACGACCGTGCGCAGCGGCTGCACGGCCCGCCCGCCGCTGTAGGCGGCGAGCGCCTCGCGCATGCGGGCGACGGCCTCGGCCATCGGCAGCAGCCTGCGCACCGTGGCACCGTCGAGCAGGAGCATCCGCGCACCTCCTGCGGCCGCTGGTCCCGTGGCCGGGCACCGTAGCAGATGGCCCGCAGCCGCCCTACCGGCGCTCCTGCGACGCGAACACCCAGCGGGTGGGCGACCCGGTGAAGTCGTGCTCGGCCAGCGCGAACGCCCAGCGCGGCCGCACCCGGATGGTCGCGTTGACCGCGGGATCCAGCAGCTCCGCGGAGTAGTCCGTGTGGTACTTGGCGTTCATCAGCGCCAGCGTCCTGGCGAGCGTCTCGGCGTCGGTGACCAGCTCGGCGACGCCCTCGACGACCACCGGCTCCACCGCGTTCTCGGTGGTGACCACGCAGCGCGGGTCGGCGGCCAGGTTGCGGGTCTTGCGCGACCCGCGGCTGCTGGAGAACCACAGCGCCCCGGCGTCCCAGACGCCCCAGACCGGCATGGCGTGCGGGCGTCCGTCCGGCCGGCGGCTTGCGACCCAGTAGTTGCGCGCGGCGACCAGCCGCTCCTCCGCCCACGACCACGGCAGCAGGCCGCTGCCCTGGTCGGGGCCGACGATGCCGTAGCCCGGCATGTACGGGCGGCTCGCTCGTGGCTGGTCCATGACCGACCTCCTGGGCGACCAAACGGGCGGCCCTGCGGCCTGGCCGCGCCACCCGTGGCCGCAGCGCTGCGCACCATGATGGACCGAGGTGGTCGCAGCACCAAGGCGTCGGGCCGTTCCGGGTTCCGGCCCGCGCCCGGTATGCTGCCGACGACGATGCCGGGGACCGGACCCGGACGAGACGACGCCGGTCGGGCCCGGATCACCGAAGCGGTGCGGGCACCCCAAAGGAGGCCGCGGCCATGCCCGTGTCGGAGTACTGGAATCCCAAGACCGAGACCAGCGACCGGGACGCCCTGGCTGCGCTCCAGCTCGCCAAGCTGCAGCGCATGACCGAGTGGGCGGCCGCCCGCAGCCCCTTCTACCAGGCCGCCTTCGGGCGGGCAGGGTTCGCGCCCGAGCAGCTGCGCACCCTGGACGACCTGCGCCGACTGCCGCTGCTCACCCGCGAGCAGTGGATGGCCTCCCAGGCCGAGGCGCCGCCGTTCGGCCGGCTGCCGGTGGCCGGCCCCGAGGCGGCCATCCGCTACCACACCACCTCGGGCACCACCGGGCGCATGCCGCTGCGGGTGCTCGACTCGGCCAAGGACTGGGCCTGGCAGGCCGAGATGTGGTGCTACGGGCTGTGGGGCTTCGGCGTCCGCCCGGCCGACGTGGCCTACATCGCGTTCGGCTACGGCTCGTTCATCGGCTTCTGGGGGCTGCACTACGGGCTGGAGAAGGCCGGTGTGCTGGTCGTCCCGGGCGGCGCCCAGACCACCGAGAACCGCGTCCGCCAGATCGTCGATGTCGGCGCCACCGTGGTCGCCTCCACGCCGACCTACGCGCTCCGCCTGGCCCAGGAGGCCGGCCGGCTCGGCATCGACCTGGCCGGCGCCACGGTGCAGCGGCTGATCCTGTCCGGCGAGCCGGCCGGCTCGATCCCGCAGACCAAGGCGCTGATCGAACGCCAGTGGGGCGCCAAGGCGGGCGACACCGCCGGCATGACCGAGATCGGCACGATCATGATCTTCGAGTGCTCCCACCAGCCGGGCGGCACCCACATTATCGAGGACCACTTCCTCGAGGAGGTGGTCGACCCGGTCGGCGGCGAGCCGGTCGGCTACGGCGAACGCGGCGAGCGGGTGGTGACCTCGTTCGGCCGCGGCATGATCCCGCTCATCCGCTACCGCACCGCCGACCTGGTCTGCAAGGTGCCCGCCGCGCGCTGCACCTGCGGGCGCACCTTCGACCTGTACGAGGGCGGGATCCTCGGCCGGGTCGACGACATGAAGCTGGTCCGCGGCACCAACGTGTACCCGCGGGCGGTCGAGGCGATCGTGCGCGAGTACGCGGGCGTGGAGGAGTTCCAGCTGGTGGTCAGCCGCCAGGGCCTGTTCGACGTCATCACCCTGCGGGTGGAGCCGTCGCCCGAGCTGGGCGACGACGCCTGGCGGGACATGGCCGAACGGCTCGCCAAGGACCTGGCCGCCGCCCACGAGGGGCTGCGCTTCGAGGTCGAGCGGGCCGCGCCCGGCGAGCTGCCCCGCTTCGAGCTGAAGGCCCGCCGCACCGTCGACCTGCGCGACAAGCCCATCGGAGCGTGACGACATGGCCACCGACCTCCTCGGCCAGCCGACCACCCCCATCGAAGACGAGCTGGTGGACCTGTACGGGCGGCTGAAGGCGCTGCTCGCCCGCGACGACCTCGACCCGTGCGTGCGCGCAGGCGTCCGCGCCGCGCTGGTCGGGCTGTGGAACGCGGTCAACGACCTCGGCCTGGTCGTCGGCGAGCAGCTCGTCGACCTCGACGCCTGACCGCGCCGGAAGGGGAGCCTGCGATGCCGGTGTCCGAGCGCAACTCCAAGGTGGTCTACGACGCCCTGCTGGCCGCCGGGGTCGAGCTGGTCAGCGCCCTGCCCGAGACCTGGCTGGTCCACCTCATCCGCCTGGCCTCCGACGATCCCGCCGTGACGCTGGTGCGGCTGGCCAAAGAGGAAGAGGGCGTCGGCATCGCGGCCGGCGCCCACTTCGCCGGCAAACGCTCGGCGCTGCTCATGCAGAACCACGGCTTCCTGCAGTCGGTCAACGGGATCGTGTCGCTCGCCCAGCTCTACAAGGTGCCGCTGCTGCTGGTGATCAGCGACCGCGGCCACCTGGGCGAGCCGGACCCGTGGCAGACGGCCGGCGGCCGGGCGACCCGGCCGGTGCTCGACGCGCTCGGCATCGTCTGGGCCGAGCTGCGCGACCCCGACCGGGTCCAGGCGGAGGTGGCAAAGGCGATGACGCTGGCCCAGTCGTCGCTCGCGCCGGTCGCGTTGCTGCTCACCCGCGACCTCATCTGGGAGCCGGCGCCATGACCGGCCGCAGGGGCCTTGCCGCACGGGCGGTGGCCCGGTGAAGCGCATCGACTGCCTGGCGTCGATCTACGACGAGCTGGCCGGCTGCGCGGTGGTCACGATCATGGGGGCGGTGGCGGTCGAGCTGTACTCGCTCGGCCACCGGCCCAACTTCTTCTACCTGGAGCACGCCATGGGGCTCGCCTCCTCGGTCGGCCTGGGCGTCGCGCTCGCCCAGCCCGACCGCAAGGTCATGGTGATCGACGGGGACGGGTCGGTGCTGATGAACCTCGGCGGGCTGACCACGCTGGCCCGCTACGCGCCACCCAACCTCAGCCACCTGGTGTTCGACAACGAAAGCCTGCTGTCGGTGGGCGGCTTCCCGACCGCCACCGCGACCGGGTCGGACCTGGCCGGGATCGCCCGGGCGGCCGGCATCCACGCTGCCCGCACGGTGACCACCCTGGAGGCGTTCACCGCGGCCGCCACGGCGGACCTGGCCGCCGACCGGCTCACCTGCCTGGTCGCCAAGGTGGAGGCGGTCGGCCCGGCCAGCTTCCACATGGACCTGCAGCTGCTGGAGAACCGCTTCGAGTTCGCCCGCGCCCTGCGGCCGGCCGCCTCCCCCGACGGGACGGCCGCACCTGCCACCCCGCCTGGAGGCCCCACGCCATGACCGTGCTGTCCGCGCTCGCCGACGCGTTGGCCGCCGGCGCGGTCGAGGTCGTCGACCTCACCCAGCCGCTGGCGCAGACCACCCCGGTCCTGCGCCTGCCCGAGCCGCTGGCCAACACGCCCCGCTTCCGGCTGCGCGAGCTCAGCCGCTACGACGAGCGCGGCCCGGCCTGGTACTGGAACGCGTTCGAGGGCGGCGAGCACACCGGCACCCACCTGGACGCCCCGATCCACTGGGTCACCGCCCGCGACGGCGACGACGTGAGCCGGATCCCGCCCGGCCGGCTGGTCGGCCCGGCGGTCGTACTGGACCGCTCGGCCGAGGCGGCCGCCGACCCCGACGACCTGCTCACGGTCGCCGACGTCGAGGCGTTCGAGGCCACCCACGGGCGCCTGCCCGACGGCGGCTGGCTGCTGTACCGCACCGGCTGGGACGCGCGCGCCCACGACGAGGCCGCCTTCCTCAACGCCGACGCCGGCGGGCCGCACACGCCGGGCATCGCCGCCGACTGTGCCCGCTGGCTGGCCGACGAGCGGCCGCTCGTCGGTGTCGGGGTGGAGACGGTCGGCATCGACGCGGGCGCCGCCCACCGCTTCGACCCGCCGTTCCCGGTCCACCACTTCCTGCTCGGCGCCGGCAAGTACGGCCTCACCCAGCTCGCCAACCTCGGCCGGCTGCCGCCCACCGGGGCGGTGGTGGTCGTGGCGCCGCTGAAGATCACCGGCGGGTCGGGCAGCCCGGTCCGGGTGCTGGCGCTGGTGCCGCGCGCCTGACCCGGGCCGGCCGGCAGGCCCCCGGGCCGGCAGGTGCGCCGCTCAGGCGAACGCGGCGTGGCCGGTGATGGCCTCGCCGAGGATGAGCGTGTGGATCTCGCTGGTGCCCTCGTAGGTGAGCACCGACTCGAGGTTGTTGGCGTGGCGGATGACCGGGTACTCCAGGGTCACCCCGTTGGCGCCGAGGATGGTCCGGGCCGTGCGCGCGATCTGCAACGCCTCCCGGACGTTGTTGAGCTTGCCGAGGCTCACCTGCTGGGGGGTGAGCGTGCCGGCGTCCTTGGCCCGGCCGAGCTGCAGGGCCAGCAGCATGCCCTTGGTGAGCTCGACCAGCATGTCGACCAGCTTCTGCTGGGTGAGCTGGAAGGCGGCGATCGGCCGGTCGAACTGCACCCGGCTGCGCGCGTAGTCGAGCGCGGCGGCAAGACAGCTCCGCGCCGCGCCCATCGACCCCCACACGATCCCGTAGCGTGCCTCGTCCAGGCAGGACAGCGGGCCGCGCATGCCGGCCACGCCGGGCAGGGCGGCGTCGGCGGGCAGCCGGCAGTCGTCGAAGACCAGCTCGGAGGTGACCGAGGCCCGCAGCGACAGCTTGCGCTCGACGTCGGTGGTGGTGAAGCCGGGGGTGCCCCGCGGCACCAGGAAGCCGCGCACCCCCTCGGGGGTGCGCGCCCACACCACCGCCAGGTCGGCGATGCCGCCGTTGGTGATCCACATCTTGGTGCCGTTGAGCACCCAGTCCGGGCCGTCGTGGCGAGCGCTGGTGCGCATGCCGGCCGGGTTGGAGCCGAAGTCCGGCTCGGTGAGCCCGAAGCAGCCGATCACCTCGCCGGCCGCCATGCGGGGCAGCCAGGCCTCCTTCTGCTCCGGTGAGCCGTACTTCCAGATGGGGAACATGGCCAGCGATCCCTGCACGGATACGAAGCTGCGAAAGCCCGAGTCACCCGCCTCCAGCTCCAGGCAGGCCAGGCCGTAGCTGACCGCGTTGGCGCCGGCGCAGCCGTAGCCGTCCAGGTGCATGCCGAGCAGGCCGAGCGCGCCGAGCTCCTTGGCCAGCTCGCGGGGGAACTGGCCGTGCTCGAACCAGTGCGCGATGTCGGGCAGGACCCGCTCGGCGACGAACCGGCGGGTCGCCTGCTGGATTGCCCGCTCCTCGTCGGACAGTTGCGCCGCCAGGCCGAGGAAGTCGAGGGGGGTGGCCGTCACGTCGCTCATCCGGATCTCCCATCTGCGGGCGGCCGGGGTCGTGATCGAGTATCCC
>JBIOYL010000462.1:0-2648 GCA_044870185.1 Actinomycetes bacterium | reverse complement strand
TGCGGCGTCGATCCCGACACCTACCGTTTCGAGCCGCCGCCCAGCTGGCGCTCGAGCCGCTCGATCCGCTCGGACACGTTCACGACCAGCTCGGCCAGGAAGCCGACGAGCAGGATGAGCAGGCCGGCGAGCAGCGCGATCCCGGCGACCAGCATGAGCGGGCGCCGCTGGGTGTGGCTGGTGAGAAACAGGACGGCCAGGTACACCCACATGAGGGCGCCGAGCCCCATCATCGCCGCGCCCAGGCCGCCGAAGAAGATGATCGGCCGGCGCTGGAAGGTGAGCAGAAACTTCAGGGTGACGACGTCCATGAACGAGATCGGCAGCCGCGACAGCCCGAACTTCGACCGGCCGGCCGTGCGCGCCTGGTAGGGCACCGGCACCTCGCCGATGCGGAAGCCCTCGTTGTGGGCCATGACCAGGATGTAGCGGTGCCACTGGGAGCGCAGCGCGATCGCGTCGGTGACCTCGCGCCGAAACGCCTTGATCCAGTTCATGTCGTGCACGTCCAGGCCGAACAGGTGCCGGCAGGTGAAGTTGGCCAGCCGGCTGGCGAAGCGCTTGCCGTCACGGCGGCCCTGGCGCCAGCCCGACACCACGTCGTAGCCCTGGCCAAGCTTGCCGAGCAGGATCGGGATGTCGATCTCCGGGTCGGATTCCAGGTCGGCGGGCAGGAACACGATGAGCTCGCCGTGCGCCTCGCGGAAGCCCCGGTTGAGCGCCTCGGTGAGCCCCAGGTTGCGGCGCTGGCGCACCAGCCGCACGCGGGGCTCCTGCTCGGCGGCGGCCAGGACCTTGGCGGCGGTGGCGTCGGTGGAGCCGTCGTCGACGTACACCAGCTCCCACGCCAGGCCGAGGTCGGCGAACGCCTTGGCGGTGCGCTCCACGAAGGTGGCGACCGTCGCCTGCTCGTTGTGGGCGGGCACGACCACCGACACCAGCGGACCGGGCGGTTGGCTCATGCAGGCTCCTCGAAGAAGGCGCGCACGCTGGCCACCACCCGATCCTGCTGCGCCTGGGTCAGCTCGGGGTACAGCGGCAGCGATAGGCATTCGGCCGCCCAGGCCTCGGCGGCCGGGAAGTCGCCGAGGGCGTAGCCAAGGTGGCGCCACGCCGGCTGCAGGTGCAGCGGCAGCGGGTAGTGGATGCCCACGCCGATCCCCGCCGCCCGGCAGTGGGCGGCCAGCGCGTCCCGCCGCGCCGTGCGCACCACGTACAGGTGCCACACGCTCGGACGGTCGGGCAGCCGGACCGGCAGGGTCAGGTCGCCGACCCCTGCCAGCGCCTGGCTGTAGCGGGCGGCCAGCCGCTGGCGGGCCGCGTTGGCCGCGTCCAGGTGGGCGAGCTTGACCAGCAGCACGGCGGCCTGCACCGTGTCCAGGCGCTCGCCGAAGCCGACCTCGACGTGCTCGTACTTGGTCGTGCGGCCGTGGTCGCGCAGCCGGGCCAGCCGGTCGGCCAGCTCGCCGTCGTCGGTCGTGACCGCGCCGGCGTCGCCGAACGCGCCCAGGTTCTTGGCCGGGTAGAAGCTGAAGGCGCCGAGCGCGCCCAGCGAGCCCACCCGCTTCGGCGCGGCGCCCGGCGTCAGCGTCACCGCCGCGCCGTGGGCCTGCGCGGCGTCCTCGAGCACGGCCACGCCGGCCTCGGCCGCCAGCGGACCGATCGCGGCCAGGTCGGCCGGCTGCCCGTACAGGTGCACGGGCATGACCGCGCGGGCGCCGTCGAGCGCCCCTGCCAGCGCCTTGGGGTCCATGGTGGCGGTGGCGGGGTCGACGTCGACGAAGCGGACGGCCGCGCCCGCCTGCGCGATGGCCTCGGCGCTGGCGTGGAAGGTGTGAGGGACGGTGACGACCGCGCCGCCCGGGCCGACACCCAGGCCGACCAGGCCCAGGTGCAGCGCCGCGGTGCCCGAGGCGACGCCAACCGCCCGCCTGGTGCCGCACCAGGCGGCGAACGCCGCTTCGAAGGCACCCACCTGCGGCCCCAGGATGTAGGCGGCTGTGTCGAGGACCTCCCGGACGGCGCGGTCCAGCTCGCCGCGGAGCGCCTGGTAGCCGGCCTTGAGGTCGACGAGGGGGATGGGCTGCTCGGTCAGGGTGCACTCCTGGGTCCGGGGCTCCGGGTCGGGGCTTTGGACGTGCATGGTGGCATCCTTGCGGGCGGTCCGTCACGCGCACGCGGGGCGAGGCTGTCCTGCCGTGGGCACCGGAACGTGGGCGCCGCCGTTGTGCAGGGACTGCTGGGCCGCCGCCAGCGTGGCCACCACCCGGACGCCGTTCCAGCCGTCGGTGCGTGGCCTGGCCCCGGTCGCCACGCACTCGAGGAAGTGGTCGAGCTCCAGGGCCAGCGGCTCGGTGAGGTCCGTCCGCGGCACGTGGATGTCGCCGGAGCGCAGGCGGAACTGGTACTCGCCGAAGCCGCCGAGCGGCACCGGGTCGGCGCCCTTGTCGTAGACGCGCAGCTTGGCCTCGGAGTCGAGGTCGTCGAACACCAGCATGCGTCGGGAGCCGACCACGGTCGTGCGCCGCAGCTTGGACGGGTCGAGCCAGGACACGTGCACGTGGGCGAGCACCCCGCCGTCGTAGCCGAGGGTGGCGAACACCACGTCCTCCACCTCGGTGTGCAGGTAGCGGGCGCCGCGGGCGGCC
>JBIOYL010000461.1:0-3342 GCA_044870185.1 Actinomycetes bacterium | reverse complement strand
GGCGCCGCCCCCGTAGCTCCCCGGCGGGTCCCCGCAGGCCGGAGAATAGGCGTCTGCCCGGCACCGACACTACGCTGCCTCCATGACGCCGCGGCATGACCCGCGGCTCGGCGCCAGCCGCCCGGCTCTCCTGATCAAGGCCTCGATGATCGGTCCGGGAGCGTGCACCAGGAAGTAGCCGTTCACCACGCCGGCCTCCACCAACACAGGCGCAACACACCTACTGTAGAGCGCCCGCGGCCTGGACACGACCCCTGACCGAAGGCAGACTGCTGCGCTCTCGCCAGAACGGATGAAGCTTCGCCGCTCGCTCTACGCTCGACCCGTAATCGTCCGAGGACAGCGGTGCACCAGGGTGCGCTACCACCCTTGCCGAGCAGCGGCAGGGCATGGCACAGGCGTGGCCGGCATCGCCAAGCTGGCGCTTGGCCACGAGCACGGCTACGTCCGCAATCGCCGACCCGCGAACAGTACCCGTCCGGACGCGGAGAATCACCAGGCCGATGGGCTGGGGCAGCGCGCCGCCACCTTGACCAGGAGGATCTGGCCTCGACGCAGGCGTGCAGATGGATCTTCGAAGGCCACCATCCTGCGGCCGGTGAGCTGCGCGGCCGACCGCAGGGCAACGGTGCGGTGCCGGCCTGGGACACTGACGGCCCGTGCCGGCGGTGCTGTCGGACAGGATCACCCCAAGCGGCGAGCTGGTCGGCTGAGGAGGGCGGCTTGCCTACCCAGCTGGTCGGAACCGACGTCGCGCCCGGTCGGCCAGCCAGGCGACCTGCTCGGCGCCGAGGATCGGCGGCAGCGATGCCAGCAGGGCGGGAACTCGGCGGGCCAGCGCGACCGTGACCCCGCTGGCCGTGACCTGGCCCCAGGGAACGCTGGCGCCGTGGACGGCGACGACGGCGGCCACCTGGACGTCGGCAACACCAAGGACCTGGTCGGCCTGGTCGGCCTGCCACCGGACCGCCCGCACCACCGAGGCGAGCGGGTAGCGGCCATGCCACAGCAGGCCATACCGGTCCAGCTGCAGCCGGCCGCGGTACTGCTTGGAGTCGACCACGACCACCCCACCCGGGCCGATGAGCAGGTGGTCGATATTCCCGCGGGAGCCGGGGATGGCCAGGTCGTGCAGGACCGTCCAGCCATGCCGCTCCAGCTGGCCGAGGAGCCGGGCGGTGCGCCGCTCCCCCAGGGCGCCACGCTGCCAAGCGCGCGTGTCGGGGCTTGGCCGGAACCGCAGCGCCCAGCCGACCCCAGCCGCCACCAGCAGAGCAGCCAGCAGCGCCAGGTGGGACGCGACCCGGGCAGCCAGCAACCCGGCGGCCACGCCGGCGGCCAGGGCGGCGGCCACCCGCCAGGGCAGCGTGCGGACCCAGGCGGCTAGCTCGGTCGTCCGGCGCCGCCGGTACTGGGCTTCGGCCGACCGGCCCGGCCGGCCGATGGTCGCTTCCACCGCCGGTCGCAGGGTCGGGGCTGGCCGGTCGCGGCCCGGGCGGGCCAACATCACCGGCTGGTCGTGGTCGTCGTGGTCCCACTGGGCGAGGAGGGCGGCCAGGTCGGCGTGGCGGAGTGGCCGGATCGAGATCCCGGGTGGCTCGTCATCGTCCTCCCAGCCGAACGGCCGGTCGGGGTCGGGGTCGGGGTCGGGCCTGGGCATGTTGGCCTCCTTGGGGTGCTAGCCGGCGGCCCGCTCCGGACCGTGGCGGCGGATGGCCGCGCCCGGCTCCGGTGGAGCATGTGCCGGGTTGGTTGGCTGGCACTCGGTCGTGGCCCGGTGGGCCGCGGTGGGCGGCTGGTGGATGCGTTGCCGGTCGCGTTCGCGCTGGGCACGCTGCTTGCCATGGACCCGCTCGACCGCCGCCCAGGCCTGCTGCCAGGCCACCCGCTGGGCAGGTTCCCTGGGCTCGGGGCCGAGTGCCCGCTGCTGGTCCTGGATGTCGTAGGCCTGCCGGTACTCCTCCACCTGGGCGGCGGCCTGCCGCCAGGCCCGCCGGCCGCGCGTGGACTCTGGCGCCGGGCCGAGCAGCTCCCGCACAGACCCCGGCCGCTCCTGGTCCAGCACCTCCTGGGCCAGGCCGCTGGCACGCCGCTGCCAGGCCAGCTCCCGGACCACCTGCCGGTAGGCGTGGCCGAGCTGCGGGTGGCCCTCCAGCCAGCCAGCCCGGCGCTGCTGGTGCTGGCGCAGCTGGCGTTCCCGCTCGGCGGCCCGGTCGGCTAGCTCGGCAGCCCGGTCGGCTAGCTGGGTGGCCACCGTCACCGCTCCCGGGTCCGCCCTGGGGGGCTGCTGGGCGCGGCGCAGCCGGCGAAGCATCCCGCCCGCCTGGCGCTGCTGGGCCTGGTCGGGGCGGGTGAGCTGGGCCAGGGCCTGGTCGGCCTCGACGCGCCGGGCCGTCGCCCGGGCCAGCTCCCGGGTCCGGTCCCGCGGGCACTGGTCGAGCTCGTGGCGAAGCCGGTCCCGTTCGCCGCGCAGCTCGGTGGTCGTCAGCCGGCGCAGGTCCAGGGTGCTGGGGGTGTCGATCGCCAAGTGCTGGCTGCCGGGGCGGCTGAGCGCCTGGGCCAGCTGCAGGTAGCCGTCTGGCTGCTCGCGGTCGGGCAGGTCCAGCTCGCCGGCGCCCTGCGGTTCCGGGCCGACCACCGCGTACAGGCGGGTCTCCTGCCGGGCCCGCGACAGCTGCACGTACAGCCAGTTGCCGTCTTCTTGGCCGGTGAGGCGCACCAGCGCCCGCCAGCGGGTCAGCCCCTGGGCCCGGTGCCCGGTGGTGGCGTAGGCCAGGTCGACCCGGCGGTTGCGCTCCCCGTGGCCGCGGCCGTCCAGATACCACCGCGGCAGGCACACCTCCCGGTCGTTCTGGCCGTCGGTGCGGATGGTCAGCGTGCGCGCCTGGGTGTCGAGGGCGGTGATAGTGCCGCGGGTGCCGTTGGCCACCCCGAGCTGGGCGATGGCGTTGTGCCCGCACACCACCCGGTCGCCGACTCGGAGGGCACGGTCGTCAAGGTGGAGGCGGTCGGGGCCGAGCCGGCCGCGGCGGTCGAGGAGCTCCTGGCAGACGGTGTTGAGCCGATCCACCTCGGCCCGGCGGGCGGCCAGCACCACCACCTCCTGGGCCGGGTCCCGCTCCGCCTCCTGGTAGGCCGCCCACCAGTCCTGCAGGAGCGCCAGGGTGGCCGCGGGCTTGGACTCGGCGGCCACCACCCGGTCGTGGGCCTGATACGCGGCCACCGCCTCGTCCACCAGCCCGGCGCGGACCAGCTCCAGGGCCTCGCGTTCCCAGGCGTGGCGTTGCCGGCGGTTCTCGACCAGCTCGCTGCCCCCGAGGCGCAGGCGGAGGGCGCGGAAGC
>JBIOYL010000460.1:0-16498 GCA_044870185.1 Actinomycetes bacterium | reverse complement strand
CGGCTGGCCTGCCAGCGTCGGAGCAGCGCCTGGGCCCGTCCGGGGCCGAGCCGGGACCGCGACCGGCTCCTCGGCGTCCTGCGGGCGCTGGACACCCGCGCCGGGGCGCTGGCCCTGACCGGCTCGCCCACCCCGGTCTCCCGGCTCGGCCCCGGACGGGCCCAGGCGCTGCTCCGACGCTGGCAGGCCAGCCGGCTGCCGCTGGCCAGGCAGCTTTGGAGCGCGGTCAGCAGCGCCGCCCTGTTCGCCTGCTACGGCCACCCCGGCCCGGCCCGCGCCCGCACCGGCTATCCCGGCCCGCTCGGCCCGGCGCCCGACACCCCCCGCCGGCTCGCCCCGCTCGAGCTCGACCAGCACACCGAGCTGGCCTGCGACGTGGTCGTGGTCGGGTCCGGCGCGGGCGGCGGGGTGGCCGCCGGCGTGCTGGCCGGCACCGGCCTGGACGTGGTCGTGGTGGAGAAGGGCGGCTACGCGGCCGAACCCGATTTCCACCAGCGCGAGGCCGCGGCGCTCGACCAGCTCTACCTGTACGGCCCGGCGCTGGCCACCACCGACCTCGGCTGCCGCATCCTGGCCGGGTCGACGCTGGGCGGCGGCACGGTGGTCAACTTCACCACCTCGTTGCCGACGCCCGCCGACGTGCTCGCGCAGTGGGCGCGGGTCTCCGGCGTGGACGCGTTCGGCTCCGGCGAGGTGGCGGCCGCCCAGCGGCAGGTGGCCGAGCGCATTGGCGTGACCGAGGCGTGCTCGGCGCCGGCGCGGCGCGACGAGCTGCTGCAGCGGGGGCTGGACAAGCTCGGCTGGCAGGTCGCCCCGATGCCCCGCAACGTGCGCGGCTGCCCGCAGGACGCGGCCTGCGGCTGGTGCGGCTTCGGCTGCCGGCGCGGCGCCAAGCAGTCGACCCTGCGCACCTACCTGGAGGACGCCGCCGGCCGGGGCGCCCGGCTGGTGATCCGCGCCGACGTCCGCCGGGTGCTGGTCGCCGACGGCCACGCGGTCGGGGTCGAGGGTGTGGCCGGCGGGCATCGCCTGCGGGTGCGGGCCCGCGCGGTCGTCGCCGCCGCCGGCGCCGTCGAGACGCCCGCCCTGCTGCTGCGCTCCGGCCTCGGCGGCCAGGTCGGCCGCAACCTGCACCTGCACCCGGGCACGGCCGTCTGGGGGTGGTTCGACGAGCCGGTGCGCATGTGGGAGGGCACGCTGCAGGCCCGCCACTCGGCCCAGCTCCGCCACCTGGACGGCGGCTGGGGGCCGCTGCTGGAGACCGTGCCCGTGCACCCCGCCCTCGGCGCGGCCGCGCTGCCGTTCGGCTCGGCGGCCGCCCACCGCGACCTGATGGGCCGCTACGAGCAGCTGTCGCTGGTCGGCGTCCTGCCCCGCGACACCACCGCCGGCCGGGTCCGGCTGGGCCGGGAGGGCAACCCGCGGGTCGTCTACCGTCTCAACGCCGCCGACGAGCGGCGCATCGGCGTCGGCGTCACCGCGGCCGGGGAGGTGCTGGCCGCCGCCGGGGCGGTCGAGGTGCTCGGCCCCCACCCGCAGCGCCTGGCCTGGCACCCCGGCCCGGCCGGCGCCTACGAGCAGTGGGCCGAGGCGACCTGGCGGGCCGGCTACCGCGGCGGCCGGGTCACGCTGTTCTCGTTCCACCAGATGGGGTCGTGCCGCATGGGCGCCGACCCGGCGAGCTCCGCGGTGGACCCGGACCAGCAAAGCCACGAGCTGCCCGGCCTGTACGTGATGGACGCCTCGGTGTTCCCGACCGCCTCGGGGGTGAACCCGATGCTGTCGATCATGGGGCTGGCCCACCGCGCCGCCGGCAGGCTCGCCGCCCGCCTGGCCTGAGCGGGCTCGCCGAGCGTGGACGAGGCGGTCGCCTCGTAGCGCTTCCCTCCACGCCTGGCAGATGCCACGATGGCAAAGGAAGGACCGACCCTGGGGCGCGTTGCCGCGCCGCAGGGTGGGGGAGCCCCGAGGGGGTGCCAGGATGACCGAGCCAGCGGCCAGCGCCACCACCGAAGACGACCGCGCACCGGCCGATCAGGAACGCGACCTGTTCGACCCGTGGCTGTACATCAACCGTGAGATCTCGTGGCTGCAGTTCAACGACCGCGTGCTCGCGCTGGCCGAGGACCCGTCCACGCCGCTGCTGGAGCGCCTGAAGTTCCTGTCGATCTTCTCCACCAACCTCGACGAGTTCTTCATGGTGCGCGTGTCGGGCCTGCGCGAGCAGGTCGAGGCCGGCATGGCCACCCGCGGCTCGGACGGCTGGACGCCGAGCGAGACGCTGGAGGCGATCGCCAAGCGCATCGGCCCGTCGGTCGAGGCCCAGGTGCGCTGCTTCCTCGACCAGGTCGTCCCGGCCCTGGCCGAGCACGGCATCCGCCTGGCCGACCTGGCCGAGCTCGGCGAGCCCGACCGCCGCTTCCTGCGCGAGTACTTCGAGCGGCAGGTCTTCCCGGTGCTCACCCCGCTGGCGGTCGACCCGAGCCACCCGTTCCCCTACATCTCCAACCTGTCGCTGTCGCTGGCCGTCACCGTGCGCGACCCGGCCAGCAAGCGCGACCGCTTCGCCCGCGTCAAGGTGCCGGGGATCCTGCCCCGCTTCGTGCCGCTCGGGGACGGGACCACCTTCGTGCCGCTGGAGCAGGTCGTCGCCACCCACCTCGATCAGCTGTTCCCGGGCATGACCGTGGTCGAGGCGCACCCGTTCCGGGTCACCCGCGACGCCGACATCGAGCTGGCCGAGGACGAGGCCGACGACCTGCTGGTGGCGGTCGAGCAGGAGCTGCGCCGCCGCCGCTTCGGGGCGGTGGTCCGCTTGGAGGTGGCCGCCACCATGCCGGACCACATCGTCCGGCTGCTGCAGCGCGAGCTGGAGGTGGACGACAGCGCCGTCGTCACCGTCGAGGGGCCGCTGAACCTGGGCGACCTCATGGGGCTGGTCGGCGCGATCGACCGCCCGGAGCTCACCGACGAGCCGTGGGTCGGCGTGACCCAGCCGCGCCTGCTCACCACCGACGGCGAGGACCAGGTCGACATGTTCGCCACCATCCGCGAGGGTGACCTGCTCGTCCACCATCCCTACGACGCCTTCTCGACCTCGGTGGAGCGGTTCCTCGCCCAGGCCGCCGACGACCCGAGCGTGCTGGCCATCAAGCAGACCCTGTACCGCACCGACGGCGACTCGGCGATCGTGTCGGCCCTGATCCGGGCCGCCGAGCAGGGCAAGCAGGTGGCCGTCCTGGTCGAGGTCAAGGCGCGCTTCGACGAGGCGTCCAACATCGGCTGGGCGCGGGCGCTGGAGCAGGCCGGCTGCCATGTCGCCTACGGGCTGGTCGGCCTGAAGACCCACTCCAAGACCGCCCTGGTCGTGCGGCGCGAGAAAGACGGCATCCGCCGCTACGTGCACATCGGCACGGGCAACTACAACGCCAAGACGGCCCGGCTGTACACCGACCTCGGGCTGCTGTCCTGCGACGAGGACCTGGGCGCCGACCTGACCGAGCTGTTCAACTCCCTGACCGGCTACGCCCAGGCCGGCCGCTACCGCCGCATCCTGGTCGCCCCGACCTTCCTGCGCGAGGCCCTGATCCGGCGCGTCGAGCGCACCGCCGACCAGCACAGCCCGCGCCGGCCCGGCCGGATCATCATGCAGATGAACTCGCTGGTCGACGCGGCGTGCATCCGGGCCCTGTACGCCGCCTCCCAGGCCGGCGTCGAGATCGACCTGATCGTGCGGGGGATCTGCCGGCTGCGCCCCGGCGTGCAGGGGGTGAGCGAGCGCATCCGGGTCCGCTCGATCGTGGGCCGCTTCCTGGAGCACCCGCGCATCTACATGTTCGCCAACGGCCGCAAGCGCGAGTACTACATCGGCTCGGCCGACCTCATGCCCCGCAACCTGGACCACCGCGTCGAGGTGGTCGCGCCGGTGGACGACCCCGACCTCACCGCCCGCCTGCAGACCATCCTGGAGGTCATGCTGGCCGACAACGTCCAGGCGTGGGAGCTGTCCAGCGACGGCAGCTGGCAGCGGCGCTCACCCGCCGAGGGCGAGCCCCCGATCGCCACCCACCGGGTGCTGCGGCAGCTCGCCCTCGGCGGCGGCCCTGCCCTGCGCCTGCAGCGCCGCCTGGCAGGCTCGTAGCCTCCGTAGCAGCGCCAACAGGCAGGTGCCCGCGGGCGGCCGGGCCGCCTCGCCACGGGGGTGCGTCCCGCGTCGAGGGGGTAGCCTGGAGGTGGTGACCACCTGCGGCACGGCGCCGGTCGAACGGCACGAAAGGAGCGTTCCATGACCACTCGGCTCGAGGCGCTCTCGGCCCAAGGGGTGGCCGTGTGGTGCGACTCGATCGCCCGCGACTGGCTGGACAAGGGCGAGCTGCGCCGGCTCCGCGACCACTTCTCGGTCGTCGGCGTGACCTCCAACCCCACGATCTTCGCCAAGGCCGTGGGCGAGGGGTCCTTCTACGACGACCAGCTTCGCGACCTGGCCCGCCAGGGCCACGACGCCCGGACGATCTTCGAGGCCATGGCCCTGGACGACATCCGGGCCGCGGCCGGCGACCTGGAGCCGGTGTTCGAGCGGGGCACCGGCGACGGCTACGTGTCGTTCGAGGTGCGCCCGGACGTCGCCGGCGACACCGAGGCGACCATCCACGAGGTCAGGCGGCTGGTCGATGCGCTCGCCCGGCCCAACGTGTTCATCAAGATCCCGGCCACCGCGGCCGGCGTCCCCGCGATCCGCGCCTCGATCGGCCAGGGCGTCAACGTCAACGTGACGCTGATCTTCTCGATCGAGCGCTACCGGCAGGTGATCGACGCCTACATGAGCGGCCTGGAGGACCTGGCGTCGGCGGGCGGCGACCTGGAGACGGTGGCCAGCGTCGCCTCGTTCTTCGTCAGCCGGGTCGACACGAACGTCGACCGCAAGCTCCAGGCGATCGTCGACGCGGGCGGCGCGGACGCCGCGCGGGCCCGCGCGCGGCTCGGCACGGCCGCCATCGACAACGCCAAGCTCGCCTACGAGGTGTTCCAGCAGTCCGTCGCCACCCCGCGCTGGCAGGCGCTGGCCGGCGAGGGCGCCCGGATGCAACGGCCGCTGTGGGCGTCCACCTCGACCAAGAACCCGGCCTACCGCGACGTGCTGTACGTCGAGGAGCTGGTCGCCCGCCACACGGTCGACACCATGCCGCTGGACACCATCGAGGCGTTCGCCGACCACGGCGAGGTGCGCGGCCAGACCGCGACCGAGCGGCTGGAGCGCGCCCATGCGCTCTGGCCCGAGCTGGCCGGGCTCGGCATCGACGAGGCGCAGGTCGGCAAGGAGCTGGAGGAAGAGGGCGTGCAGCGCTTCGCCGACAGCTACCACGAGGCCGTCGCGCAGGTCGAGCGCAAGCGCGCCGAGGCGGTGCCATGACCCACCCGGCCGTCGACCGGCCCGACAATCCGCTGCAGGCCGGCGAACGCGTCCGGGCCACGCCGCCGCCCACCGCCATGGTGGTGTTCGGCGGCTCCGGCGACCTCGCCCACCGCAAGATCGTCCCCGCCCTGTACAACCTCGAGCTGCACCGCCTGCTGCCGCAGAACTTCGCCGCCGTCGGCGTGGCCCGCAGCGAGTTCGGCGACGACGCCTACCGGGCCGACATGCGCAAGGCGGCCGAGGAGTTCTCCCGCACCCAGCCCATCCAGCTCCAGGTGTGGGAGTCGTTCGCGCAGCGGCTGTTCTACGTCCGCGGGGCCACCGACGACCCGGACACCTATGCCAAGGTCGGGGACCTGCTCGACCGCTTCGACCAGGGGCTGGGCACCGACGGCAACCGGCTGTTCTACCTGTCGCTCATCCCGAGGCTGTTCCCCGAGGTGGTCCAGGGCATCGGCAAGGCCGGCATCGGCGGGCGCGGCTACGACCGGGGCCGGTCGCGCATCGTGGTCGAGAAGCCGTTCGGCCACGATCTCGGCTCGGCCCGTGAGCTGCAGGACCTGGTCACCAGGGTCTTCCCCGAGCGCGACGTGTTCCGCATCGACCACTACCTGGGCAAGGAGAGCGTCCAGAACATCCTGGCGTTCCGCTTCGCCAACGGCATCTACGAGCCGGTCTGGAACCACCGCTACGTCGACCACGTGCAGCTCACGGTGGCCGAGTCGCTCGGCGTCGAGCACCGCGGCAACTTCTACGAGACGGCCGGGGCGATCCGCGACATCGTCCAGAACCACGCCCTGCAGCTGTTGTCCCTGGTCGCCATGGAGCCGCCGGCCACCTTCGACCCGGAGGACGTGCGCAACGAGAAGGCCAAGGTGCTGAAGGCGCTGCGCCGCATCCGGGCGGAGGCGGTCGACCACAACGTCGTGCGCGGCCAGTACGGCCCCGGCTACATCGACGGCCAGCCGGTGGCCGGCTACCGCGACGAGCCCGACGTCGACCCGAGCTCCAACGTCGAGACCTACGTGGCCGCCGAGTTCCACGTGGACAACTGGCGCTGGGCGGGCACACCGTTCTTCATCCGCACCGGCAAACGGCTGGCCAAGCGCGCCACCGAGATCGTGGTGCAGTTCAAGCCCGCCCCACACCTGCCCTTCGGCGAGGCGGCCAGGGACGGGCTGGAGGCGAACGCGCTGGTGCTGCGCATCCAGCCCGACGAGGGCATCACCATGAAGTTCGGCGCCAAGGTGCCCGGCCCGTCGATGGAGGTGCGCTCGGTCAACATGGACTTCTCCTACGGCACCTCGTTCACCGACGAGCTCCCCGACGCCTACGAGCGGCTGCTGCTCGACGTCATGCTGGGCGACCCGACGCTGTTCCCCCGCTGGGACGGCGTCGAGGAGGCCTGGCTGGCCATCCAGCCGATCCTGGACCGCTGGGCCGAGGTGCCGCCGCCCGAGCTCCCCAACTACGAGGCGGGGGAGTGGGGACCCAAGGCGGCGGACGAGCTGATCGCACGGGGCCAGCCGGGCCGGCGGTGGCGGCGGCCATGAGCGGGCGGCCGTGAGCATCACCAGGCGGCCCGAGGTCGAGGGGTGGGCGTTCGAGGAGGTCGACCCGGGCGGCATCGAGCGGGCGCTGGAGCGCCAGCGCCGCCGGGACGAGGACACGCAGGGGCCGCTGGTGCGCGCCAGCGTGGCCAACCTGGTGGTGGTGACCAGGGACCGGACCGGCGGGCAGCAGGCGCTCGCCACGGTCGAGGGGCTCGGCGTGCGCGCCCCGTCACGCTGCGTCGTGGTCATCGCGTCGCCGCCGGAGGGCAAACCGGAGGTGCGCTCGTGGGCGCGCGTGGTCCACCGCAAGCCGGAGGCCGGCCCTGGGGTGGTGTGGGAGGAGGTCGTCGTCCAGGCCAACGTGCAGCCGCGGCACCTGGACGCGGTCGTGCTGCCCCTGCTCCTGCCCGAGCTGCCCGTGTTCATCTGGTGGGTGGGCACCCCGCCGTTCGACGAGGAGGTCTTCAGGGAGCTGACCTCGGTGGCCGACCGGCTGATCGTCGACTCGGCCGTGTTCGACGACCCGGTGGCCGACCTGGTCCGGCTCGCCCGGGCCGGCGCGGCGATCCGCCCGTACCTGTCCGACTGCGTGTGGGGCCGGCTGACGCCCTGGCGTGAGCTGATCGCGGCGCCGTTCAGCGGGCCGCCGTTCCGGGGCGCCTACGACGACATCCGGCACGTGCGGGTCGACGCGGTCACCCCGACCGCCGGGCTGCTGCTCGCCGGCTGGCTCGCCTCCCGGCTCGGCTGGGAGATCGAGTGGGTGCGTCCGCTCCCCGACGGGTTCGACGTGCACTACCGGACCGTGCGGGGAGGCTGCGAGGTGCGCGTCGCCGGCGCGTTCGGGTCGGGCAACCTGGCCCGCGTCGACCTGATGGTCGACACCGACACCGAGGCGGCCACCATCCGGGTGGAGTCCCTGCCAGGCCACCTGGTGGCCACGGTGGAGGTGCCCGGCCAGGCGACCGTGCGCCGCAAGGTCGGCGTCGGCACCGGCGGGGACAGGACGGGGCTCGGCGCCGAGCTGCAGGTCTTCGGCCGCGACCGCATCTTCGAGCAGGCGCTGGCCCAGGCAGCCGCGATCGCCACCGGGGCGGCGCAAGAAGCGGGGGCGGCGCAAGAAGCGGGGACGCCGCAGGGACCGGGGACGCGGCAGTGACCGTCGAGGTCGCATCCGACGCCGGCGCGCTCGCCCAGACGGCCGCCCGCTCGGCGATCGCCGACATCGAGGCGGCCGTCGAGACGCACGGCACCTGCACCTGGGTGCTCGCCGGCGGCACCACCCCGACCGCCGCGTACCACCTGCTGGCCGGCCACGACCTGCGGGCCGGGATCGAGTGGGAGCGGGTCCGGGTTGCCATGGGCGACGAGCGCTGCGTGCCGGTCGGCGACCCCGCGTCCAACTGGGGGCAGGCGGCGGCCGCCCTGCTCGACCACGTGCCGCTGCCGCCCGAGCACCGGCTGCGCCCGCGAGGCGAGCTGGGCGCCGAGCAGGCGGCCGACGCCTACGAGACGGCGCTTCGCCGGCTGCCCGCCGGCCGAGGGGGGGCACCACGGCTCGACGTCGTCTGGCTGGGCGTCGGCGAGGACGGCCACTGCCTGTCGCTGTTCCCCGGCCACCCGGCGCTGGAGGTGACCGACCGGCTCGTGGTGGCGGTGCACGGCGCCCCGAAGCCGCCACCCGACCGGGTGGGGCTCACCCTGACCGCGCTGCGGGGCGCCGAGCGGCTGACCGTGCTGGCCGCCGGCGACGGCAAGGCCGAGCCGGTCGCGCGTGCCCTGGCCGGCGACCTCGACCTGCCGATCACCCGGGCCGTCGCCACCGTGGCGGCGGCCGGAGGCCGCGTGACCTGGCTGCTGGACGACGCCGCCGCCAAGCAGGCGGGCGGCTGAGGGCCGCCCGCCGCTGCGGCCGGTCCGAGCTGCTCACGGCCGTCAGGATCATCATGGTCCAGGCGTGACGCTCACCCCCACGGCGTGGTGGCCAGCCGCATGGTGTCGTCCTGCGCCCAGGTCAGCTCGTCGACGACCCCGACGACCCCGTCGATCGCGTTCACCAGCTCGACGATCTCCCGGGCCAGGCTGCGCCGGGGCACCTGGCCGGCCAAGGTGACGACCCCGTCCGAGACGTCGACCGCGACCGCGTCCACGGGCAGGTTCAGGGTGGCGTCGAGCACGCCGGCGACGATCTCGTAGCGGATGTCGTCGTCGGGCCGCAGGAACACGGTCAGCAGGTCCCGGCGGGTGACGACGCCGACCAGCCTGCCGTCGGGATCGACCACGGGGAGCTGCTTGACGTCCTTGTGGTGGAGCAGGCGGGCGGCGGCGCTGAGCGAGGCGTCCGGGCCGATCACGGCGACCGACCGGGTCATGTAGTCGGCGGCGGTCATGCCGGCCGCCTTGGCCCGCTCCCGGCGCCGGCCCGGTCCCTCGATGAGGGGGAGCGGGTCCCCCGGCCGGTACTCCTCCTTCAGCGCCAGGTCGGTCTCGGAGACGATCCCGACCAGCCGGCCCTCGCCGTCGACCACCGGCAGCGCGCGCACCCGCCGCTCGGCCAGGACGCGCACCATGTCCTTGAACGGGGTGTCGGGCCTGGCGACCGCGAGGTCGGTCGTCATGACGTCGCGAACCATGCGCTTCACGGTTGCTCACATCCTCACATCCCTGTCGTGGGCCAGGGCGCGTCGACGCGGCGCGCCTGGATGTCGTCGAAGGTGAAGGTCAGCCGGTTGTCCACGGCGACCACGCCGTCGACGGCCTGGGCGACCCGGGTCACCTCGGGGACGAGCGTGCGGCGCTCGACGCGCCCGTCGACGGTCACGCACCCATCCTTCACGCCGATCTGGACCGAGGACGGTCGGATGCCGAGCGGCGCCTTGAACAGCTCGTCGAGCACGTCGTGGAGCAGCTCGTCGTCGGAGCGCAGGAAGACGCTGAGCAGGTTGAGCCGGCTGACCATGCCGACGACCCGGCCACCACGGTCCACCACCGGCACCCGCTTGAGTCCCTTGTCGTGTAGCAGCCGGGCGGCGTCGGCGACGGTCGCCTCCGGGTAGACGGTGACGACCGGCGTGGTCATCAGGTCGGCCGCGGTGGTGGCGGCCACCTTGAGCCGCTCGGCGCGGACCCGGGCCCGGTCGGGTAGTGGTCCGCCCAGATACCGGCGCGGGTACTCCTGCCGGAGCACGAGGTCGGTCTCGGACACGATGCCGGCGAGCGCGCCGCGCTCGTCGACCACGGGGAGCGCGCTGATGCGGTGGGCGGCGAGCAGTTCGACCATCTCCTTGAAGCCCGCCGTCCTCGGCACCGTGATCACGTCCCGGGTCATGACGTCCTGCACGCAGCGGCCCATGGCGACCTCCTTCGGGACGACCCTGGATGGAGCGGCCCCATGGTCAGGCTACGGCACCCGGCGCGGGCCGGGCAGGGCCGATGGGCCCGGCCGGGCCGGGCCCTTCGGGGCCACGTCATCGGGTCGCCCAGAAGGTGGGCTCGATCTGCTGGAGGAGCTCGACGGCCCAGCGGGCCGCCCGGTCGAGCTCGCCGTCACCCAACGGCCCTTCCGCCTCGACCACGAAGAAGCTCTCGGGCGGAAGCGCCAGGCGGCAGCCGCGCCGGCCCAGGCGGTGGGCGATGCCGCGGGCCGCCGAGCCGGACTTCCAGCGCGGCATCTCGTACCGGGTGTCGAAGGCGGCCGCGGCCAGGCCGTCGACGCGCTCCAGCCGGCCCAGCCAGGTGCGCAGTGCGATCGACATGCCGTGGGCATGGGTCGGGCCGCCGACGACGAGCAGGTCGACCCCATCCAGGATGGCGGAGTCGGGGTCATCGACCGTCTCGAGCCTGACCGTCGCCCAGCGGGCGAGCTGCGCGGCGATCACTCGGGCGATCCGTTCGGTGTTGCCGAATCTGGAGTCGTAGACGACCAGCGCGTTCATCTCGTCACCCCCGCCGGGCTCGCGGCACCGCCTTCGGTCCTCGTGGCCAGCATGGGGCCTGCGGCGGCCCGGCGGCAGAGGCGAAGGTCCCGGACGCTTGCGGCCCTCGGGCATGGGACCCTCGACCCGGCGGCAGCGGCCCGTTCGGCCCTCGTCCGGCCCCCCGCGCCGTGCCTTGCTGTTGCTGTTGCTGTTGCTGTTGCTGTTGCTGTGGCGGTTGCGCCAGGCACCGACGCTGCCGCACGGCCGGCTCTTGGAATCCGGGAGGCATCATGATGGACCTGCGCACCCGCTACCTGGGCCTGGACCTGCGCTCGCCGCTGGTCGCCTCGCCCTCCCCGCTCACCGGCGACCTCGACGGCCTGCATCGGCGCGCCGACGCGGGCGTCGGCGCCGTCGTGCTGCCGTCGCTGTTCGAGGAGCAGGTCGTCCACGACGTGATGGAGCTGGACCGCGTGTCGGCCACCAGCGCCGACAGCCATACGAAGGCCACCACCTACCTCCCCGAGCTCGACGACTACAACGACGGCTCCTGGTCGTACCTGGCGCTGGTGGACAAAGCCAGCTCCACCCTGGAGGTGCCGGTGATCGCCAGCCTCAACGGCGTCTCCCGCGGCGGCTGGGCGCGCCACGCCGCCCTGCTGGCCGACGCCGGCGCGGCAGCCATCGAGCTGAACATGTACGCGGTCGGCAGCGACCCGGAGGTGACCGGGGCCGAGCTGGAGGCCCGCCTGCTCGACCTGGTCGCGGCCGTGCGCGCCGCCGTCCGCATCCCGCTGGCCGTCAAGCTCAGCCCGTTCTTCACGTCGTTTGCCAACCTGGCCGTGCGGGTGGTCGAGGCGGGCGCCGACGGGCTGGTGCTGTTCAACCGCTTCTACCAGCCCGACCTCGACCTGGACAGCTTGCAGATGGTGCCCCGCCTGACGCTGTCGACCTCGGAGGAGCTGCGCCTGCCGTTGCGCTGGATCGCGATCCTGCGCGGCCGCGTGCGAGCCTCGCTGGCGCTGACCAGCGGCGTCTACACCGGCCACGACGCCGCCAAGGCGCTGCTGGCCGGCGCGGACGTGGCGATGATGACCTCGGCGCTGCTCCGCCACGGACCCGGGCACGTGCGGCGGGTGGAGCGTGAGCTGGTCGCCTGCCTGACCCAGCGGGAGCTGTCCTCGCTGGACGAGGTGCGCGGCAGCCTGCGCCAGGAGGCCACCCCCGACCCGGCCGCCGACGAGCGCGCCAACTACCTGCGCACGCTGCTGTCGTATGGGGGTCGCTTCGGCCAGACCGGGTCGGCACCGCAAGACCCGGGCGGGCCGGGTCGTCTGACCCTACGCGGCGGCATGGTCGGCGACTACGGTGGGCCCGGCGGCCACGGTGGGCCCAGACGGTGACGTGCGGCGCAAGGAGGCACACGTGAAGGTTTCCGAGCTGTGCAAGCCCTTCACCTATACGGCGGACAGCAGCGAGACGCTCGCCGACGCGGCGGGCCGCATGCAGTGGCACGCGGTCAGCGCCCTGCCGGTGTACACCGATCACGAGCTGGTCGGCATCCTGACCGAACGCGACCTGACCGCTGCCGTGGCCGACGGCGTCGACCCGGCCACGGCCCGGGTGGCCGACTACACCAGCGAGTACCCGGTGACCGTCGGTCCCGGCGACGACATCGCCGAGGCGGCCCGGCGCATGCTCGAGATCGGGGTCAGGCACCTGCCTGTGGTCGAGGGGCATCGCCTGGTGGGCATCGTGTCGATGCGTGACCTGTTCGTAGTGGAGACCGAGACGCTGCTGGGCGACCGCTGAGCGCCGGCCGCCGCCGGCGCCCGCCCGATCAGGAGCAGCGGCCGCTGAGCGGCCGCGGGTCGCCCGGCGGCTCGGCCGCGCTCAGCTCCTCGACCGCACCGCCGACCCGGTCCATGAAGTCCTTGACGGTCGCCTCGGCCACCCGGTGCAGCAGGGCGCGGTCCACGACCCGGCCGACCAGCCCGAGCGGCGGGTCGTAGCGCGCGCTGATCGACAGCTGCGTGCGGGCGGGTCCGAGCTGGCCGACCTCCAGGTCCGCCTCCAGGCGCGGGAACAGCGCCCCGCTCGTCCCGTCGGGCCGCCAGGTGATCGGGAGCACGAGCTTGGACGCCAACCGGGTGGGGACGCCGAGGTCCATGGCGACGTGCCGCCCGACCCGACGGCCGGCGTCGCCGACGCCGACCTCCGCGAGCAGCCGCTCCCCCCGGTCCTCGGCCTGGCGGGCCAGCCCGGGCAGCCACTCGCCGGGTGCGTGCAGCAGGATCGCCTCGACGCGGGCGGCGGGCAGCGGAAGCTCGACGAAGTAGCGCAAGAACATGCGCCGAGGATGACGGCATCACCCGAGGTGCGGTCAGGGCCGAAGGGCCCCTTTCGGCCGGGCCTTCCCGGTCCCGTCTGGGCCTGCACGCCCGTCGGCGCCTACAGCGGGATCACCACCCGCACGGTCGTGCCCTCGGCGGGCGAGCTGGCGAGGTCCGTCTGACCGCCCAGCCGGTCGGCGCGGGCACGCAGGTTGGGCAGGCCGTGGCCGGGGGTGACCGACGCGACGTCGAACCCCCGGCCGTCGTCGTCGATCTCCAGCACGGCCTTGCCGTCGCTCTGGTACAGCGACACGCGGCAGGTGGACGCCTGGGCGTGCCGGCCCACGTTGGACAGCGCCTCGCGCACGAGCTGGACGACGTCCGGGGCCCGGCCGGCCAGCTCGGCGGCGACCTTGGGGTCGACGTCGGCGATGGCGGTCACGCCGGTACGCCGCCCGAACTCGCCGACCAGCTCGCGCAGCGCCTCGTCGAGCTGCCGGTCGGCCAGGATGCCCGGGCGCAGCCCGAAGATGTAGTTGCGCAGGTCACGGATGACCCGGTCCAGCTCGCCGACCGCCTGCTCGATGCGCCGCTGGACGCCGGGGTCGTCGGCCAGCGCCGCCGTGCCCTGTAGGCCCATGCCGACCGCGAACAGCGCCTGGATGGCGCCGTCGTGCAGCTCCTTGGCGATGCGCTCACGGTCCTCGAGCACCGCCAGCCGGTGCAGCTCGGCCTGCAGGCGTGCGTACTCGAGCGCGACGGCCGCCTGCTCGGCGAACGTCTCGGCGAGCCGCACGTCGGCGTCGGTGAAGACGGTGCCGCCGACCCGGTTGCCGACCATGAGCGTGCCGACCACACGGCCGCGGGCGGCCAGGGGCAGGAACATGGCCGGACCGACCTCGCCCAGGCGGACGACCGGCTGGTAGATGCGTGGGTCGGCCGAGGCGTCGTTCAGCACGACGGCGCTGGTGCTGCGGATCACCTCGCCGGACACCGACCCGGCCAGCGGGAAGGTCACGCCCTGGAGGGCGTCGGCGTTGCGGCCGTCGGCGACCCGGACCACCAGCGTCCCCTCGACCGTCCCCGGCGTGGCCACGCTGGCCAGGTCGGCCCCGACCAGCTCGCGGGCGCGCCGGGCGACCAGCGCGAGCACCCGCTCCAGCTCCGTGCCGGCGAGGATGGCCGTGCTCACCTCGCGGACCGCGTCCAGCCGGCGCTCCCGCTGGCGGCTCTCCTCGTACAGGCGCGCGTTCTCGATCGCCACGCCGGCCTGGTTGGCCAGCACCACCAGCGCCCGCTCGTCGTCGGCGTCGAACGCCTGCGCGCCCTGCTTCTCGGTCAGGTAGAGGTTGCCGAACACCCGCCCACGCGACATCACCGGGGCGCCCAGGAACGAGCGCATCGGCGGATGGTTGGGTGGGAAGCCGACCGAACGGGGGTCGGCGCGCAGGTCGCGCAGCCGCAGCGGCCGCGCCTCGTCGATCAGCACCCCCAGGATGCCCCGGCCGACCGGGATGTGGCCGATCGCGGCCCGTTCGGCCTGGCTGACGCCGGCGGTGACGAACGCGACGATGCGCCGGCCGGCGCCGGCGCCGAGCACGCCGAGCGCGCCGTAGCGGGCCCCGGTGACCTCCGTGGCCAGGTCGACGATGCGTTGCAGGACGGCCGGCAGCGACAGCTCCGAGGCCAAGGCCATCCCGGCCTCAAGCAGCATCTCGTTGCGGTCGCGGCGGGACCTCACGCCGCGCAGGGTACCATCGCGATGGTGGCAAAACGCCCCGTCGGCGGCTGCCCGGCGGCTGCCCCGGGGCGCTGATGATCGGGGGCATCCTTGGCGACGGGCAGACCGGCCACGCGGGTCCTGCCCCGGCCGTTCGAGCCGGGCGGGCTCGACCTGGCGGAGGCGGCGCTGCTGGCCCCGCAGGAGGTGCTCGCCCGGCTGGGCAGCTCCGAGCAGGGCCTGGGCGCCGCCGAGGCGGCCCGCCGGCTCGCCACGGTCGGGCCGAACGCCGTCCGCAGCCACGGCGCCAGGCCGCTGGCCGTGCTGGCCCGCCAGCTGGCCAGCCCCCTGCTGGTGTTGCTGCTGGCCGCGGCGGCGGTGTCGTTCGTGGTCGGGGAGCACGCCGACGCGGTCATCATCGTGGCCATCGTCTCGCTCTCGGTCGGGCTGGGGTTCGCCAACGAGTTCCGCTCCGAGCGGGCCGTGGAGGCGTTGCACGCCCGCATCCGGCACACCGCGGTGACCCTGCGCGACGGGCGGGCCGTCGCGGTCGACGTGACCGAGCTGGTCCCCGGCGACGTGGTGCGCTTCGGCGTCGGCGACGTCGTGCCGGCCGATCTGCGGCTGCTCGAGGCCAGCGGGGTCGAGTGCGACGAGGCGGTGCTGACCGGCGAGTCGCTGCCGGCGGCCAAGCAGGTGGCGCCCGGCCGCGGCGACGGTCCACTGGACCTGCCGTCCTGCGCGTTCATGGGCACGGTGGTCCGGGCCGGTGCCGGGCGGGGCGTGGTGGTGCGCACCGGCGGGGCGGCCGAGTTCGGCCGGATCGCGCTGCAGCTCGGCGAGCGGCACGACGAGACCGCCTTCCAGCTCGGCCTGCGCCAGTTCTCCCGCCTGCTGGTGCGCATCACCGCTGTGCTCAGCGCGTCGATCTTCGTGATCAACGCGGCGTTGCGGCGGCCGCTGCTGGAGTCCGCGCTGTTCGCGCTGGCGATCGCGGTCGGGCTCACCCCCCAGCTGCTGCCCGCGATCGTGACGATCAGCCTGTCGCTTGGCGCGCAGCGCCTGGCGCGCGCCTCCGTGCTGGTCAAACGGCTGGTCAGCATCGAGGATCTCGGCAACATCGAGGTGCTGTTCACCGACAAGACGGGCACGTTGACCGAGGGTCGCATCACCTTCCAGGCGGCGCTGGGCCCCGACGGGCAGCCGTCGGACCGGGTGCTCGTCCTCGGGCTGCTGGCCAACGAGGCGGTCGCCGAGGGCGGCCAGGCGGTCGGGGGCAACCCGCTGGACCGGGCGCTGTGGCAGGCGGCCGGCCCGACCGCCGAGGTGGCCCGGCGCTGGCGGCGCCTGGCCACGGTCTCCTTCGACTACGAGCGGCAGCGCGCCTCCGCGCTCGTCACCGATCCCGACGGGCGCCGCCTGGTGGTCGCCAAGGGCGCCCCCGAGGCGATCCTGGGCCGCTGCCGCCCGCCCCCGCCCGGGGTCGGCGAGCTGCTCCGGCAGCTGTTCGACGCGGGCACCCGGGTCGTCGCGGTGGCCACCCGCGACGGCACCGGGCTCCA
>JBIOYL010000459.1:0-4055 GCA_044870185.1 Actinomycetes bacterium | reverse complement strand
GAGTTCCACATCGACATCACGCCGACCAAGGTCACCGCATAGCCAGAGGGCAGCCGACGCCATGTCTGGTCATTCCCCGTGGTCATTCCACCGGCCGGCACGGGCCGGACCGCGCCGGACTGGCCGGCGCGGTCGGGTGGCCCGGGGGATCTCAGCCCGACCTCCCACAGATCCCGGCGTGACGTGAATCTCTCCTCACCGGGCTCTTGTCACCCTGTCCACCAGAACGAGGAGACCCATGCCCAATGGGCATCCCCCTCGCTGCGGGCTTTCCGGGCCAAGCCCGTTCAAGGCAGCCCGCGCAGCGGACGGTCAGGGCTGTAACGAGCGGTCATCGACCACGATGACGTTCTGGCCCCTGACCGTCCCGGCCCGCAGACTCGCCAACGCGTCGTTCGCCGCGTCGAGCGGGAAGGTCTGGACGTGGGTCACCACCGGGACCGTGGGGGCGAGCCGGAGGAACTCCATGCCATCCTGGCGGGTGAGGTTGGCCACCGACCGGACCGTTCGTTCCCCCCAGAGGATGCCGTAGCCGAACGACGGGATGTCGCTCATGTGGATCCCCCCGCAGACAACGATCCCGCCCTTGGCCACCGACCGTAAGGCGACCGGGACCAGGTCACCCGCGGCCGCGAAGATGATCGCGGCATCCAGCTGCTCAGGAGGCGGGTCGGTGCTCGCGCCGGCCCACACGGCGCCCAGCTCCAGCGCGAACCGCTGGGCGTCGGTGTCCCCGGGCCGCGTGAAAGCGTAGACCTGGCGCCCCTGGCGCTCGGCGACCTGGATCAGGATGTGGGCCGCCGCCCCGAACCCATACAGGCCGAGCCGCTCGGCGTCGCCGGTCATGCGGTAGGCGCGGAACCCGATCAACCCCGCGCACAGCAGCGGCGCGGCCTGGAGGTCAGCGTAGCCGTCGGGCACCGGGAAGCAGTAGCGGACGTCCGCGACGGTCCACTCCCCAAAGCCGCCGTCGATGTCGTAGCCGGTGAACCTCGCCCGGTCACACAGGTTCTCCCGACCTGACCGGCAGTACCGGCACACGCCGCAGGTCCAGCCGAGCCAGGGAATCCCCACGCGCTCACCGGTCCGGATCGAGTCCACCCCCTGGCCCACTGACTCCACGATGCCGACGATCTGGTGGCCAAGGACGAGCGGCAGCTTCGGCTCGGTGAGGTCTCCGTCGTAGACGTGCAGGTCGGTGCGGCACAGGCCGCAGGCGCGCACCCGCACCAGCGCCTGCCCTGGGCCGGGCATCGGCTTGGGGACGTCCGCCAGCAGGAGTGGACGCCGCTGCGCCTGCAGAATCATCGCCCTCATGGCAGCACCCAGAATCGGTGGCTCCTGGCGGACCGGACGAGGATACAGCCAAGTGACCCTGCGGGCGTGACGCCGGTGACGTCGGCGTCGCGCCCACGGAGAGGGGCCGTCTCAGCCTGATGGTAAGGCGGCCGTCGACGAGCCGCGTGCCTGGGCGCCCGCGCCAGCGCCACACGCTCACGCTCCTGGCGCTCGTGCTGCAGGTGCTGGTCGTCCTCCTCTTCGTCGAGCACCGTGAACATCGTGCCGACCGCCGACAGGGTGGCCGCCAGGACGATGAACCCCGAACCGGTGACGCCCGCCGCCCCCTTGGAGGTGAGCAGCAGCACCGCCAGGATGCCAAGTTGCTGTGCAGAGGAGGTGCCGAGCACGATCAGCAGCTCCTCTTTGATGCAGCGCAGCAGCTTGAAGATGCTCACGCCGTTGGCCAAGCCGATCGCACCGAGCACGACCACCACCAACACGATCGACCAACACGATCGACGTGGCGTAGAAGAGGAAGATCAGCTTGCCCAGACTGAGCAGGGTGTGGATGCCGTACTTGCCGATCGTGGCCGCCATGGCGCCGAAGGTGCCGATGGGTGCACTGCTCGGCGCCGGGCGGACGGTCCACGATGAGCTCCACCGCGTCGCCGATAGCGGTGCTGGGCTCGACCCAAGCCAGCTCGAGCACGCCTTCACCCGCGGGTGGTCCACCAAACCCGGCGACCGGCTGCACGGTCGTGGGCTTGGGCTCGCCCTCGTCCAGCAGGTCATCGCCCGGCATGGCGGCAGCGTGGCAATCACCGACCCGGGTGCGGTCTTCACGGTCCAGCTGCCGTTCCCACGGCTCTGGCACGGCCGTCATGACGATCCGCGTGCTCGTGGAGGTCGACCTCATCTTGCTCGACTTCTACCTCCCCGACATGAGCGGCCTGGACGTGTGCCGGGCGCTGCGAGCACGGGGTCAGCAACCGACGTCCAGTATGCCGACTACCGGCAGCAGGTGACCGCAATTGGCACCGCCGCTGCCCAGCAGGACGTCGACCGCATCCTCGCCACCCTGCGCGCATCGGGCCGCCCAGCCCTACCAAAGGGTCTCAGCGAGGACACCTGGCCGCCATCGTGACGACCTTACGCGCAGCGGATGCCGCCCTGTCGGCAGCACAGGTGGCGGATGCCGTCGGCGTGTCCCGCGTCACCGCCCGTTGCTACCTTGAACACCTCGCCGAGCAGCGGCTCGCGTCCCGGTCGCCGCGCTATGGCGGGGCCGCCGGCCGACCTGAGTACCTGTACGGGTGGAGGTCCACGCCCAATGCCTGACGCCACCGTGACGCTGGCGGTCATAGCCCAAACGACGTAAAGGAGCATGGTATGGAGGAGCGCCTGTATGAGTTCGCGGTGACGCTGGAGGGCCCGGTGCTGCGGGTGCGGGCCCGCGGCACCGCGGTGCTGTCCACCCCGATCCTCAACCGCGGCACCGCGTTCACCCCGGACCAGCGGCGGGCGCTGGGCCTGGTCGGGCTGCTGCCCCACGCGGTCTCCAGCATCGGCGGGCAGCTGCGCCGCGTCCACGCCCAAGACCAGCGCCAGCCCGACGACCTGGCCCGCAACGTCTACCTGGCCAACCTGCGCGCCCGCAACGAGCTCCTGTTCTACCGGCTGCTGGCCGAGCACCTGGCCGAGATGCTGCCGATCGTGTACACCCCCACCGTCGGCCAGGCCATCCAGCGCTACAGCCACGAGTACCGCCGCCCCCGCGGGGTGTTTTTGTCGGTCGACCACCCCGAGCTGGTCGAGGCGTCCTTCCATAACTACGGCCTCGGGCCCGACGACGTGGACCTCATCGTGGCCACCGACGCCGAGGGGATCCTCGGCATCGGCGACCAGGGCGTGGGCGGCATCGAGATCGCCATCGGCAAGCTGGCGGTCTACACCGCCGCCGGGGGCCTGCACCCGCGCCGGGTGATCCCGGTGGTGCTGGACGTGGGCACCGACAACCTCGGCCTGCTCAACGACGACCTGTACCTGGGCAACCGCCACGCCCGAGTGCGCGGGCAGCGCTACGACCAGTTCATCGACGCCTACGTGGCCGCGGCGACCACGCTGTTCCCGCACGCGCTGCTGCCCTGGGAGGATCTGGGCGCATCGAACGCGCGCCGCATCCTCGGCCGCCACGCCGGGCAGTGCCTGACCTTCAACGACGACCTGCAAGGCACCGCCGCGGTCGTGGTGGCCGCGGCGTTCTCCGCCGCCAAGGCGAGTGGCATCCGGCTGCGGGATCAGCGGGTGGTGATCTACGGCGCCGGCACGGCCGGGATGGGGATCGCCGACCTGCTGCGCGCCGAGATGGTGCGCCAGGGGCTCGACCGCAACGAGGCCACCGGGCGGTTCTGGTGCCTGGACCGGCGGGGACTGCTCACCGACGACCAGCCGGCCACACTCCGCGACTTCCAGCGGCCCTACGCACGACCCGCCGCCGAGGTGGCCGGCTGGACCCCGGACCGGCCCCGGTGGGGGGATCGGGCTGGCCGAGGTGGTCGCCAACGTGGCGCCGACCATGCTGGTTGGCGGCTCGACTCAGGGCGGTGCGTTCACCGAGCCGGTCGTGCGCCAGCTGGCCGCCCAGGTCGACCGGCCGGTGATCCTGCCGCTGTCCAACCCGACCGCCAAGGCCGAGGCGACCCCCGCCGACCTGCTGGCCTGGACCGACGGGCGGGCGCTGGTGGCCACCGGCAGCCCGTTTGCCCCCGTGGTCT
>JBIOYL010000458.1:0-5718 GCA_044870185.1 Actinomycetes bacterium | reverse complement strand
GGCTGTTGCCCTTCAAGGTGGTAAACAGCGCGGCGATCGCATCGGCGCAGCCGCGGCCCGGCCGAAACCCAGAGGACTTGGGCTCGAACCGGGCCTCCCACTCGGGCTCCAGCGCGTGACGAACCCGTGCCTGGTGGCAGCGGTCCGCAAGCGCGGGGACGGTGGCTTCAAACTGCACCTCCTGCAGTCGCGGGTGGGGATGTTCGGTAGGGGTTGGAATCTTCCTGGCCATCGGGCCGTGTTCGCGGAGTCCATGGTGTTCCGGATGCCGAGGCACTGATATTGCTGGTGCGGCCTATCGTCTTGCCGGGCTTGCCGGGTCGGGCTGCGGGCTGGAGGTGGCCGGATTGGGCGATGCGCCGACGGCAGGCGTCCTCGATGTCGGAGCTCCAGGTGATGCAAAGCCGGTTGCCGGCGCCTCGACGGGCGTCCAGCTGACCGGTCTTGAGCCAGTAGTAGACGACGCCGGTGCTGCAGCCCAGCCGGCGGGCGGCCTCGGCGACGCTGAGCTCCCCGGCGGCGTAGGGGTCCGGGGATGGAATCTTGTAGGCGTGGCGGACCCACTGGACCGCGGCGATGTCGAAGGGTCGGCCGTGACCGGTGCGCAGACCGGCGGCGTTGAGGTGGTCGACCAGGTCGTGGTTGCCCATGGTCGGGCCGACCCGTTTGATCACCTCGACGGCCGGTGGCGGGGTGCGCTTGGCCGGGCCGGGCAGCAGCGGCCGGGCCACCGTCACCTCGTCGGCGGCGCCGGTATGCCAGCGGATCCCGATGCGGAGCTGGTCGCGGTGGGTCTCGGGGAGCAGGGTGACGTCGCAGACCAGCGTGCGCAGCAACCGCTTGCGGTCCTTTTGGCTGGTGGTGGGCGCGTGCCAGAGCTCGGGCAGGTTGGCGGCGAGTTGCTCCAGGTCGGCCCGGCTGGGCAGCGGCGGCAGCGCCTGGTCGGTGGCCGCAAGCGCGGCCTGGGCCTGGGCCAGCGCGGCGAGTTTGGCCTCCCAGCGGGCCTCCAGGCTGCGGGCGACCAGCCGGTTCTCCGGCTCGCAGGCGTGGAAGGCGCGCTCGGCCCGGTCGGCTTCGTAGCGGGCGCGCTCGGCGGCCAGCTCGGCGGCCCGGCTGACGCGGTGGTGGCGGTCGGCGACCTGATCGGCGGCTTGCAAGGCGAGCGTGACCTGCTCGGGGGTGAGGGCGTCCAGCAGCTTGGCGGCGACCGCGGCATCGACGGTGGCCGCGACCACCGACCGGCAGGTCGGCGTGGTCAGCCGGTCGGCGCGGGAGCTGCATTCATAGCAGGGCCGCTGCTGGCTGTGGTAGTTGGTGCGCATCGGCTTGCCGCAGCTGCCGCAGCTGATGATCCCCTGGCATAGCGCGGACCCCTCGCGTGGGGGCCGGGCGCCGGTGTTGGTCCGGTTGGCCGCAAGCTTGGCCTGGTTAGCCAGGTAGTCAGCCCAGCTGATGTAGCCGGGGTGGTGCTCTTTGAGCAGCGCCGCCCACTGGTCGCGGGGCTGCTCCACGATGGCGGTGTGCACCTTGCCGTCGGGATCGACGGTACGCCGCGAGCAGTACCGCCCGAACACGTACGCGCCGGCGTAGCCCGGGTTCTTCAAGATCGACACGACGCGGGCGTGGGTGAGCCGCCCCCAGCGCAGCTGCCCGGCCCAGGCCCCGCCGTAGGCGCGTAGCGGGAAGCGCCGGCCGGCAAACGTGGCGACCACGCCGTAGGCCGAGCCGCACGCGGCGAACGCGGCGAACACGTCAGCCACCGCGGCCTGGACCTCGGCATCGGGGTCGATGACGACATCGCCTTGCTCGTCGTGGACGTAGCCGACCGGCAGCGGGGTGCGCAGCTCGCCGCGTAAGGCGGCGGCGCGCTTGGCGGCTTGCAGCCGCCCGGCCATCACGTGCAGCTCCACCTCCCCCATGGTGCCCTTGAGGCCCAGCAGCATCCGGTCGTTGACATCGGCGGGGTCGTAGACGCCGTCCGGGTCGATCAGCAGGGTTTGCGTGATCCGGGCGAACTCCATCAGCCGGGCCACGTCGGCGTTGCTGCGGGCCAGCCGGGAGATCTCGATCCCCAAGATCGCCCCGACCTCGCCTCGGCAGACCCGCACGACCAGCTGATCGAACCCTTCCCGGGTCACGCCCCACCGGCCGGAGGTCCCCAGGTCGGTGTCGATGACCTCCACGTTCTGGCGGGCCCAGCCCAGCCGCACGGCCTCCTCGGCCAGGCCGTACTGGCGCAGGGTGGACTCGGTGTGCTCGCGGACCTGCGCCATCGATGACTGCCGCAGGTAGACCAGCGCTACCCGTTCCCGGTGCGCACCCTGGATCTTGTACTCGCCGTTCACTGCCACCTCCCAGCGCCGCGATCGCCATGTTGGCCAGCACCGCCACTGCCTCGGTGCGCGCAGGGCCGGCGAGCACGGCGGCGGGCATGACCTATGCCAGCTCCCGTCTGGCCAGCAGCTCGGCGTTGATCGCCGAGATCTCGCCCAGCACGGCGTCGATTTCCTCGTGGCGGCGCAGGTAGCGCCGGACCAGGTCGGTCAGCGCGGCGGGCACGTACTTGAGCCGGCCGCGGCCCTGCGGACGCGGGCTGAAATAGGTATAGGGGCCGTGCGGTTGGCCGTTGGCGCAGCGGCAGCCGGGCTTGCCGCAGCGGCGCGTCTGGGTGACCAGCGACCCGGCCAGAACCTGCTCGGCGTCGCCGATCCGGGCTGCCAGCGCACGACGGCGGGCCAGCAGCTGCCGTGTGGACATGACCACGAGCTCGTTCTTGTGTCTCTTCATCACACAAGAGCATGGCACTTCTGAGCACGACAAGCAAATCAGCGACCCTGAAGCGAGCGTGCCAGCCCCTCCAGCGCGGCCAGCCCCTCTGCCGACAGCCGATGCGGCATCGGCGTGGGCCCACGGTCGGTCCAGGACTCCGGCAGCGTGATCTGGCCGCTGACACCGCCCGAGCACACCAACACCACACCGTCGCCGCGCCGCTTGACGAACAGAATCTCCAGCCGCTGCCCGTTCAGCGGATGGAACGGATGGGCGACGACGACAAAACCCAAAGGATCATTGGACGCTACGGCACTATGCCGCCTCCGTCGGAATGCCGAGCCCGCGAAGTTTCCCATTGGCTTTCGGTATGTACACCCGCTTGACCGGGCGGGCCTGCCAGGGCTTGGCCGACTCGTGCAGCACGGTCGCCAGGTCCGCCCTGGCCGGGGAGGTCAGCGCGACCTCCCCGTCGATACCCGCCGTCTTACGGCCAGCATTGCGTTGCGTGGCCTGCCGCACGCTGACCAGCGTGTTGGCTCGGCTGCGCAGCATCAACTTCTGCAAGTTACGGACCTTCTTCAGGTCCCCATCCCGCGTCGCCTTGAAGATTCTTTGCCGTAGCCGCCGTACGGTCTCCTCCTGAGCGCGCCAATCAATGGCGTCCCAGTCGAGGCGAGCGTCCTCCGGTCCGTTCACTCCGAGGTCCGCCATCGCCACCGCGAAAGCGAGAGCCGTCATCTGTGTCCAACTTGCCCTTCGGTTCCGGTGCTTCGACATCGAAGCGTCAAAGGCTCACCTGGTCCACGTCAGCACCCTTGCGGGTCCGGGCATGAGCCCGTATCCGGCCAGTTATACGGGAGCCGCCGATGGAGGTCGGCCCTGCGGCACCCGGTTTCCTGCTGCCTTTCGGCCGCCGGCCTTGGCTTCTTGGACCATCTTGTTCCCACTGGGGAGCTGGGCCTTCCTCACGGTCGGCTTACCCGACACCATCAGCGCCGGGACCCCAGCCGGGGTTACCACGTTCCACACGCGTGAGACGCGACCGGGGTGGGCGCCCTCTTTATCCCGAGACGGTGGTGCTCTCCCGCTTGGGGCCCGACCCCTTGCGGCACCTGCCACTTCCCAGCAGCCAGTCCTATTCCCCGCCGCTGCATCCCATCCTGCGGGGGTGACGGTGACGAGACTCCATCGAGGGTTCACTCACGTTCGCCCGTCCGGTCTTCTCCTGGTCTGTAGTCCCCGGATGGAGCGGGAACCCTTGGACCTCACCCTGATGCTTCGCACCCCGCGGTTACCCGCGACGCACGTCAAGGTCGGAGACAGGCCTTGAGCACTGGCCTGGAACTACACCTTCGACATCGCCGAACCTCCATCGATGCGTTCACTCACAACGTGCGACCTCGTGTCGCACCGGGGCCTCCGTCGCCGTAGGGCTCGCGCCCGACAGGCGATCCCGCGTTCGTCTCTGTCGTACGTGGCAGCGTGACGTAGGCGCCCCACTCATCTCCTTGAACGCCCTCGCTGGGCGTCGCCCGCGCTCCGAAGGGTGCGTCAGCCACATTCGACTCCGACGCAGAGCACGGCACCGGTTGCAGACGCCTTTCCGGTGGATGGGAGCTTGCATCGACTGGAGATTAGGGTTCAGGCAATCCAGCTTTCGCCATATCACGCGGGTCCTCCCGACGCGCCGTCCCTGACATCTGGACCCGACCGTCGGGCATGCAGGCATGCTGTTGTCCCCTTCACCTTTCGGATCCAGGTCAGCCGCTCGACCCAGGAACCTCCCTTCGAGTCCCTCCCGGCTACGCCGGGGATACAACAGAGCGCCTCGCGGCGCACAAGGTGCGCTCCACGACCCACCTGCGGGGCACCACCTGGAAGGCGGGGACGACCGGCGGCTCAACCCCCGGCGGCAACCAGCGACGCCGCCGCCCGCCATCAGCACGCCGCACGACCTCCAAGGTGACCCCGAAGCGCTGGGTGACCCAGCCCAGGAACTCGCCGCGGTAGCCCTGGTCGACCCAGCCGTGCCGCAGCCGGGGAAACCGGCGGCGGTCCAGCCGGCCAAGCAACCCGGTCGCGCCGTCCCGGTCGCTGAGGTCCGCGGCGGTGACGTGGACCTTGCACACCAGCCCGAGGGTGTCGACCAGCAGGTGCCGCTTTGCGGCCGTTGAGCTTCTTGGCGCCGTCGTAGCCGTGCGGCCCCCTTGTTCGGTGGTCCGGACGCTTTGGCTGTCCAGGATCACCGCGCTGGGCGTGGCCGCGCGTCCCTGCCGGCGGCGCTCCTGCTGGCGCAGCCTGGCCAGCACTCGTTCCCACAGGCTTTGTTGTCGCCACAGGCGCCAGTAGTGGTAGACCGTGCGCCAGGGTGGGAGGTCGTGCGGCAGCAGCCGCCAGGCGCAGCCCGAGCGCAGCCAGTACAGCATGGCGTTGACGAGCTCGCGGCGGTCGTGCACTGCCGGGCGGCCGCCTGGTTTGGGCGCAGGGATCAGCGGGGCCAGCAGCGCCCACTGCTGGTCGGTCAGGTCGGTTGGGTAGCGGCGACGGGGCGGAGCCACTCACACTCCTTGCAGGACAAGAGATCTAGCAGAACACCCCAGCATACCACCTTTTCAGACACCCTCTAGCATCGACGCCCCCCCGACCGGTATCTCAACTCAATTCCCGCACCGCGGCTTGGCTTGAACCGTGCACGACAGCAGAATTGTCGCCAGATCCGCGAGTGAGGAGGTCACGATGATCGTGACGACGACCCCTGCCGTGGAAGGCCGTGGCGTTCGGGAGTATCTGGGGGTGGTCTGTGCCCAGTCGGTGCTCGGCGTCAACGCGTTCAAGGACGTGTCCGCGGGGATGCGCAACATCTTCGGGGGGCGGTCCAAGGCCTACGAGAACGAGTTGAGCTCGGGGGTGGCGGCCGTGCTCGACGAGCTGGAGAAGCAGGCCGCG
>JBIOYL010000457.1:0-4579 GCA_044870185.1 Actinomycetes bacterium | reverse complement strand
TTGGGGCCATCGGCTCCTGCGCCGCGGGCCGATCCGCCCTGGCATCGCGGCGCCGGGCAGCCGATGCTGCCGTGGAGGCTTGCCGGCAGGTACTGGCGAGCAGGCGATGGTGACGGACCCCGCGCTCGGGTCCGTGTCACCAGCCGCCAAGTAGCGGTCGGAGTCAGCGGCCGTGGCGGGTCCCGTGGAGCGTATTGGGATAGCGGGTCTTTGATTCTGCTGGTCAGGGTGTATGGTTCGCGCCGCGATGAAAGCGATGCAGGGTGGGCGGGCTGGCCGACAGGGCCAGACGGCGGGCTGGCTGCACGGACGGGTCGTGGGAGCCGAGGCCGACTGCCAGGCAGCCACCTGCCAGGCGGTGCGGGCCGAACGTGACCAGCTCGCTGGTGAGGTCGAGCGGCTGCGAGCGGACAACCAGCAGCTCAAGGTCCGCGTCGGGGAGCTGGCCGTGCAGGTGGAGCAGCTGCGGCGGGCGGGCAAGCGGCAGGCCGCGCCGTTCTCCAAGGACCGGCCCAGCCCGCATCCCAGGCGGCCGGGCCGCAAGCCCGGCCAGGCATACGGGCGGCATGGCCGGCGGCCGATCCCCCAACGGGTCGATCGGGTTGTAGCGGTGGGGCTGCCACAGGGGTGTCGGTGGTGTGGCGGGGCGCTTGACCTGGAGCGGGTCGCCAGCCAGTGGCAGGAGGATCTTCCCCCACCGGCCCAGACCGAGATCTGCCGCTACGAGGTCCAGATCGGCCGCTGTCAGGGGTGCGGCCGCCGCGTCCAGCCGCGCCATCCCGCCCAGACCTCGGCTGCGTTGGGCGCGGCCGCGGTCCAGCTTGGCCCGCGCGCGGTGGCGCTGGCGGCGTGGGCGTCCAAGCGGCTGGGCTTGTCGGCGAGCAAGGTCGCGTGGCTGTTGGACCAGCTCGGCCTGGCGGTCAGCGCCGGTGGGGTGACCCAGGCGGTGGCGCGTGCGGCCAGGCGCGCGGGACCGACCTACGCCGCGCTGGTTGCCGGAATCCGCCACCGCCCGGTGGTCGCGCCGGATGCGACGGGCTGGCGGGTCGGCGGCCGGCGCGCCTGGCGGTGGGCGTTCGCCGGCCAGCAGGTCACGGTGTACCGCATCGCGGGGGGCCGCGGCTATCGCGGCTATCAGGACGCCGCGGCGGTGCTCGGCGAGGGCTTTGCGGGGGTGGGGGAGCGTGACGGGTGGGCGCCGTACCGCAAGTTCACCCACGCGGTCCACCAAAGCTGTCTTGCGCACCTGCTGCGCCGGGTGGGCGAGCTGCTCGGCGATGCCAAGCGCGGCCAGGCCACCACCCCCCATGCGGTCCGGCGTGTGCTGCAGCGCGCGCTGGGGTCCGCGACGCCCGCGACGCTGGCGACCTGACCTTGGCCCAGGTCGCCGCGGAGGCTGCGCGGCTGGGCGCCGCCGTCGACCAGCTCATCGCTGGTCAGACCGTGTATCCGCCAAACCGCCGGCTGCTGGGCCAGCTCGGCCGGGAGCGCCAGGCGCTGTTGGCCTTCCTGGTCCAGCCCGGGGTGCAGGCCACCAACTGGCGCGCCGAGCAGGCCATCCGCCCGGCGGTGGTGGGCCGCAAGGCCTGGGGTGGTAACGCCACCTGGGACGGGGCCGAGTGCTGGCAGGTGCTGGCCAGCGTGCTGGCGACCGCCCGCCTGCAGCAGCGCGACCCGGTCGCGTTGCTGGTCGGGCTGCTGCGCGCACCTGGCCCGACCGTGGCCGAGCTGGCCATTCCCGGCCAGGCGCGGGGCCCGTGAGCCCAGTCCGACGAGTCCCCAGGGCGCAGCTGCGCTATCGGGTGACCGTCGCCGAGCTGGTCGGCGGCACCGCCACCGTGGTGATGGATGCCACTGGGGCCGGGTTCCACGCTGCCGTCGGTGACCTAGACGACGGGCGCCTGCTCGCCGAGCACGGCATCGGCGGCCCACCCCACCTGCTGGAGCACCTCGCCCAACTGATCGCCAACCATCCCACCGGCCGCCACCGCCGAACCCGGTAACCCATTACCGTGGAGCTTGCCAATCAGCCAAGCGCCTGGAGTGAGACACCGGCGTACGGAATCCAGCGCGGCGACGGGCTATTGCGGTGGTGCGCTGTTCGGGATCGGCCGCGCTGCAGGTAGCTGGACCCGGACGGTCAGGCCGCCGTCCTGTCTGGGTGCGGCATCGACATCGCCGCCATGAGCGCGGGCAACAGCGCGCACGATGGACAGCCCAAGCCCGGCGCCTCGGCTACTGGCGGTCGTCGTGGTGTCAGTGAGCCGCTCGGTCGTGGGGAGTCGGCGGAAGGGCTCAAACAGACGGGGGATCTCGTAGGCCGGGATGGGTGGTCCGGTGTTGTCGACGGTGAGCTGGGCGGTGCCGTCGACCGTGCTGGTGGTGACGGTGACCTGGCCACCTTCGGGCTGGTTGTAGCGGATCGCGTTGTCGAGCAGGTTGTGGGCCAGCCGTTCCAGCAGGACCGGGTCGCCGGCGACCGGGGCTGGCCGCAGGTGGGTGCGGACATCGATGTCGGCGGCGTGCGCGGTCTCGCGAGATTCGGCGGTGACGTGGCGGACGACGTCGGCAAGGTCGAGCGGGGTGGGGTCGGTGATGCGTTGTTGGCTGCTGGCCAGGGTGAGCAGGCCGTCAATGAGCCGCTCGTGGCGCTGGTTGACGGCCAGGAGGGTGCCGCCGAGCTGTCGCAGGGCTTCGTTGGCGTCTGGCCGGTCGAGGGCGACTTCGATCAGGGTGCGGTTGATGGCCAGCGGGGTGCGCAGCTCGTGGGAGGCGTTGGCGACGAAGCGCCGCTGGCCCTCGAAGGCGCCCTCGAGCTGTTCCAGCATGGCGTCGAAGGTGTCGGCGAGGTCCTTGACCTCGTCGTGAGGGCCGTCGAAGGCGATGCGCTCGTGCAGGCTGCCCTGGGCGACCCGGCGGGCGGTGGTGGTGATTTGCTGCAGCGGCTGTAGCGCTCGGCCGGCCAGCAGCCAGCCGAATCCGGCGGCCACGACGCCGACGACCCCCAGCGCGACCAGCGAGGCGGCCAGCATAGTGTTGCGGGTGTCGTCGCGGTCTTGCTGGAACTGCGCGCGCAGGTCGGCCTGCAGCTTGTGGGCGGACTGCAGCGAGCCGGCCTCGGCAGGTCCCTGCTCTGCCAGGTGCTGGGTGATGCCCAGCCGCGCGGTGAGCTGCCGGTCCAGGGCCTGCCCCAAGAACAGGTACATCAGCGCAACCAGCGCCGCGCCGGCCAGCAGGAACGCTCCGGCGTACAGCAGCGTGAGCCGGACCCGGATGGTGGGGCGCCACCAGCGCCGCGGGGCGCTCATGGGATGCGGTACCCGGCCCCGGGCAGGGTCTGGATGACCGGCGGGTCGCCAAGCTTGCGCCGCAGCATCATGATGGTGAACCGCACCACGCCGGTGAACGGGTCGGCGTGCTCGTCCCAGGCCTTCTCCAGCAGCTGCTCGGCCGAGACCACGCCGCCGTCGGCCCGCAGCAGCTCGGCCAGGACCGCGAACTCCTTACGCGACAGCTCGACCGGGTGGCCGTGGCGCGTCACCGTGCGGCGCTGGGGGTCCAGGCGGATGCCGGCGCGTTCCAGCACCGGCGGCGTGGCGGGCCGGGCGCGCCGGGCCAGCGCCTGGATGCGGGCGGCCAGCTCGGCGAACGCAAACGGCTTGGTGAGGTAGTCGTCCGCCCCGAGCCCGAGCCCGGCGACCCGGTGGCCGACCGCAGTCGCGGCGGTGAGCATCAGGATCCGGGTGTCGACGCCGGCGTCCACCAGGGTGGTGCACACCTGATCGCCGGACACGATCGGTAGGTCGCGGTCCAGCACCACCACGTCGTAGTCGTTGACTCCAAGCCGCTGCAACGCGGCGTCGCCGTCGTAGGCCACGTCCACGGCCATCGCCAGCCGGCGCAGCCCCTCGGCAATGGCGTCGGCCAGCAGCCGCTCATCCTCAACCACCAGCACCCGCATCCCCTCATCATGGCTGCTCACCGCGTTAGGTGGGCGTTAGCGCCGATTTCCGCGCAGCGATCGGCAGCCCTGGCATCCGCTGCCCGATGAGTGTCAATCCCTTTGCTGGCAAGCTGGCAACTCACGGCGACAGGCGGAATGTAGGGGCGATCTCGCTGTCTGGTCCGGGATGCCGCTCCACCTTGTCTGGCCTGGCAGCCCTTCGACACGCCTTCGATCCCGTTGGTGGCGTTGGGCGTGCATGAGAGCGGTCAGCGCATGGTCACTGCAGCGACGAACCCGACAGTCAGCGACTGTGCCGTCCGCCGGTCGGACTGCCGGATCCGATCCGTTGCCAGGGAAGGGATGCAGGGTAGGTCGCCGGCAGCCGATCGGGGTCCGATTCGCTGCGTGAGAATCGACGTTAGCGAAGCCCTAGGGAGCCGGACGGGTATCCGGTTCAGGCGGCTTGCCTGGCTGGTGGGGATTGGCGGGCGATGACGTGGAGGTTGTGGACCACCGCCACCCGGCGCAGGTCGAACAGGTTCTTGCGCTGGCCGCGGTAGCGGGCACGACGGCCCTGCCAGCGGCCCACATGGGCCAGGGTGTGCTCCACCTTGACCCGCTGGCGCAGCCTGG
>JBIOYL010000456.1:0-10581 GCA_044870185.1 Actinomycetes bacterium | reverse complement strand
GAGCTGGCCGCGGCGGCCGGCGGCCGCCGCGCAGCCAATGCCACCCGCCCGGCCGGTGCCTCCGGGGCGGCCAGCGCCTCCCGGATGTGCTCCTCCAGGAGCCGGCTCCGGGAGAACCCGGCCAGTTTGAGCTCGGCCGGATCGATGCCGGCCAGCGCCGCCGCGGGCACCAGGCCGACGAGCTCGGAGCCGGCCACCTCGACGCCGGCCGCCGCGGCCAGCTCGGCGACCCGCGCGAAGGCCGCCGCCGGCGCGGTCACGCGGACGTCGACCAGGTTCATCGACACCTGGACCATGCCGCGCCCGCCGAGCGCGAAGCCCAGGGCCCGCACGGCGGGCAGGCCGCCGTCCCGTTCCCGGACCGCGCGCGCGATGCGTCTGGCGAGCGCGAGGTCCTCGGTGGCCAGGTCGACGTTGAAGGCGACCAGCACGGGTCGGGCGCCGACCGCCGTCGCCCCGGCCGTCGGGTGCAGCGCCGGGCCGCCCTCGTCGGGCGCCCGGTCGGGGTCGGTCACGGCCGCCGCCCGCAGCCGCTCGAACCCCTTGCCGCGCAGCGCCGGCAGCTCGGCCCGCCCGGGCCGCCGGGCGGCCGCGCCGTAGTAGTACACGGGCACGCCCACCTCGGCGGCCAGCAGCCGGCCGGCCCGGTGGGCCAGGGCCACGCACTCGTCCATCGCGACGTCGCCGAGCGGCGTGAACGGCAGCACGTCCAGCGCGCCCATCCTGGGGTGGGCGCCGACGTGCCGGGTCAGGTCGATCAGCCGGGCGCAGGCGGCCGCCCCGGCCAGCGCCGCCTCGAGCAGCGCCTCGGACGGCCCGGCCAGGGTGAGCACGGAGCGGTTGTGGTCGGGGTCGGACGAGCGGTCCAGGACGACCACGTCGGGGTGGGCGCCGGCGAACGCCCCGACGATCTCGTCGACCACGTCGAGCCGGCGCCCCTCGGAGATGTTGGGGACGCTCTCGACGAGCCGGTCGGGGTCGATCATCTGGACACCTCCTCGGGTCGCTCCGCACCGGGTCGGACCGCGCCGGGTCGCTCCGCTTCGGGTCGGACCGCGCCGGGTCGGTCCACTTCGCGTGGGCCGGCGCCGGGTTGGTCGGCGCCGGGTTGGTCGGCGCCGGGTCGCTCCGCGCTCGCGAACCCTACGACCTGCCGGCCCGTCCGGGCCACTTCGACGCCGCCCTTGACGACCACCTCGGCGAGGTTGACCCCGACGTGGTAGGCGAGGTCGAGGTAGGTCCGCCCGGCCAGCACGACCAGGTCGCAGGCCGAGCCGGGGGCGAGCCGGCCGACCCGGCCCGCCCGGTCGAGCGCCCTGGCCGCCCCGTCGGTGGCAGCCAGCACGGCCTCCTCCGGGGTGAGCCGGCCGTGCACGCAGCCGAGCGCGATCATGAGCTGCATCGACTCGCTGTAGCAGGTGCCCGGGTTGCAGTCGGTGCCAAGCGCCAGGGTGACGCCCGCCTCCCGCAGCAGCTCGACGGGCGCCGCCCGCCCGGTCTGGAGCAGGAAGCTGGTGCCCGGCAGCAGCACGGCCACCGTCCCGGCGGCGGCCAGGGCGGCCGCCTCCCCGGCGTCCAGGTACAGCAGGTGGTCGGCGGACACGCAGCGCTGCTCGGCGGCCAGCAGCGCGCCACCGGTCGAGCCGAGCTCGTTGGCGTGCAGCTTGGGCGTGAGCCCGACCCGCCGGCCGGCCTCGAGCACCCGACGGGACTCGGCGACGGTGAGCGCACCGCGGTCGCAGAACGCGTCGACGAACTCGGCCAGCGGCGCGCAGGCCGGCAGCATCTCGCGCTCGAGCAGGTCGAGGTAGCCGGCGCGGTCGTCGGCGAACTCGGCCGGGACCAGGTGCGCGCCGAGGAAGGTGCGCACCACGTCGATCGCCTGCTGGCCGAGGTCGAAGGAAGCCAGCAGCGCGAGCGAGCGGTACTCGTCGGCGAGGGTGAGCCCGTAGCCGGACTTGGCTTCCAGGGTGGTCGTGCCGTGGGCGAGCGCCCGCCCGGCCCGCTCGCGGATCCCCTGGAGCAGCTCGCCGTCGGACGCCGCCCGGGTGTCGCGCACGGTGCGGTTAATCCCGCCCCCGGCGGCCAGGGCCTGCTCGTAGCCCACCCCGCGCAGGCGGGCGGCGAACTCGTCGGCCCGGTCGCCGGCGAACACCAGGTGGGTGTGGGCGTCGACGAAGCCGGGCAGCACCGCCCGGCCGCCGGCGTCGACCCGGACCGCCTGCGGGGCCAGGTCCAGCGCGGGCAGGGCCGAGGAGGGCCCGGCGAACACGACCCGGCCGCCCCGGGCGGCGACCGCACCGCGCTCGACCAGCCCGAGCGGCCCGGAGCCCAACGCCGGGTCGCAGGTGACGAGCTGCCCGGCCCCGGTGAGCAGGAAGTCGGCCGGCTCGCTCACGGCGCCCCACGACCCGGGCGGCCGCCGACCCCGGATGCGCCGGGCGCTCCCCCGCCGGGGGAGCCCTTGCCGGGCGGGACGCCGCCGACCCCGGATGCGCCGGCCACCATCGGCAGGTCCAGGCCGCGCTCGCGGGCGACCTGCTCGGCGATGGCGTAGCCGGCGTCGGCGTGGCGCATCACCCCGGTGCCGGGATCGTTGGTGAGCACCAGCTCCAGGCGCCGCGCGCCCTCGGCGGTGCCGTCGGCCACCACCACCACGCCCGCGTGGATGGAACGGCCGATGCCGACCCCGCCGCCGTGGTGCACGCTCACCCAGGAGGCGCCCGAGGCCGTGTTGAGCAGGGCGTTCAGGATCGGCCAGTCGGCGATCGCGTCCGAGCCGTCGGCCATCGCCTCGGTCTCCCGGTAGGGCGAGGCGACCGAGCCCGAGTCCAGGTGGTCACGGCCGATCACGATCGGCGCGGCGACCTCGCCCCGCTCGACCAGCTCGTTGAAGGCCAGGCCGGCCTGGGCGCGCTCGCCGTAGCCGAGCCAGCAGATGCGCGCCGGCAGCCCCTGGAAGTGGACCCGTTCGGCGGCCATGCGCAGCCAGCGGGCCAGGTGCTCGTCGTGGCCGAACAGGTCGAGCACCGCCTGGTCGGTGCGGCGGATGTCGGCCGGGTCGCCGGACAGCGCCGCCCAGCGGAACGGGCCCTTGCCCTGGCAGAACAGCGGGCGGATGTAGGCGGGCACGAACCCCGGATAGCTGAAGGCGTCGGCGAAGCCGCCGGCCTGCGCCTCGCCGCGCAGGTTGTTGCCGTAGTCGAAGACCTGGGCGCCGGCCCGCTGGAAGCCGACCATCGCCTCGCAGTGGCGGGCCATCGACTCGCGCGCCTGCTTGACGTAGCCGGCCGGGTCGGCCGCCCGGGCGGCCGGCGCGTCGGCCGGGTCGACGCCGCTTGGGACATAGCCGCCGAGCGGGTCGTGCGCCGAGGTCTGGTCGGTGACCACGTCGGGCCGGAAGCCCGCGGCCAGCAGCTCGGGGAACACGTCGGCGGCGTTGCCGAGCAGGCCGACCGACAGCGCCCGGCCCCCTCGGGCCGCCCGCTCGACGCGCGCCACGGCGTCGCCCAGGTCGCCGGCCCGCTCGTCCAGGTAGCCGTGCTCGAGCCGGCGATCGATGCGCTCGGGGTCGACCTCCACGCACAGCGCGACGCCCTGGTTCATGGTCACGGCCAGCGGCTGGGCGCCACCCATGCCGCCAAGCCCGGCGGTCAGCACGATCCTGCCGGCAAGGCTCGGCCAGCCCTGAGCGGCGGCGACGGCGGCGAACGTCTCGTAGGTGCCCTGCAGGATGCCCTGGGTGCCGATGTAGATCCAGGAGCCGGCCGTCATCTGCCCGTACATGGTCAGCCCGGCCGCCTCCAGCTCCCGGAACTCCTCCCAGGTCGCCCAGGCGGGCACCAGCAGCGAGTTGGCCAGCAGCACCCGCGGAGCGAACGAGTGGGTGCGGAACACCCCGACCGGCTTGCCCGACTGCACCAGCAGGGTCTGGTCGTCGGCCAGCCGGCGCAGCGTGGCCACGATCGCGTCGAACGCCGCCCAGCTCCGTGCCGCCCGGCCGGTGCCGCCGTAGACGACCAGGTCGTCGGGACGCTCGGCCACCTCCGGGTCCAGGTTGTTGCACAGCATGCGCAGCGCGGCCTCCTGCTGCCAGCCGCGGCAGGACCGCTCGGGCCCGCGAGCCGCGCGGACGACTCTGGCTCCCTCCATCGCCAGCACCTCCCTTCCTGGCCTCGGGCTTGCTTGCCCGGACGGCCGGCCGCTACTGCAACGGCCCCACCGCCGCCTCGGCCGCCGCGGTCAGCGCGCCGCCGGCCACCAGGCGCTCGACGGCGGCCAGGTCGGGCGCCAGGTAGCGGTCCTCGTCGAGGGCGGGCACGTCCTTGCGCAGCCGCTCGACCACCGCGGCGATCGCCGGCCCGGGCCGCAGCGGCGCCCGCAGGTCGACCGCCTGGGCCGCGCACAGGGCCTCGATGGCGACCGCCCGGCGGGCGCCTGCGACCACCCGGCGCAGCTTCAGGCCCGCCGTCCACCCCATCGACACATGATCCTCCTGGTTGCCGGAGGTCGGGATGGAGTCGACCGAGGCCGGGTGGGCGAGCACCTTGCACTCGGCGACCAGGGCGGCCGCGGTGTACTGGGCGAGCATGAGGCCGGAGTTGAGCCCGGGGTCGCGGGCCAGGAACGGCGGCAGGTCGTGGTTCAGCGCCGGGTCGAGCAGCCGGTCGACCCGACGCTCGGCGATGCTGGCCAGCTCGGTGAGCGCGATGGCCAAAAAGTCGAGCGCGAAGGCGAGCGGCTCGCCGTGGAAGTTGCCCACGCTGACCACGTCGCCGGCGTCGGCGAACACCACCGGGTTGTCGGTCACCGAGCCGAGCTCGCGCTCGACCACCGAGCGGGCGAAGGCGACCACGTCGCGGCAGGCGCCGTGCACCTGCGGGGCGCAACGCAGCGAGTAGGCGTCCTGGATGGCATGGTCGGAGTGGCGGTGGCTGGCCAGGATCTGCGAGCCGGCCAGCAGCGTCCGCAGGTTGGCGGCGCTGGCGACCTGGCCCGGGTGGGGGCGCAGCGCGTGCAGCCGGGCCTGGAACGGCCGGTCGGTGCCGAGCAGCCCCTCGATCGAGGCGGCGCAGGCGACGTCGGCCATGGCGAGCAGCGCCTCCGCGTCCGCCACGGCCAGGCAGGCCAGCGCGAGCATCCCCTCGGTGCCGTTGACCAGGCTCAGCCCCTCCTTGTAGGACAGGCGGAGCGGCTCGAGCCCGGCCCGGCGCAGCGCCTCGGCGGCCGGCAGGCGCTCGCCGTCCAGCCGCACCTCGCCCTCGCCGACCAGCGGCAGGGCGAGGTGGGCGAGCTGGGCGAGGTCCCCGGACGCGCCGACCGAGCCGTGCTCGGGGATGACCGGGGTGATGCCCGCGTCGAGCAGGCGCACCAGCAGCTCGGCCAGCTCGGGGCGCACACCCGAGAAGCCCTGCGCCAAGGTGCGGGCGCGCAGCAGCTGCATCGCCCGGACCACCTCGACGTCCAGCGGATCGCCCAGCCCGGTGGCGTGGGAGAGCACGATCCGGCGCTGGAGCTCCTCGAGGTCGCGCCGCCCGACCGCGGTGTTGGCGAGCAGGCCGAAGCCGGTCGTCACCCCGTACACCCGCCGGCCCTCGGCCGCCGCCCGCTCGACCAGCTCCCGCGCCGGCCGCATCCGGCGAACGCCCGCTTCGGACAGCTCGACCGGGACGCCGTTCCGGGCGACCGCCACCACCTGGTCGATCCGCAACGGGCCGCCGTCGAGCACGACGCCCCCCGGACCCCCACCGGCCGGACCCCTCCGCGTAGCTGCGCTCATGCCGCGCATCCTACGGCACCGACCCTGCTCGGCGGGGAGGGTGCCGAGCCGGCCGGACGTCGTGCGCGCTTGGCTCGCCATGCTTAACCGCGTCCGCTGCGGGGAATCCAGTGCTCGAGGAGCTCCATGCTCCATGTGGGCCCGGGCCCAGCAACGAAGCAACTGATGAGGAATCGGTAGGCGAAACCGTCCGTCGACAGGTGCAAGATCGCGCGACTTGCGCCATGCTGGTGGTGCAACCTGGCACAGGCTGGGTGAGCAAGGAGACGACGACATGGGCACCGACGTTCCCAGCAGAGGCGGAAACACCCCCACCCTGCAGCGTGAGGTCTGCGACAAGTGCGGAACACGCATGTTCCGGCAGGCCGAGGCGTTCGGCTTCGAGCGCTGGGAGTGCCCCAAGTGCCACCAGATCGTCGGCATCGACCGTGACCCCGAGGTCGGCGGCCGCTTCCAGATCGACCGCGGCCAGCCCTGGAACTACTCGCCAGACGCCTTCACCCGCTGAGCCTTCGACAGCGAACATCCCCGAGGGTCCTCGCCGCCTCGGGCCGCCGGCTACCCGGCTGCGGTGGGCGACTCGTCCACCTCCTCCAGGCTCAGGGCGACCGGGTCGAGGCCGGCACGCAGAAAGTCGGCCATCGCCGTCGCCCGGCCGCAGGGCTTGGAGGCCACCAGTTCGTAGCGGCCGACCCGGAAGCTCCAGCCGCGGGCGGCCAGGGCTGCCTGCGCGTCGGCCGAGCGCCGGCACCGCTCGGCCAGCGCGTCGCCGAGCGCGCGCACCTCGTCGGCACCGACCGCCTCGCCCTCGCCGAGCTCCCAGCCGGGTGAGAAGAACAGATGCAGCCTGCAACGGACCACGGAACCTCCTCAAAGAGCTGTCCGGAAGGATCCTGGCAGACCCGGGACCGCGTCGAGCCCGACTGTCCCCACCCCGCCGGCCTGGGAAGGCGACACGCCCTGTCGCCTGGGTCACTCGCCGCGCTGGCCGAGTCCGTTGGTGTTGCCGTCGGGGTCCTTGAACGTCGCCCGCCAGCCCCAGGACTGCTGCGAGGGCTCTTCGACGACTCGACCCCGCGCCCGGCCAGCTCCTTGTGGGTGGCCAGGATGAAACGTCCCGGCGGGGGCACTACCATGCCGGGCGCCCGCCCGGCGTCCAGGTGTCGCCGGGCCACCCATCCGCCGTCCCCGCCGGAGATCGCCCGTGCCCGACACCGTGGTCCATCTGGTCCGTCACGGTCAGGTGGAGAACCCCGCACGCGTGCTGTACGGGCGGCTGCCCGGCTTCGGCCTGTCCGCAGCAGGCCGCGCGCAGGCCGAGCTGCTCGCCCGCCACTTCGCCGGCATCCCGCTGGCGGCCGTGTGGTCGAGCCCGCTGGAGCGGGCCCAGCAGACGGCCGCGCCGATCGCGGCCGTCCACGGCCTCGAGGTGCGCACCGACGTGCGCCTGGTCGAGGCGAGCAACCTCTTCGAGGGGGTGGCGGGCAACATCGTCTGGTACATCCTGCGCCACCCGGGCCTGTGGTGGCGGCTCCGCAACGTCCGCCGGCCGTCCTGGGGCGAGCGCCACGTCGACGTGGCGGCCAGGATGCGGGAGGTCGTCGTCGACGCCTTGCGCGCCCACCCCGGACGGCACAGCGTGCTCGTCTCCCATCAGGCGCCCATCTGGCTGGCTCGGCTCGCCTTCGGGTCGAGGAGCCTTGCCCGCTGGCCGAGGCGACGGTGGTGCGCGCTCGGCAGCGTCACCACCTTGGCCTTCGACGGCGACCGGCTACGCGGCATCACCTACGCCGAACCGGCGGCGGCCGCGCTCGTCGGCGCCGATCCGCGCCAGCGGCCGGCCGGCCGCTGATCAGTTGTCGCCGAACCACGACGGGTCACGGTCGAACAGGCGCAACTCGATCGAGCGCAGGTTGGAGCGCGTGCAACGCGCGCACAGGAAGGTGAGGCCGTGCACACCGGTCTGGATGGTCCAGCCAAGCGGCAGGCCGGGCCCGTCGGTGTCGGCGATGGCGCCGCAGTACTGGCACACCGGGGGCCGCGCGCCGCGCTCGCGTTCGGTCTGTCGGGGCATGGCGGGATTGTTGCGAACGGCGGCGACACCGGCTACTCGTCGGTGGTGAGCAGCTCGAGGAGCTCGTCGCCGTAGCGGTCGAGCTTGCTGGGGCCGATGCCCTCGATGGCGAGCAGCTCGCCCCGGCTGCGCGGGCGCCTGGTGGCCAGCGCGTCCAGCGTCCGGTCGTTGAACACGACGTAGGCGGGAACCGCGTCGGTCTGGGCGCGGGCGCGGCGCCAGGCGCGCAGCCGCTCGGCGAGCGGGCCCTCGGCTGCCCGCAGGCGGCTGTGGGCCGGTCGGGCCAGCCCGGCGGCCACCGCTCTGGGCGGCCGGACCCGGTGGTCGCCCGGGGCGACCAGGTCGTCCAGGAAGCGCGACGGGCGCCGGGGCTGCTCGCGCCCGGACGGCCCCGCGCGCCTGGCCGCCCACGAGATCCACAGGTGCACCCGGGCCCGGGTCAGGCCGACGTACAGCAGCCGCCGCTCCTCGGCGACCTCGTCGGGCGTGCTCGCCTGGCGGATGGGCAGCAGCCCCTCCTCGACGGCGGGCAGCAGCACGGCGTCGAACTCCAGGCCCTTGGCCCGGTGATAGGTGAGCAGGTTCACGCCGCCGCCGATCCCGGCAGCCTCGTCGGCCCGGCGCGCGGCCACCTCGGCGTGGAAGGCGGCCAGGTCGGCCCGCTCGTCGGCGGCTTGGAGCCGCTCGGCGATGCCGAGCAGGGTGACCAGCACGGCGTGCCGCTGGCGGGCCTCCTCGCCGTCGGGCTCGTCGTCGCGCCGGAACGCCAGGCGCTCGTACCAGATCGCCTCGAGCGCGTCGACGAGCCCGCCCCCGGCCGCCCGGGCGTCCCGCCCCCGCAGCGCCCCGAGCGCCTTGCGCACCTCGGCCCGCCGCCAGAACAGCTCACCGCGGACCTGGAACTGGATGCCGGCGCCGGCGAACGCCTCCTCGAGCAGGAGGATCTGGGCGTTGGTGCGGACCAGGACGGCGATCTCGTCGGCGGCCACGCCATCCTCGCGCAGCCGGCGGACCTCGGCGACCAGCGCGGCGGTCTCGGCGTCGGCCGAGGTGAAGGCGACGACGGACGGCTCGGGGCCGTCCGGTCGGGTGGCCACCAGGCGCTTGGCCCGCTGCGAGGCTGTCCCGTCCCGGGCCAGCAGGCGGTTGGCCAGCGCGAGCACCTGCGGGCTGGAGCGGTAGTTCTCCTCCAGGTGGATCACACGGGCGGCCGGCCAGCGGCGCACGAACCCGGTCAGGTACTGGCTGGAGGCGCCGGTGAAGGTGTAGATCGTCTGGTCGGCGTCGCCGACGACGGCCAGGTCGTCGCGGTCGCCCAGCCAGGCCTCGAGCAGGGCCTGCTGGAGCGGGTTGGTGTCCTGGTACTCGTCCACCGAGAACCAGCGGTAGCGGCCACGCACCTCCACGGCCACCCCCGGCCCGTGCTCCATCGCCTCGATCGTGCGGACCAGCATGTCCTCGAAGTCCAGCCGCCCGGCCCGCTCCTTGGCCCGCTCGTAGCGCCGGAACAGCGAGGCGAACAGGTCGGCGGGCACCGGCGGGGTGCGGCCTGCCCGCTCGGCGGCGGCCTGGTAGGTGGTGGGGTCCAGGCGGCGGGCCTTGGCCCACTCGATCTCGTCGGCCAGGTCCTTCAGCGCGGCGAAGCGGTAGCCGCCGGGCAGGGCGCGGGCCAGCGGCCCGAGCAGCCCCGCCTTGGACTCCAGCACCTCGGGCATGGCGGCGTCCGACAGCCGCGGCCAGAAGTAGCGCAGCTGGGCGAGGGCGGCGGCATGGAAGGTGGCCGCCTTGACGCCGGGGAAGCCGAGCTGGGCCAGACGCGCCCGCATCTCGCCGGCCGCCTTGTCGGTGAAGGTGACGACGAGCACATGGCCAGGGTGGACGGCGTCGGTGGCGATGGCGTAGGCGACCCGGCGGGAGATCACCCGGGTCTTGCCGGTGCCCGCCCCGGCCAGGATGCACACCGGGCCGCTGGTGGTCTCGACCGCCTCCCGCTGGGCGCGGTTCAGGTCGTGGACGAGGAACTTCGGGTGCATGGCCGGCAGTCTGCCACAGCCTGCCGACCATGCCCGCCACGCCGTCCACCGGTCTGCCGCACCGCCAGGCGGCTGCCGTCCGGCCGCCGGCCGGACAGTCCTACCACCAAGCGGCGACCAGGCAAGCCCTACCGGTACAAGCCCTACCAGTAATACCAGCGCCGCCTGCCAGGGCGGACAGCCCAGCCGAGCAGCCACAGGATGAGCAGGATGAGCGCGACCCACAGCAGCAGCTTGACCGCGAAGCCGAGGCCGAACAGCACGGCGATGATGAGCAGCACGACCCAGACCATGGCTCCTCCAGCAACGACCAGACGGCAACGACCAGACGACGCGGCAAGGACCGGACAGCATGGGGCGGACGGCAAGACCGGACGCCGCAACCATGCTCGCCTGCCGTGCGACCCGGCCGGTACGGCCGCGGGATACCGCCAAGCGGCGCGCCGCAAACGTACGAAGTGCTGTCCTTCGCAGCGCTGCGGGCGCTGCTGGCCCCCTGCGGGCCGATCCGGGCGTGCGCCGGGTGGTGGCCGAGACCCTGGCCGGGCAGGTGGCCAGCCGCCGGGTGCTGGAGAAGGCCGGAATGCGCCACCGCGGCCAGCGGATGGGTGAAGTGGACGGCGAGCCGGTGGAGCTGGTCGTCTACGAGGCCCTTCCACCGCACGAGCGCGGCGGCGGCGGGTCGCCCGTGCGGG
>JBIOYL010000455.1:0-3016 GCA_044870185.1 Actinomycetes bacterium | reverse complement strand
ACGTAATCCGCTGGCAGCCACGGTGAGCTGCCTGGCGGCGGTCGTCAGGATCTGGGCGGCTGAAGGCGCGGACCAAGGCGTGGGAGGTAGCCTGCCTGATCGTGGAGTACTTCTTCTACTGCCGTGGCCGGCCGGGGACCGAGGCGCTGTTGGAGGAGCTGGCCGAGGCCCACTGGTCGTTCATGGACCGCTATGCGGCGGCGATGATCGCCAGGGGGCCGACGCTGACCCCCGACCGCACCACCTGGACCGGCAGCATGCACATGCTGGACCTGCCCGACGCCCAGGCAGCGCGGGTGTTCGCCTTCCAGGAGCCCTTCTACCGGGCTGGCGTGTACGGCGAGGTGCTGGTGCGCCGCTGGCGCAATGTGCTGGGCGGCACGATGTGGGACTACCCCGCCGAGCCCGGCGATGACCGGCGCTTCCTGGTCATCGGTCGCGGCAAGCCGGGCGTGGAGGCGGCCCGCCAGGCCCTGGAGGCGACGCAGCGGCGCTGGTTCGGCGAGCCCGGCCACCGCGACGGGTTCATCCTGCGCGGTCCCTTGCTGTCTGACGACGGCGCCGGGTGGGTGGGCAGCGCGCTGCTGGTTCAGCTAGGTGACCGCGCCGCTGTGGAGGCCATGCTGGCCGGCGCGCCCTACGTGCAGGCCGGGCTGTATGCGAGCGTGGAGATCCACGACTGGCAGTTCGGCGGGCGCCCAAAGCAAACTAATTACTTCCCCCTGAAATATTCGGGCTGAGGTAGGCGTCTGACCAGCAGGTTTGGTCGTGGCTTGAGTTGCTTGGCCAGGCTGAATGACGAAAGAATCGCCTCGATCGGTTGTGCTGCAACGGATTGGAGGCACAGTGCTGCGGACCACCAACCCCCAGCCGTCGCTGTGGGAGACGATCCTGCCCGTCGAGCTCCTCGGGCTGCCCGCCGAGCTGGAACGGGTCGACGCCCTGCTGGACGACCCCGGGTTCCTGGCCCCGTTCGCCACCCACTACGACCCGGTCCTGGGCCGCCCGTCGGTCCCGATCGACACCTACCTGCGGATGATGTTCCTCAAGTTCCGCTATCGGCTGGGCTACGAGCTGGTCTGCCGCGAGGTCGCCGACTCGATCGGCTGGCAGCGGTTCTGCCGCATCCCCCTGGGCGGGCAGGTGCCGCATCCGACCACGCTGGTCAAGCTCACCCGCCGCGTCGGTCCCGCCACCGTCGACCAGCTCAACCAGGCGCTGCTGGCCAACGCGGCCACCCACAAGGTCCTGCGCACCCACAAGGTCCGCGCCGACACCACCGTGGTGGCCGCCAACGTCGCCTACCCGACCGACGCCGGGCTGCTGGCTCGCGCGGTCGCCACGCTGGCCCGCACCGTCGGGCGCGTGCACGCCGCCGGCGGCGCCAGGCGCACCCACGCCCGGGACCGGCGCCGCGCCGCCCGCCGCCGCGCCCACCAGCTCGCCCGGTCGCTGCGGGCTCGCACCGGCCAGGCCAAACAGCAGGTCGCCGCGCGCACCGCCGAGCTGGCCACCCTCGCCGAGCAGGCCACCGACGACGCGACCCGGGTCGCCCGCAACACCCGCCGCGCACTGGCCCGCGCCGGCGGGCAGGCCTCCGGGAAGCTGACCCGGCTGGTCGCCGACCTGGAGACCACCATCGGGCGCACCAGCCAGGTAATCGGCCAGGCCCGCACCCGCCTGGCGGGCGGCACCCCTTCAGGCGCGACCCGGCTGGTCAGCCTGCACGATCCTGACGCCCGCCCGATCGTCAAGGGCCGGCTCGGCAAGCCGGTGGAGTTCGGCTACAAGGCGCAGGTCCTCGACAACCCCGACGGGATCGTGCTGGACCACCAGGTCTGGGTCGGCAACCCTGCGGATGCACCGCTGCTGGTACCCGCGGTCGAGCGGGTCAGCCAGCGGGCCGGGCGGGTGCCCAAAGCGGCGACCGCCGACCGGGGCTACGGCGAGGCCACCGTCGACGACGCCCTCGGCGAGCTTGGCGTGGCCCAGGTCGCGATCCCCCGCAAGGGCACGCCCAGCCAGGCCCGCCAGGCCGAGGAGCACACCCGGCCATTCCGGCGCCTGGTGAAGTGGCGTACCGGCTCGGAAGGTCGGATCAGCCATCTCAAGCACCGCTACGGCTGGGACCGCACCCTGATGGACGGCATCGACGGCGCCAGGATCTGGTGCGGGCATGGGGTCTTGGCGCACAACCTGGTCAAGGTCAGCGGCCTGGTCGCCGCCAAGCAGCAGCGGCGGGCGGCGTGAACGCTGACCGGAAACGCCACCAGCCATCCCGCCCCGCGCACACTCCATCCACCCCGCGTGAACCCGGTGGGCCAGGATGATGTCGCCCTTGAGGCCACCCACGATCACGAGCCGTTCTTCAGGGGGAAGTAATTAGGTCTAGGAGTTCGCACCTGCTCACCGAGGTGACCAGCGCGGTTGGCGGACCGTGGGTCGTCGGCCAGCAATCCTCGCGCCTGTCGCCAGCCGACACACGACCGGCAACTGCACTAGCAGGGAGAAACAGAGCTCCCCGGGCGGCGGTTGCGGCGTAGCAGCCGGGACGGTTGGATACGCCGCGGGCAAGACGAGAGCGGAGGAGAGGGCGGGAATGGCGGCCAAGTTCGTCCTCAAGCAGGGCTCCACGGGCAGGTACCACCTCAACCTGGTGGCACCCAACGGGCAGGTGATCGCCACCAGCGAAAGCGACGAGAGCAAAGCGGGCGCGCTGAACGGCATCGAGTCGGTTCCACGTAACGCGGCCGACGCCGACCTCGACGACCAGACCGGCAGCTAGCCAAGCCACCTCCCAGGGCCGGAGGCCAACAGCGGCCAGCAAACCTGGCAGCACCCAGCCGCCCTGACGGGAAGGGAGTCCCGGTGATCCTGCTGTTCATCCTGGTGTGGGGCATGTTCGCCGGCTGGATCGCGCACCTGCTGGTGGCCCGCAACCAGCCGATCAACTGGGCCGAACTGCTGCTGGTCGGCCTGGCCGGCTCCCTCGTCGGGGGGCTGCTGACCAGCCTGC
>JBIOYL010000454.1:0-16149 GCA_044870185.1 Actinomycetes bacterium | reverse complement strand
GGCCTCGACCCGGCCGGCCTGACCCTCGAGCAGTGGCTCGCCTACTGGAAGGCGGCCAAGCACGACCGGCCCGCCGCCGCCGAGCAGCGCCCCGTCGCCGACCCGGACGCCGGCTCGGACCCGGACGCCGGCTGGGATCCGGACGTCAGCTCGGGGGAGTAGTCCGCTCACCTTCGCCCGGCTCGCCCGGTCCGGGCGTCCCAGGGCGCCGCTGCCGGTCCGGCTCGGGCCAGGCCACGGCCGGCCCCTCACCGGGTGGTGGCGGGCCGCCCTCGCCCGGCGCCGGCCCTTCACCCGGGCCCGGCCCTTCACCCGGCGTCGGGCCGACTGGCCCCCGGCCGGGGGCTTGCGCGGCCGCGCCTGCGTCGGGCGGTGGCGGGGTGCCCTGGCCGGGCTGCTCCGAGTCCGGTGGCGGCGGGGATGCCCCCGGCTGGGGAGCGCCCCCCGGATAGCCGGGCTGCCAGCCGCCCGGCGGAGGCGGGTAGCCGGGCTGCTGCCAGCCGCCCGGCGGAGGCGGGTAGCCGGGTGGCGGCCAGCCGCCCTGGTAGCCGCCCGCGGGCTGCGCCCGCTGCCGCCGGGTGGAGCGCACCACGAGCACGATGATCGCGACGACGACGGCCAGGAGCACCAGGCTGCCGATCCCGACGCCGATCGCCACGCTCCGGGCGATGTCCCGCGCGCCCCTGTCCAGGCCCGCCGGGCGGGGGCCGAAGGCCAGCTCCAGGTCGCCGCGGCTGTAGCCCCTGGCGGAGGCGTCCACCCCTCGCGGGAAGACCTCGACGCTGTTGACGCGTAGGGGCAGGTTCTCCCACACGATCCTGGCCGCCTCCCGTACCTGGGCGTCGACCTCCTCCGGAGCGGCGGCCGCGTCGGCGGTGAACCGCACGACCACGTCGCCGCCCGTGACGTTCAGGCTGGAGTCGCGCAGGCCGGCGTCGTTCAGCCTGGAGACCGTGTGGGCGACGCCGGTGGCCAGCGAGCAGCCGGCGAGGACCACAGCGGCCAGGGCCAGCGTGACGAGCCACCTGGGCCGGCGGACGGGGGTGGCGCGGGCTGCGGACCGGGCCACCGATCCTTGCGCCGATCGGGCCATGGGTCCCTCCGCGGGTCGGGCCATCGGTCCTCCTTGGTCGCGGGACCAACGGACGAAGGATATCGCCTGCGTTCCGCGTCGGGGCGCGGCGAATAGGTGGGCGGTGGGGCGGGGATTCGCGCACGCCGGGTGATATGCTCGCCTGCGGTCCGACCATCCTGGAGCAGGAGTCTTCCCCATGGCTGCTATCGAACTCGTCCGAGCCCGGGAGGTGCTCGACTCCCGCGGCAACCCGACGCTCGAATGCGAGGTCACCCTGGAGGATGGCGGCTGGGGGCGCGCGATCGTCCCGTCGGGCGCCAGCACCGGCCGATTCGAGGCCGTCGAGCTGCGCGACGGCGGCGAGCGCTACGGCGGCAAGGGCGTGCTGACCGCGGTCCGCAACGTCAACGAGGTGATCGCCCCTGCCTTGCTCGACCAGGAGGCCTTCGACCAGCGCGGCATCGACCGGCTCATGCTCGACCTGGACGGCACCGACAACAAGTCCAAGCTGGGCGCGAACGCGACCCTCGGCGTGTCCATGGCGGTCGCCCGCGCGGCGGCCGACTCGCTCGAGCTGCCCCTCTACCGCTACCTCGGCGGCCTGTCCAGCTACGTGCTGCCCGTGCCGATGATGAACGTCCTGAACGGCGGCGTGCATGCCGACAACGACATCGACTTCCAGGAGTTCATGATCGTGCCTGTCGGCGCTTCGTCGTTCGCGCAGGCGCTGCGCATGGGCGCCGAGGTCTACCAGGCGCTCAAGGGCGTCCTGAAGGCCCGCAAGCTCGCCACCGGCGTCGGTGACGAGGGCGGCTTCGCCCCCGACCTGCCCGGCAACGAGGCGGCCCTGGAGCTGCTGGTCGAGGCGATCGGCAAGGCCGGTTTCGAGCCGGGCGCCGAGGTGGCACTGGCTATGGACCCGGCCGCCAGCGAGTTCTACCGTGACGGCCGCTACGAGCTGGCCGGGGACTCCAAGTCGCTCACCGGCGAGGAGTTGATCGAGCTGTGGCGGCGGCTCGCCGACAGCTACCCGATCGTGTCGATCGAGGACGGCCTGGCCGAGGACGACTGGGCCGGCTGGACGGCGCTCACCGAGGCGCTCGACCCCAAGATCCAGCTCGTCGGCGACGACCTGTTCGTCACCAACGTCGCCCGCATCAAGCGCGGCCTGGACGAGGGCGCCGCCAACGCGGTGCTCATCAAGGTCAACCAGATCGGCACCCTGACCGAGACCTTCGACGCGATCGACCTGGCCCACCGCAACAGCTACTCGACCGTGATCAGCCACCGTTCCGGCGAGACCGAGGACACCACCATCGCCGACCTGGCCGTGGCGGTCGGGTCGGGCCAGATCAAGACCGGCGCGCCGGCCCGCACCGAGCGGGTGGCCAAGTACAACCAGCTGCTGCGCATCGAGGAGCAGCTCGGCGACAGCGCCCGCTACCCCGGGCGCCTGGCCTTCCAACGCACCTACGGGGACGGGGACGCCTCGACGTGAGGTGGTGGCGGCGCGACGCCGGCCGCCCGGCCGGCCCGCGGCTGTGGCGGCGCGACGCCGGCCGCCCCACTGCCGGGCGGCCGACGTCGGCCGCCCGGCAGTGGGGAGCGCCGTTTGGGCTCACCCCCCGCGGCGTGCTGCTCGTGCTGGTGCTGTTCGTCCTGGCCGCCATGGCCGTCTACCCGCTGCGCCAGCACGCCGCCCAGCAGGGCCGGATCGCCCAGCTCCGGGCCAAGCACGACGCCCTGGCAGCCGAAAACGCCCGCCTTGCCCGGGAGAAGGCGCGCCTGGCCGACCCCGCCTACGTCGAGCAGCTCGCCGAGCACGACTTCGGCCTGGTCCACAAGGGCGAGCGGCAATGGGTGCTGACCGGGCGGCCGCCGGCCGACCCGCCACCGACCACGGCCACCGCCTCGCCACCGCCCAAGCGGAGCTGGTACCACAACATGTGGGAGCGCATGACCGCCTGGGCTCGCTGACCCGAACTGACCCGAAGCGGCCACGGTTGCGTAGGTGTGTTTGTTGACGGTCCAGGTACCCCTCCCTACGATGAAAATCGAGCCCGGCCGTCCGGCCGGGAACCTCGAAAGCGTAAAGGAGCGCTGGTCGCCAGCATGCCTGCCGAGATCGGGGCCATCGTCCCGGGTACGGTCATTCGCCTTGCCCCGTATGGGGCCTTCGTCAAGCTCGAAACGGGTGAGACGGGCCTCGTCCACATCTCCGAAATCGACCGAAACTACGTTCGCTCGGTCGAGGAGCACCTCCGGGTCGATGACCAGGTCACGGTCAAAGTCGTCGGTATGAAGGAAGACGGCAAGATCGACCTGTCGATCAAGCAGGCGGCTCCCGACTGGCAGCCGGAGGCTCAGCGACCGCGTCGAGCCGCCAAGGACCCAGAGTTCGAGCAGAAGCTGAAGCGGTTCATGCGCTCCAGCGAAGAGCGCCTTGTCGACGTCAAGCGGCAGCGCGAGGGTCGGCGCGGCTGAGCCGTGCCGCGGACACCGACCCGGTCGCCCCGCCGGCCCGATCCGGCCGCGTTGCCCGATCCTGACCGCCTGCCCTGGCACCCTGCCCGCACAGAGCCTGATCCGCGTACCGAGCCGGGCTGGGCGGCCGCGCTGCCGGAGGCCTCTGCGGGCGAGCGCCGCCTGATCGAGAAGCAGCTCGGCCGCAAGACCAGGGGCTCGGTGGCCGTCGCCGCCCGCTGCCGCTACGGCCTGCCGGCCGTGGTGCGCACCGCACCACACCTGCCCGACGGCACGCCCTTCCCCACGTTGTACTGGCTGTCGTGCCCGGCCGCCCGGGTCGCGGTCGGCCGGCTCGAGGCGGCCGGCTGGAACGGCGCGCTGTCCGAGCGGATCGCCGCCGAGCCCGAGCTGGCCAGGGCGCACGCGCAGGCCCATGCCAGCTACCTGGCCCAGCGGGACGCCATGGGCCTCCTGCCCGGCAGCCCCGGCGTGGGTGGGCTGCCCGGCCGGGTCAAATGCCTGCACGCCCTGTACGCCCACGAGGTGGCCACCGGCGCCGACCCGGTCGGCCGGATCGTCAGGGATGTGGTGGACCCGGTCGACTGCCCGGGCCCCTGCGTGGAGCTGGAGGCGGGCACGGGGTGCCCCGGAGGGTCGGGAGCGGGGCGGCCGGCATGAGCGTCCGGCGCCTGGCCGCGTACGACGTCGGCACCAATTCGACGCGCCTGCTGGTCGGTGACGTGGACGACGGCCGCATCGTGGCCGAGGTCGAGCGCGCCATGGTGATCACGCGGCTCGGCCGCGGAGTCGACCGCACGCGCCGCTTCGACGCCGAGGCGCTGCGCCGCACCCTGGCGGCCATCGAGGGGTACGCGGCGACCTGCCGGCGCCTCGGCGTCGAAGCGGCCCGGCTGGTCACGACCAGCGCGACCCGTGACGCCACCAACCGGGAGGAGTTCCTGGCCGGCGCCCGCCGGCTGGTCGGCGTCGAACCGGAGGTGCTGACCGGCGCGGAGGAGGCGGCCGCGGCCTATCTCGGCGCCACGGCCGACCTCGCTGCCAGAGCCGACCTGGGTGGCACGGCCGACCCTGGCGCGACGGTCGACCTGGGTGCCCCGGCCGACCCTGGCGCGACGGCGGGGCTGGACGGCGGCGGCCGCACGCTGGTCGTCGACATCGGCGGCGGCTCGACCGAGTTCATCCTCGGTGCGCGCGTGCCCGAGGGGGCCGTGTCGGTCGACATCGGCTGCGTCCGGCTCACCGAACGCCATCTGCACACCGACCCGCCCACCCGCGGCGAGATCGCCGCCCTGCGCGACGACGTCGCCCGGCATCTGGCCGAGGTCACGGCGGTGCTCGACCCGAGCTCGGCCACCCTGGTCATCGGGGTGGCCGGGACCGTGACCACCGTGGCGGCCATCACGCTCGGCCTGGACGCCTACGACCCTCGGCGGATCCACCGGGCGGTCGTCGGTGCCGCCGACATCCGGGCCACGGCCGGCCGGCTGTCGGCGATGACCGTCGCCGAGCGCGCCGCCCTCCCCGTGATGGCGGCCGGCCGCCAGGACGTGATCGCTGCCGGGGCGCTCGTGCTGGACGTGATCTGCTCGACCTTCGGGTTCGGGGAGGTGATGGCCAGCGAGACGGACATCCTGGACGGGGTGCTGCTCGGCCTGGCCGCCCGCCATCCTGCCGGAAGGTAGGCCCGGCGGCCTAGCCGCGGCGCGGCTCGGCGGCCAGCAGCTTGACCACTAGCTCCCTGCCGGTCGGCGTGGTGTAGGTGAACTCCTCGCCAGGGTGCCGGCCGATCACCGCCTGCCCGAGGGGTGACTGCATGCTGAGCACGTCCATGCCCTCGATGGCCTCTTCGCGGCTGCCGATGAAGTAGGTCTCCTCGTCGCCGGCGATGTCGAGCGTGACCACCGTCCCGGGGCCGGCCGTGTCCGACTCGGGCGCCTCGCCCACCACGGCGGTGCTGAGGATCGACTCGAGCTGCCGGATGCGCGCCTCCATCATCCCCTGCTCGTTCTTGGCCGCGTCGTAGTCGGCGTTCTCGCGGATGTCCCCATGCTCGCGGGCGGTGCTGAGCAGGCGTGAGACACGTTCGCGGCCCTCGGTCTTGAGCGAGTCCAGCTCGGCCACCAGGCGGTCGTACGCCTCGTGGGTCAGGTAGGTCGCGGGGGCGCTGGTGGGCTGCGACACGGTGGTTCTCCCTCCTCGGGATGGTCATCGGGCGGAGCCGGCCCCGGGACCGGCGTCAGTGGTGCTGCCAAGCCGGCCCGCTCAGGCCAGAAAGCGCCAAACGCGGGCGCAAGGCCCGCGACCCGATCAGAGTAGCCGTTCGTTCCAGGACGCGCCAGACCATAAGGCCAGAAGGATGCGCCGAGGGGCCTGCCGCGGGGGACCTGGCCCCGGGTCGCCCCCGCCCGGTTACACTCTCATCCCGCCGTCTCCCGCTCGGACGCCCCATGTTCCTCATCGCCTGCGTCCTGGTGGCCGCCCTGGCCGTCCCGCTGTTCGGCGGCCGGCTGTCGGCCCTTGCCGACGTGCGGGCCGGCTGGTCCTGGGTGCTCGCCCTGGCCCTCGGGATGCAGCTCGTCGGGATCTACGCGCCGGGCGGGCTGCTCGCGGACGGCGCGCGCGCCTTCCTCCAGGTCGCCTCGTTCGCCGTCGCCGCGGTGTTCCTGGTCGCCAACCGTCGCCTGCCCGGCATGCTGCTGGTCGCGGCGGGCGCGCTCTGCAACCTGGCCGCGATGGGCGCCAACGGCGGCGTCATGCCGGCCTCGCCGGCCGCGCTGCGCACGGCCGGGCTCCCGACCCGGCCGGGCGGCTTCACCAACTCGGCCGCCGTGCCCCACCCCAGGCTCGCCTTCCTCGGCGACGTGTTCGCCATCCCGCATGCCTGGCCGCTGCACAACATCTTCAGCATCGGCGACGTGCTGATCGTGCTCGGTCTGGCCTGGGCGCTGCACCGCATCTGCGGGTCGCGCCTGGTCCCGCGGCTCCGGTCCGGTCAGCGCTCCACTCCGGACCGGGATCCCGGCGTTCGCTAACCTGGCCGTTGACCCTCGCTTCGATCAGGCGCAAGGAGCTGCCCGACCATGCCCCGAACCCTGCTCGCCGTGCACGCACATCCCGACGACGAGTCGTCCAAGGGGGCGGGCACCCTCGCCAGGTATGCCGACGAGGGGGTGCGCACCGTCGTGGTCACCTGCACCGGGGGAGAGGCGGGCGAGATCCTCAACCCGGCCATGGACCGGCCGGGCAACCTCGAGCGCATCCCCGAGCTGCGCCGCCAGGAACTCGCCAAGGCGCTCGAGATCCTCAACGTCAGCGCCCACTACTGGCTTGGCTACCAGGACACGGGCATGGCCGCCGACGACACCGGGTTCAGCACCCACCCGGCGGCGTTCGCCAACGCCCCGCTCGACGAGGAGGTCGGCCGCCTGGTCCGGATCATCCGGGCCGAGCGCCCGCAGGTCGTGGTCACCTACGACGAGACGGGCGGCTACCCCCACCCCGACCACATCCGCACCCACCAGGTGAGCGCGGCCGCCTTCGACGCGGCCGGGGACCCCGACCGCCATCCGCAGGCCGGCCCGGCCTGGCAGCCGCTCAAGCTCTACTACCACGCCGGCCGCTCCCGCCGCCGGCTGGAGACGCTGCACAAGGCGGCCGTCGAACGCGGCCTCGACAGCCCGTACGGCGAGCGGCTCGAGCGCTGGGACCAGGACGAGGGCAGGCGCCCCGAGCTGCCCGTCACCACCCAGATCGACGTGGCCGACTGGCTGCCCCAACGGCGCGACGCGCTGATCGCCCACGCCAGCCAGATCGACCCGAACGGCTCCTGGTTCGCCATCCCGGACGAGCTGGTCGCCGAGGTCTACCCCTGGGAGGACTACAGCCTGGCCCGCTCGCTCGTGCCGGTGCCCGAGCACGAGACCGACCTGTTCGCCGGCCTCGACGAAGCGGGCCATCCGCTGCGCTGACCCGGCCGGGCCAGGCGGCGGGCCGTAGAATCGGCACATCGCCGGGTCCGCGCGCACGAGGAGCCGCTGCATGCAGGTGCACGAGTCGATCCTCGACACGGTCGGGGGCACGCCGCTCGTCCGGCTGTCCCGGCTCGGGCGCGGGCTGGCGCCCACCCTGCTGGCCAAGGTCGAGTACCTGAACCCCGGCGGCTCGGTCAAGGACCGCATCGGGCTCGCCATGGTCGAGCAGGCCGAGCGTGAGGGTAGGCTCGGCCCGGGCGGCACGATCGTCGAGCCGACCAGCGGCAACACCGGCGCCGGGCTGGCCATCGTGGCCGCGCTGCGCGGCTACCGCTGCGTGTTCGTGATGCCCGACAAGATCAGCCAGGAGAAGATCGCCCTGCTGCGCGGCTACGGCGCCGAGGTCGTGGTCACCCCCACCGCGGTGCCGCCGTCCTCGCCCGAGTCGTACTACTCGGTCGCCGACCGGCTCACCGCCGAGATCCCCGGCGCCTTCCAGCCCAACCAGTACGGCAACCAGGCCAACCCGGCGGCGCACTACCGCTCGACCGGGCCGGAGATCTGGGAGCAGACCGCCGGCGCGGTCGACGTGTTCGTGGCCGGGGTGGGCACCGGGGGGACGATCACCGGCGCGGGCCGCTACCTCAAGGAGCGCAAGCCCGGGGTGCTGATCGTGGGCGCGGATCCCGAGGGCTCGATCTACTCCCAGCCCGACGACGTCCACCCCTACCTGGTCGAGGGGGTGGGGGAGGACTTCTTCCCGGCCACCTTCGACCGCGCAGTGGTCGACCGCTTCGTCACCGTCTCGGACCGCGACTCGTTCCTGATGACCCGGCGTCTGGCCCGCGAGGAGGGCCTGCTCGTCGGCGGCTCGTGCGGCCTGGCCGCCTACGCGGCCGTCGAGGTCGCCAAGGAGCTCGACCCCGAGGCGACCATCGTGGTGCTCCTGCCCGACGGCGGCCGCGGCTACCTGTCGAAGGTCTTCAACGACGACTGGATGCGCGAGCACGGCTTCCTCGGCCGCCGCCGCGGCGGCGCGGTGGCCGACGTGCTGGCCGGCAAGGCCCACCACGACCTGCCGCGGCTGGTGACCGTCGCCGCCCACCAGCGGGTCAAGGACGCCATCGGGCTGCTGCACCTGTACAGCGTGAGCCAGCTCCCGGTCGTCTCCGGCGACGACCCGACCGACCTGTCCAGCGTGGTCGGCTCGGTCCAGGAGGGCACGCTGCTGGAGCGCCTGTTCCGCAAACCCGAGGTGCTGGACGCCCAGGTCGTGGACGTGATGGACCCGCCGTTCCCGAGCGTGGAGCAGCACGAGCCGGTCGAGGCCGCCTTCGAGCTGCTCGCCAAGGGACGCTCGACCGCCGTGCTGGTGACCGAGCACGGCCAGCCGGCGAGCGTCATGACCCGCTCCGACATCCTCGACTTCCTGGCCACCGCCAACCGGGGCCACTGACCGCCAGCCCCAGGGCCGCCGACGGCCAGCCGGGGCCGCCGACCGCCGCCCCAGGGCGCCGACCGCACCGACATCTCCCACGAGGACCGGTATCCATGCCCTTCCGTGACCTGCAGTTCGAGACCAGGGCCGTGCACGTCGGCTCCGAGCCTGACCCGACCACCGGCGCGGTCATCCCGCCGATCTACCAGACCTCGACGTTCGCGCAGGAGGGCGTCGGCGGGCACAAGGGCTACGAGTACGCCCGGACCGGCAACCCGACCCGCACCGGCCTGGAGGCGTGCCTCGGCGCGCTGGAGGGCGCCGGTCCGGACGGCCCGGGTGGCGCGCTGTGCTTCGCCTCCGGCATGGCCGCCATCGCCACGATCCTGCAGACCCTTTCGCCCGGCGACCACCTGGTGCTGTCCAGCGACGTCTACGGCGGCACCTACCGGATCGTGGCGCGCGTGTTCGCCGGCTGGGGGCTCGAGCTCACCACCGTCGACATGACCAGCCTGGATGCGATCAAGCAGGCCATCCGCGCCGAGACCAGGCTGGTCTGGGTGGAGACGCCGACCAACCCGCTGCTCGGCGTGGTCGACATCGCCGGCGCGGCCGAGCTCGCCCACGCGGCCGGGGCGCTGTGCGTGGTGGACAACACCTTCGCCACCCCGTTCCTGCAGCGTCCGCTGGACCTCGGCGCCGACGTGGTGGTGCACTCGGCCACCAAGTACCTCGGCGGGCATTCCGACGTGGTCGGCGGCGCGCTGGTCACCCGTCTGCCCGCCCTGTACCGGCGGGCCAGGTTCCTGCAGAACGCGGTCGGCGCCGTGCCCGGGCCGATGGACTGCTGGCTCACCCTGCGCGGGGTGAAGACGCTGCCGCTGCGCATGCGCGCCCACTGCCACAACGCCATGCGGGTGGCCGGCTTCCTGGCCGAGCAGCCCGGCGTGGCCGCGGTCCACTACCCGGGCCTGCCCGCCGACCCCGGCCATGCGCTGGCCAGCCGGCAGATGGCCGCGTACGGCGGCATGGTGTCGTTCCGGCCGGCCGGCGGGGTCGAGGCGGCCCGGCGCCTGGTCGCCGCGACCAGGGTGTTCACCCTGGCCGAGAGCCTCGGCGGGGTCGAGAGCCTGATCGAGCTGCCGGGCGAGATGACCCATGCGAGCGTGGCCGGCACCGACGCCGAGGTGCCGGCCGACCTGATCCGCCTGTCGGTCGGGATCGAGCATCCCGACGACCTGGTCGCCGACCTCGCCCAGGCGCTCGCGGCGGCCCGCCGGTAACCGCCGAGCGGCCGACCCCCGGGCGGTCGCCCCTGCCGGGCCGCGGGGTTGTGCGGCGTCCACCGCGGGTACCAAATTGCAGTGCTATGGTCTTGGGAGCCCTGGCTCCCAGTCGGACGCGACCACAGTGAGCGACTTTCGAGGGGTTGCCAACTGCTGCAGGTCTTGACCGCAGGGGTACCAGCTGGCGAGCGCTCACAAACGCTCACCAAACTGGTAACGGAATGGGATGCGGGCCCGCGCCGCCCAGGCGGGCGGCGCGTGGACGCATCGGCGCAAGCCCGCCCGCTCCCCGCGCACGGCCGGGCCCCGCCGGCTCCCGGTTCGCTGCAGCGCTCGCGAAGCGCTCGAGGCCGCCACGAACACAGGGAGCGGAGACACGATGGGCAAGGGTGAGGACCCAGAACAGCAGCGCCAAGGGGCCGGCGGCATCTCCCGGCGCCAGTTTCTGACCACGGTGGGGACGGTCGCGCTTGCCGGGGTAGGTTCGGGCGTGCTGGGGGCGTGCACCGGGCCGGCAAGCTCGCCGGGCAGAGGCGGCGGCGGGAAGCAGCTCCGGATCCTGCAGTGGAGTCATTTCGTCCCTCGGTACGACAAGTGGTTCGACGGCTTCGCGCAGCAGTGGGGCCAGAACAACGGCATCACCGTGGTGGTCGATCACATCGACAACGCACAACTGCCCGCGCGGACCGCGGCGGAGATCAACGCCGGCCAGGGCCACGACCTGATCGAGTGGATCGTGCCGGCCTCGTCGGTCGAGCGGAGCATGCTGGACCTGAGCGACGTCGTCCAGGAGGCGGAGAAGCGGCACGGGGCGCAGTTCGACTTCTGCAGGCTGTCGAGCTACAACCCGACCACCAAGCACTACTACGGCTTCTGCCACACCTGGACGCCGGACCCGGGCGACTACCGCAAGAGCCAGTGGGAGAAGGTCGGCCTGCCAGCAGGCCCGTCCACCTGGGAGGAGCTGGCCCGGGGCGGCGCCGCGATCAAGCGCCAGGCGAAGATCCCGGTCGGCATCGGCATGTCCCAAGAGGTCGACTCCAACATGGCGGCCCGGGCGCTCATCTGGTCGTTCGGGGGCTCGATCCAGGACGCGCAGCAGAACGTGGTGCTCAACTCGCCGCAGGTGATCGACGCGGTCGGCTACATGGCGCGGCTGTTCAAGCAGTCCATGACCGATGAGATCTTCAGCTGGACCGCGGCCTCCAACAACCAGGGGCTGATCGCCGGCAAGCTCTCCTACATCCTCAACTCGATCTCCGCCTACCGCAGCGCGCAGAAGTCCAACCCCACGGTGGCGGCCGACGTCTTCTTCGTCCCCGCGCTCAAGGGCCCGACCGGCACCGCGCTGGCATCCGAGCACGTGGTGCGCAGCTACCTCATCCCCAAGTTCGCCAAGAACGTGGACAAGGCCAAGCAGTTCCTGCTCTACCTGGCGGACCACTCCGCCGACGTCGCCAACAACTCCGAGCTGTACGACTTCTCCGCCTTCAAGAAGGCGGCCGCCTGGTCGAGCCTGCCGGGATGGTTGGACAACGACCCGTTCAAGTCCCAGCCGGCGAACAAGCTGGCGCTGCTCAAAACCGCCGACCGCTGGAGCACCAACGTCGGCCATCCGGGCCCGGCCAACGCGGCCGAGAGCGAGGTGTTCAACACCTTCGTCCTGCCGAACATGATGGCCGACGCCGCCCGCGGCACCCCGCCCAAGCAGGCGGTGGCCAAAGCGGAGGCACAGGTCAAGGCGATCTTCCAGAAGTGGCGCAAGCAGGGGCTGGTAGGCGGCAGCGCCTGAGGCCGGGCCCTGGGGGACTCGGCCTGGGCCCTCCGGTTCGCCGGGCGGCTGGCGCCGCCCGGCGCGAGACCGAGACGAGGAGCCGACATGGCGGTGGTGGAGACTCGGGCCCTGCGGAAGACCTTCGGTGACAACCCGGCGGTCGACGGCATCGACCTGCGCACCGAGGAGGGCGAGTACCTGGTGCTGCTCGGCCCCTCCGGGTGCGGCAAGACGACGCTGCTGCGGATGATCGCCGGCCTGGAACGGCCGACCGGCGGCACGGTGCTGATCGGCGGGCGGGTGGTGAACGACCTGCCCCCGCGGGCCCGGCGGATCGCCATGGTCTTCCAGAGCTACGCCCTGTATCCGCACAAGACGGTGCAGGCGAACATCGCCTTCCCGCTCGTCGCCCGGGGTGTGGACAAGGACGAGCAGGCCAGGCGGGTCCGCTGGGCGGCCGCGCTGCTCGGCATCGAGCATCTGCTGCGGCAACGGCCCCGCCAGCTCTCGGGCGGCGAGCGGCAGCGGGTGGCGCTGGCACGCGCGCTGGTGCGCGAACCGCAGGTGTTCCTGCTCGACGAGCCCCTGTCCAACCTGGACGCCAAGCTGCGCGCGCTGGCCCGCGAGGAGCTGAAGGAGTTCCAGCGGCGGGTGGGGACCACCACCATCTACGTCACCCACGACCAGGTGGAGGCGATGGGCCTCGGCGACCGCATCGCGGTGCTGGAGCGCGGGCGGTTGCAGCAGGTCGGGACGCCGTGGGAGATCTACCATCACCCGGCGAACACCTTCGTCGCCACGTTCGTCGGCTCCCCGCCCATGAACCTGTTCGAGTGGCGGGGCGCGCTGGTCGGCTTCCGGCCGGAGCACTTCCTGCCGGAGGAGCTGGTGGGCGAGCGGGACGGCCGGATGCGGTTCGGCTTCCGCGTGGGGCGGGTCGAGTACCTCGGGTCGGACCGCTACGTCTACGGCACCGTCCCCGAGATCTCCGGCGACGACCGGGTGATCGCGCGGCTGCCGTCCACGGTGACGACCCCGGTCGACGAGGGCACCACCGCACCCTTCGCGGTGGCCGCGGCCAACCTGCGCTTCTTCAGCACCCAAAGCGGCGAGCGGATCGAGCCGCAGCCGCTGAGGGAGGTGGGGGCATGACCGCCACCAAGGTGCGCGACGCGGTCGCCGGCGAGCTCCAGGAGCGGCCGCGGCGCTACCTGCTCGACCGGGAGGGGCTGCTCGGGCCGCTGCTGCTGCTGCCGTCCGTGGCCTACCTGCTCGGCCTGGTCGGCTTCCCGCTGCTGATGGCGATCCTGTACGCGTTCACCGACATCACCACCGGCCGCCCGGTGCTGCACTTCGTGGGCCTGGCCACCTTCCGCAGCGTCCTGGGCGATCCCGTGTTCCGCAGCTCGCTGCGGAACACGGTGGTGTTCACGGTCGTCTCCCAGCTGCTGGTGGTGGTGCTGTCGGTCGTGCTGGCGTTCGCCCTGCGCACCGACTTCAAGGGCAAGTGGTTCGCCCGCTTCCTGATCCTGCTCCCCTGGACCACGCCGATCGCGCTCGGCACGATCGCCTGGCTGTGGATGCTGGACTCGCTGTTCAGCCCGATCGACTGGGTGCTCGCCCACCTCGGCCTCATCCAGCAGGGCGGGCACATGTACTGGCTCGGCAAGACCGACCTGGCCATGGGGTCGGTGATCGCCGTGCAGACCTGGCGCATGCTGCCACTGGCCACGGTGATCCTGCTGGCCGGCATGACGTCGATCCCCTCCGAGATCAAGGAGGCGGCCGAGATGGACGGGGCCGGCTTCTGGCGGCGGCTGCTGGACATCGAGCTGCCGCTGCTGCTGCCGATCACCGGCGTGGCGGTGCTGTTCGGGGTGGTGTTCACCTTCACCGACATGACCGTGGTCTACGTGCTCACCGGCGGTGGCCCGCAGAACGCCACCCAGGTGCTCGCGAGCTGGGCGTTCTACCAGGGCATCAACGGGGGCAGCCTGGCGCAGGGCGCGGCCGTGGCGGTGTTCATGTTCCCGGTGCTGGCGGGCCTGGCCGCGCTGATCCTGCGTCTGGCCCAGCGGGCGGAGGTGAGCTGAGATGGCCGGGCCGGGCGCGCGCCGGGTCGGGTCGCGGACCGGCGTCTACACCGTGATCGGCGTGTTCGCCCTGTTCGCTTCGTTCCCGTTCCTGTGGGCGATCATCACCATGTTCAAGGCCGACCCCGACCTGTACACCGCCGGCAGCAACCCGTTCCTGTACAACCGGCCGCCGACCCTCGAGCACGTGCGGCTGCTGTTCGGGCAGACGCCGTACCTCACCTTCGTGCGCAACACCGTCGAGATCGGCGTCCTGGTGGTGCTCATCACCCTGGCGTTCAGCCTGCCCGCCGCGTACGCGCTGGCGCGGCTCACCGGACGCTGGGGTGGCCGGCTCGGGGTGGCGATCTTCCTGGTCTACCTGGTGCCGCCGACGCTGCTGTTCATCCCGCTGTCGCGCATGGTCGCGTCCCTGCGGCTGCAGGACTCCATCTGGTCGCTCGTGGTCGTCTACCCGACCTTCACCATCCCGCTGTCGACCTGGCTGCTGAACGGGTTCTTCAAGTCGATCCCACGGGACATCGAGGAGCAGGCGCAGGTGGACGGGTACAGCCGCCTGCAGGCGGTCACGCGCACGGTGCTGCCGCTGATCCTGCCCGGGATCTTCACCGTGGTGGTGTTCGCCTTCACCCTCACCATGCACGAGTTCATCTACGCGCTCGCCTTCGTCGCCAGCTCGGCGCACATGCCCGTCAGTGTGGGCGTGCCGACCAACCTGGTGCGCGGCGACGTGTTCTTCTGGCAGTCGCTGATGGCCGCCGCGGTGATCGTCGCCGTGCCGGTGGCGCTCGCGTACAACTTCCTCCTGGACCGCTTCGTCCAGGGCTTCACCATGGGCGCGGTCAAGGGGTGAGCCTGGTGGGGTCCGGCAGCTGCACCGACAGTGACCCGTCGGCATGGACGGTGAGCGGCATCGGGTCGCTGAGCTCGCCGAGGAAGCGTCCGTCGCCGTCGTGGCGTCGCCAGGCCAGGAAGCACCAGGCGCCGTGCCGCCGGATGAGCCGCCCGGCGTAGTACCGGCTCGGGGCGTCGCCGACGAGCAATGCCGTGCGGGCCGGGGCGTACGGGCCGAACTTCTGCGTGGAGACCAGGTAGTGGGGACCGTCAAGGCCCGGCCGGGCGGGCCGGGGCCGGGCGGGCCGCGTCGGGTCGTGGGCGTGCGGCGGCGCGCTGCAGCTGAACAGGATGCGCCAGCGGCCGCCGACGCGGGCGAGCTGCGGCACCTCCAGGTCGTGGAGGCCGGCCGGCCCGAACAGGGGCGGGCCCACCTCCCAGGTGCGCAGGTCCGGCGACCATGCGTGGCCGATCACGCCGCGCCCGTGGACCGGGCCGTGGTTGGCTCGGGCGGTGAGCAGCATGTGGAAGCTGCGGCTGGGCCCGTCCCAGAACACCCACGGGTCCCGCCAGGTCTCGTCAGGGGTGTCCGGGCCGCGCTGCTCGTACCAGCGCGGGTCCGCCTCGACCAGCACGCCCTGCCGCTGCCACCGGAGCAGGTCGTCGGAGGTGGCCAGCCCGACCCGCTGCACGGCGCCGTCCTCACGGGTCGAGATCCCGGTGTAGAACATGTGCCAGCGACCGTTGACGCCGAGCGCGCTCCCGGTCCAGGTGGCCAGGTCGTCGAAGGCGCCCGGCGGGCCGGGGCCGAGCGCCGTGGGCAGGACCTCCCAAGTCCATAGGTCGCGTGACACGGCATGGCCGATCCGGGCGTGGGCGTGGCGCAGCTCCGGATGGCCGACGTCACGGGGCGCGTGCAGGAAGAACACGTGCACGTCGTCGCCGTCTTGCGCGAACCAGAAGTCCCAGACCCAGTGGTCGGGCAGCCGCAGGCTCATCGAGGTGACGTGGGCCCGTTGCGGACGGCGGACGGCGCCGGAGCAGCGCAGGTGGCTACCCGGACGTGCTGGTGCTGCCCGTGCCGTTGCCGCTGGGGGGGTGGCTTTCGAGGCGGTCTTCGGGGGCTTCGCCGATGCCGCGCCCTGTGTCGGGGTCGAAGAAGTGCAGCGAGTGCACGTCCACGGCCAGCTC
>JBIOYL010000453.1:0-4809 GCA_044870185.1 Actinomycetes bacterium | reverse complement strand
GACGCGATCAGCGAGTGGAAGCCCGACAGCGCCCCGCAGGCGATGGTGATGAACACGAACGGAAACAGCGCGCCGGCGAACACCGGCCCGGTGCCGGTCGAGGCGAACCTGGTGACCGCCTGGGCCTGCACGGTGGGCAGGGTGAGCAGGATGCCCAGCGCCAACAAGGTGATGGTGCCCACCTTCATGAAGGTGGACAGGTAGTCCCGCGGCGCGAGCAGCATCCACACCGGCAGCACCGACGCGGCGAAGCCGTACACCACCAGGCAGAGCACGAGCGTCTCGCGCGACAGCGTGAACGCTTCGCCGAGGTTCGTGTGCTCGATGACGCCGCCCAACCCGATCGCCAGCAGCAGCAGCGCCACCCCGATCGCCGACGCCTCGAGCACCCGTCCTGGCCGCAGCACGCGCATGTAGAGGCCCATCAGCAGGGCGATCGGGATCGTCATGGCGATCGAGAACGTGCCCCACGGCGAATCGGCGAGCGCGTTGACCACGACGAGGGCGAGCACCGCGAGCAGGATGATCATGATCAGCAGGACCGCGACCAGCGCCGCGGCGCCGCCGAACGGCCCGATCTCCTCGCGTGCCATCTGCCCGAGGCTCTTGCCGTCCCGGCGCGTGGAGAAGAACAGGATCACCATGTCCTGGACCCCGCCGGCGAAGATCACGCCGACAATGATCCAGATCGTGCCGGGCAGGTAGCCCATCTGGGCGGCCAGCACCGGACCGACGAGCGGCCCGGCGCCCGCGATGGCGGCGAAGTGGTGGCCGTACAGCACGCGCCGGTCGGTCTTGTGGAAATCGATGCCGTTCTCGAGGCGCTCGGCCGGCGTCGCGCGCTGGTCGTTGACCTGCAGGACCCGGTTGGCGATGAAGCGCGCGTAGAAGCGGTAGGCGATCGCGTAGGAGCATAGCGCTGCAAACAGTAGCCAGACCGCGTTGATGCGCTCACCGCGGATGAGCGCGACGATGCCCCACGCCACCGCGCCCAGGAGCGAGACCGCCGTCCAGACCAGGACCTCACGAGGCTTGACGCGACGAGATGCTCTCGGATTCCTCACGGGGCGCCTCCTCTATCCGGGAGGGTGGTCGAGATGTCCGGTACGAACGGTCGGGACCAAGCTTCACTCATTCGCGGCAGCGTGGCTAGTCCTGGTCCAGGGTCGGGTCGCCCGGGGGAATCTCACCCCCGGGCTCCCTCGGAACGGAGCGTGACAGTCTCCTGTCACTCCGCTCGTGCCATCTTGATCATCAGGGGGTGCCTGACCCACGCCCAGTGGGCGAAGTAGCCGGGGAGCTGCGTGGTGACGCGCTCCCAGGCTGCGCGGGCCTTCCTGTGGGCACGTAGCCGTCGGTACTTCTTGCGGGTCCAGCGCACCAGGTAGGTGTTGATGCGCGCCAGGAGCATGGACAACGCGGAGCGGTAGAACGCGCCGTAGTACTGCATCCATCCGCGGACGACCGGGTTGATCATCTCGGCGAGCTCGGCGAAGCTCAGCTCGGTGCGCCGGTGCAGCTGCCACCTGCGCACGGTGCGGCTGAGCCGCTGCAAGGCTTCCTTGCTGATCGCCGGGAGGAACGCGGTGAACACGTTCCCCCCAGGACCCCGGGCTGGGCGGGCCCGGAACGTGTACCCCAGGAACGTGAAGGACGTGTGCTCCCAGGAGCCACGCCGGCTGCCGTCCTTGCAGTACACGACCCTGGTCTTGTCGGGATGCAGCCGCAACCCGACCTGGGCCATCCTGTCCCCGATCGCCCGGCGCACGCACTGCGCCTGGCGTTGGCTGACGCAGTGCACCACGCCGTCGTCGGCGTAGCGTTCGAACGGTACGGCCGGGAACACCCGGGCCATCCACGCGTCGAACGCGTAGTGCAGAAACAGGTTCGCCAGCACGGGCGAGACCGCCGATCCCTGTGGGGTCCCGCGGTCTCGCTGTTGCAGGGTGCCGTCAGGCTGCTGCATGGGGGCGGCAAGCCACCGCCTGACATACAGCACCACCCACGGCAGGTCGGTGTTGGCCGCCACCGCCTTGATCATGAGGTCGTGGTCGACGCTGTCGAAGAACGCCTGAACGTCCAGATCGATTGCCCAGTCGTACTTCCAGCAACGCCGCCGGCATGCCGCCACCGCGTCCAGCGCCGACCGTCCCGGCCGGTAGCCGTAGGAGTCTGGATGGAAGATCGCCTCGACCTTGCCCTCCAGCCTCCGAGCCACCACCGTCTGGGCGACCCTGTCGGCGACGGTGGGGACGCCAAGAACCCTGACCCCCTCACCATGCGATTTCGGTATCCGTACCGCCTTGACCGGGGGCGGGAAGTAGCTGCCCGAGGACATCCGGTTCCAGATCTTGTACAGGTTGCGCTTCAGATCCGTCTCGAACTCCCCCAGCGTCACCTCATCGACCCCTGGTGCGCCTTGGTTCGCCTTGACCTGCTCGTACGCCTCCCAGACTTCCCACTTGGAGATCGCAAACGACTTCCCTGACGACTTCAGCTCGCTCAACGCAGCTCCTCCCAGGACCCACGGCCCCGGTTGACCGGACGAACAAGCCACCGATGGCCCGGCCCCTTGGCTCCACCCCCATTACAGGGGCCTCGTCGCTACTACAGGCCGGTCCGCCAGCGCGTCTCGCGACGGTACTCACCGCCTCGCGGTCTCACCCCGCTTGGCTGCTCCCTCTCGTCCCCAAGGGACAGTGTCGAGACGCGCCTTCCCGTGTTCCATGCGAGAGCCGCAGACCAGGCTCATGCCGCCTCCATGCCGGGCACCGCCTGGCCAGTCATCGGGCACCCGCCAGACTCCTCCCGCAGCCCGAGACCTGGCCACGGTTCTGATGCCATTTCCTTTGTAACGACACGTCAACAGCGGTTCGGGTTCACTCATCTTCCTGGTCCCCACCTGACGCCTCCCGGCGCCGTTTCCACATCGCTCACCACGACGGTCTTCAGCCAACGCAGCATGTGGCGGTTTGAAGCCACCTCCCGAAAGGCGACTCCGAAGGGCCAACCTTCATCTCTCGCACAGCATCGACTCCTGGAGGCCTTACCTACCTACGCATCAGGACCTCCATTCGTCGTTCACGGCACACGCCTCGGCAAAGTGCGGAGTTGGCTGGATAGTCGGTGAGGATCGGTCTGGGGTGAATGTGAGACAGGCACGGACTCCAGCGATCATGCGGGTGTCAACGCCCATGACCCCTCTGGAAGCCCGTGCCTGCCCCCACATCATCACGCATCCCCACCGCCGCCAAGCAGCTGGACGCGCCCATCGCGTTGGCACCCGCCCAGTGCCGTAACCTGCTCGGCGACCTCGCCCAGCTCACCGACCCACGCCAGCGACGCGGCCGACGGCACGCGCTTGCCACCGTGCTGGCCGTGGCGGTGGCTGCCGTGCTGGCCGGCGCCAAGTCCCTGGCCGCGATCGGCGAGTGGGCCAGCGACGCGCGAGGTTGTCCCGCCGGTCGTAGAACTTGAGGTGGCGGTCCCCCGCCTGATGCCTGCCGTGTGGTAGGTGTCGGGCAACCGCCAAGAAGCTCGACCAGAAGGGGGACCGCCATGCGCAACAGCTACCAGACCACGGCCGCTGCGGCCAGCACCACGGCCGAGATCGCCGTGCCCGACGAGGTCACGATCGCGCTGACCGAGCTCGCGAGCTCAGCCCAGGAGGGCTTGCTCGCACTCGCGGTCGGCACGGGCCTGCAGGTGCTCAGCATCCTGTTCGAGGAAGATGCCACCAAGCTCTGCGGGCCGCGCGACAAGCACAACCCCCAATGCGCCGGCTACCGGCACGGCACCCAGGCCGGCCAGGTCACGCTCGGGGGCCGGCGGGTCGCGGTCACCTGGCCGCGCGTGCGCGCCGCCGACGGCTCGGGCGAGCTCGCGCTGCCAGCTACGCGCTGTTCAGCCAGACCGAGGTGCTCGGGCGGCTCGCGCTGGAGCGCATGCTGGCGGGACTGTCCACGCGCCGCTACCGCACCAGCCTGGAGCCGGTCGGCCAGACGGTCGAGCACACGGCACCAGGCACTCGGCGGTCTCGCGGCGCTTTGTGGCCGCCACCCAGACCGCGCTGGCCGAGCTGCTGGCCCGCCCCCTGGACGACCTGGACCTGGTCGCGCTCATGGTCGACGGGGTGCACTTCGCCGAGCACTGCTTGGTGGTGGCGCTGGGCATCGACGGGGCCAAGCATCCGCTGGCCCTGGTCGAGGGCTCCACCGAGAACGCGACCCTGGTGACCGAGCTGCTCACCGGGCTGCGGGCGCGGGGCCTGGACACGACCCGCCCGATCCTGGTCGTCATCGACGGCGCCAAGGCGCTGCGCCGAGCCGTGACCGACGTCTTTGACCACCCGTCATCCAAAGATACCAGCAACACAAGCTTCGAAACGTCATCGACCGGCTGCCCAAGCGGCTGCGCGCGGTGGTCGAGCGCCGGATGCGTGCGGCCTACCACGCAGGCTCGGCGGTCCAGGCCGAAGGCCAGCTGCAGACGCTGGCCCGGGAGCTCGACAAGCCCCATCCCGGCGCGGCGGCGAGCCTGCGCGAGGGGCTGGACGAGACGCTCACGGTCTTGCGCCTGGACGTGCCGCCGACGCTGGCCCGCACGCTGCGCTCGACCAACGACCGAGTCGATGCTGGAGATCTGCCGCGAGCACGCCAAGAACGTCAAGCGCTGGCGCGACGGGCAGATGGCCCTGCGCTGGTGCGCGGCCGGGATGGTCGAGGCCGGCAAGCAGTTCCGCAAGGTGAACGGCTTCCTGTACCTGCCCGCGCTGCGCCAGGCCCTCGACGCCTACATCGCCAGCCCTGT
>JBIOYL010000452.1:0-12152 GCA_044870185.1 Actinomycetes bacterium | reverse complement strand
GACCGCTGGAATGTCGCGCCCAGCTCACTGGCGGCCGCCACCAGGTCGCTCAGGCCCTCGTCGGTGGTGTGGTTGTCCACGACGGTCACTCGCAGCTGGCCAGCGGCCAGGCACTGCGAACGCTGGTGGCTTCCCACGAGCAGCGCCTGGCCGCTGGCCAGCTGCGAGTGACCGTCGTGGACAACCACACCACCGACGAGGGCCTGAGCGACCTGGTGGCGGCCGCCAGTGAGCTGGGCGCGACATTCCAGCGGTCACGGTGGCCGGCAGCGAGCGCACCCGTGAACAGCCATGGTAACGTGCTGCGGGACTTCGTCGCGGCCCACGACCAGGCCACTCACGTGTTCTTCGTGGACGCCGACATCGTGTTCACCTCACCGGATCCTCTCGGCGTCATGCTCGCCGAGATGGAAGAAGGCCGGGACGTGTGGGCGGTTCAGGCCCGGTTCCAGTGGGACGAGGACAAGCAGGGGCCAGGGGCCAGCCTTGATATCTGGGCTGGGCATCATGACCAGTTCTGGGTGGGGATCGGCCGAAGGCCTGTGCAATCGTTCCCCGGCCAGCACAAGCGGCGCTGCAATCCCGCATGCACGCTGGTGGCCAACACCCCCGTCTTTCGTAGCGTGGCCGAGATCATTGGCCTGTCGGCTGGGGTGGTGGTAAGCGCCGACGAGCAGATGGCCGGCTTCGCCGACACCCTGGGGCTTGCGTCCTTGGCCATGAGGACCCACAACCTGCGCTATGTGCTCTCCGCGGTCACGGTCGGCCACCACTCTGGCGTGAGCTACGACGATCCAGCCAACCCCATCGACTTCAAGGTCGAGGAATGCCGACGTCGCCTGGCGGCGCTGCGGGCCGGCGCCACCTTCGACCCGGGCGTCTGGGGGTAAGTCCCTGCTGGCGACAGAACCTTGTCACGCCTGAGAGCGTCGCTGCCTGTTCATCCCAGCTCGTCAGGCGGCTGTCCTCCAGCTCGCCGCCGAGATCCCAACCCCATCCTGGCCGACCTGCTCAACCTGCACCCCAGGACTGCGGCCGCCTGGATCAGGGCGGCGGCGAGTGGTGACTGGGCCGCCTACCTCGGTGCCAAGGCCGACAAGGAAGAATACAGCCCCGCATGAATAACAGCACTCCACCAACAGTGGAGGCGGCCAGTGCCGAGGTCGCCGCGGCGGTCGCCCACGCGATGGAGGGTCGGGCGTGACGGCACCGCACTACGCAGAGGCGTTCTATCCGGTCCGCGGGCGCTGCTTTCGCTTCGTCGACGGGATCGGCGGCCAGCCAGTCCACTGCCCGCAGCCACCGGCGTGGCGGGGCACGTTTGCCACCGCCGATGGCCGCCGCTACCAGGTTGACACCTGCGCCGCCCATCGCGGATCGCTGACGCGGGCGCGGCCCTTGGCCGAATACCGGTCTGGGCGGCCGTAGCGGTCCGTCTCGGCCCGCCGCCCGCAAGGGCGACGCGGGTGGCTTCTCGGCCCGGTACATAGGCGTGGGGACCGAGGGCAGGACCACGAGGAGACGCGCGACGTCTCATGGTGAGCTGGTGCACGCAGCCCACAGCCGCCCGCGCAACCCCGGTGATCCAGCTTGCCCGGGTGTGGCCGCTCGGATTCCTCGCCGTCCTGGCCAACGGACCCACCAGACAACCGTGAGGAGCCTTCGAGCTGCTTGACCGTCTCGCGAGAATCCGCCCGGGGGCCCCCGGCATCCGGGTTTCTTGAGTAGAGACCCCATTCCCCTGGCGCAACCGATGGCCCGGCCACCCCATGGGCTCCCCGGCAGTTTCCCTGCCCTCCTCCGCGCTCGATACGCCCGTCGGCGAGCTGCCGCTGGCGGTCTGGCCCTGCGCCCAGACCAGCCCGCAGTACCAGCGGGCCGGCCGCTACCTGCCTGCCTCCACCGCCCACCCCGCCAAGATGGTGCCCGAGCTGGCCCGCCGGATCGTGGCCGAGTACTCCCCACCCGGTGGGCTGGTGGTCGACCCGCTGTGCGGCATCGGCACCACCCTGGTGGAGGCCGCCGCCCTTGGCCGGCGTGCCGTCGGCGTAGAGCTGGAGGCCCGCTGGGCCGAGCTGGCCCGCGCCAACCTCGCGTTCGCCTTGGCGGACCAGCAGGCCTGGCGCGGCCAAGTCCGCCTTGGCGACGCCCGCACCTGGCGGGTGTGCTCGCTGACCTCACCGGCACGGTGGACCTGGTCGCCACCTCGCCGCCGTACGGCAGCGATATCGGCATGATTGACAAGCCGGCCTGGCTGGCCGGCCGCAGCCTGTGCCGCCGCGACACCCTCAACTACTCGACCGACCACGGCAACCTCGGCCACGCCCGCGGCGACCGCTACTTCGTCGAGCTGGCCCGCGTCTACGCCGGCTGCTTTGCGGTGCTGCGCCCCGGCGGGCTGCTGGTGGTCGTCACCAAGAACCTCCGCCGCCGAGGCCAGGTCTTGGATCTGGCCACTATCACGGTCGAGCTGACCACCCAAGCCGGCTTCCAGTATCTGCAGCACGTGGTGGCGCTGCTGGCCGCCGTCCGCGACGACCGCCTGCACGCCCGCCCGTCGTTCTGGCAGCTCACCCAGACCCGCAAGGCCCGCGCCCACGGCGAGCCCGCCCACCTGGTCGTCCATGAAGACGTGCTCGTCTTCCGACGCCTTGGTCCCTCCGCGGCTACACCGCGGACCTCGTCGGGTCAACGCCAGGCACCGGATGGACATCCAGCCTCGAAGCGCGGCGCGGCCAACCGAGCGCACCGGGACTGGACACGGCGGCGCGGTAGCGGCCGGCGCGAGCAGGCGTGAGGCCGGTGCCCGGCAACTACCAGCATAACCCTGACCCGGCGCTGGCCGAGCTGCTGCACACCGTCTGCGTGGAGGGGTGGGGCAACGACAGCGTCGGCGACCTCCAGGAGGACGGGTTCGCGGCCAGCCTGCTGCTGATCGATCCCGCTGAGCAGCCGGAACTGGCCGACGCGTTCGACCAGCCGGTCCCTGCTGGCAACTTCATCGTCCACCAAGACCAGCAAGGCGTTGTCACCGTCGACCAGTACCCGACGCCGTTCCACGCTCGCCGGGCCTTCACCGCGCTGGCGGCCAGCACCGGCCCGGGCGAGGACGACGCGACCATCCTCCCGGCCGGGCCGCTGGGCGCCTGGTATGCGGTCGGGCTCGGCGGGCGGTTCCTCGGCCACGCCCGCGACCTCGAGGAGGCGCTGGGGAAGCTGCGGGCGGCGATGGACGCCGACCAGGTCTGGCCCGACGTCTGGTTCATCAGCGACCACGGCAACCCCCACCGGCTCGGCCTGGATCAGCCATGAGCGACCGGTCCAGTGATCGGCCCGTTCCCCCGGAAGCGCCCGTGGCTGACCAGCCCCTGCCCCTGTCGGTGTGGCATACGGCCCAGCAGCCCGCCAGCGCCCAGCGGACCGGCTGGTATCTGCCCGGCTCCACCGCCCACCCGGCCAAGATGCTGCCCGCCATCGCCCGCCACGCGATCACCGCCTACAGCCAACCCGGCGAGCTGGTGCTGGACCCCATGTGCGGGATCGGCACCACCCTCGTGGAGGCGACCCGGCTGGGCCGCGACGCGGTCGGGGTGGACCTGGAGCCGCGCTGGGCCGACCTCGCCCGCGCCAACCTCGCCCATGCCCACACCCGTGGCGCCAGCGGCACCGGCAGGGTGGTCACCGGCGACGCCCGCCGGCTCCTTGAGCTGGTGGGTGCCGAGCTGACCGGCCAGGTCGCCCTGGTGGTGACCTCCCCGCCGTACGGCTCCAGCGTGCACGGCCAGGTCGACGCCCGCCCCGGACAGGGCGTGGTCAAGTACGACAACGCCTACTCCAACGACCGGGCCAACCTCGGCCGCGTCGGGCAGCAGACGCTGGTGGCCGCGCTGGCGGAGATCCTCGCCGGCTGCCAGGCGCTGCTGCGCCCCGACGGGCTGCTGGTGCTGACCGCCCGGCCCTGGCGCCGCCGGGAGCAGTTGGTCGACTTCCCCGGTCAGCTCACCCGGACCGCCGAAGCCGCCGGGCTGGTGCCGTTCGAACGCAACGTGGCGCTGCTGGTCGGCCTGCGCAGCGATGGGCTGGTCGCCCGACCGTCGTTCTTCCAGCTGGACCGGGTCCGCAAGGCCCGCACGCGGGGGCTGCCGCTGCGGATCATCGCCCATGAGGACGTGCTGGTATTCCGGCGGGCGGGGCCCTCCCCCGCCGACCGAAGACGGGAGCGCCGATGAGCGACCGCGTTCCCGCGCCGTCGGAATCGTCCGCCACAGCTCCGGACGGCGGCATCGACACTGGGCAGGTCGTGTTACGCCCTGCCCGCTACGTGCCGCTCGACCCTGAAGACGAGCGCCAAGCGCTCGTGGCCCTGGCACGCCTGCTGGCGCTCACCGCCTCGGAAGGGCCTCGAGGGTCTGTGTCCTGAGGCCGGCTTCTGCCCTGGTGGCAGCGCCATCGGGCGATCGGAGAGCAGGTCACCGTCAGGCCATGCCTCACCTTCGGGGACCGCCGTTGGCGCGCTTGACAACCAGGCCAACTGGAGCCCTCCTGGCCCAACCATCCGGCCCAACCGTCCAAACCAATCCACCGGAAGGAGGCACTCGGATGCCCGTTCGGGTGGCCACCCTCACCCGCCGCTCGCTCGACCAGGCGCACCAGCCGTTCTCCATCGAAGCTCAAGACACCAAGCTCAAGGCCTACATCCAAAGCCAGGACGACTGGCACCTGGTGCGGACCTACTCCGACGACATGAGCGGCGCCACCTTGGACCGGCCCGGGCTCCAGGCCAGCCTGCGGGACGCCCGCGCCGGACGCTTCGACGTGCTGCTGGTCTACCGCGTCGACCGCATCGCCCGCTCCCTGCGGGGCCTGCTGGAGATCCTGGACGAGCTCGACCGGACCGGGGTGGCGTTCCGCTCGGTCAGCGAGCACTTCGACACCGCGACCCCGGTCGGCCGCATGCTCATCCAGATCCTCGGGGCGTTCGCCGAGTTCGAGCGGGCCACCATCATCGACCGGATCGTTGCCGGGATGGAGCGCAAGGCCGCCCGCGGCGCCTGGTGCGGCGGCTACCGGCCCTTCGGCTACCAGGTCGACCAGGCCACCCACCATCTCGTGCCGCATCCGGAGGAGGCGCCGCTCGTCCCGGTCATCTTCGACCTGTACGTCAACCAGCGGCTCGGCGCCAAGGCGGTCGCCGGCCGGCTGAATGACCGCGGCCACCGCACCCGCACCGGCCGGCCGTGGAACCACCTGGCCGTCCTGACGGTGCTGCGCAACCGCGTCTACCTGGGGGAGATCTACTTCCGGGGCAGCTACCATCCCGCCCCCCATCCTCCCCTGGTGGACCAGCCGCTGTTCGACGCGGCCCAGGCGCTGCTGGCCGAGCGGGGCGACACCCCCTCCGAGCGGGCGGCCTCCGCGACGGCCTACCTGCTCACCGGGCGGGTGGTCTGCGACGGGTGCGGCAAGCGCTACCTGGGGATGGTGGCCCACGGCCGCAGCCAGCGCTACCGCTACTACACCTGCTACACCCGCCACCGCTACGGCACGCTCGCGTGCGCCGCCGACCGGCTGGCCGCCGACCAACTCGACCAGGCCGTGCTCCAGGCGCTGGTGGCCACCTACGAGGAAACCGACCTGTTCGAACGCGCCATCAGCGCCGCCCGCAGCCAGACGGCAACCCTCCGCGAGCAGTACCAGGGAGAGCTGCGCGCGATCGACGGCGAGATCGGCAAGGCCGAAGCCGCCATCGACCGCTACCTGGACGCATTTGAAGCCGGCACCCTGCGTGAGCAGCAGTGTGGCCGGCGCATCGAGGCGCTCACCGCCAAGCTGGTCGAGCTCAAGACCCGCCAAGACGAGCTGCGCGACCTGCTGAACACCGAGCACGATCCGACACCGGACCCGGATGAGCTGGCCGAGCTGCTCGAGCGGGTCCGCGCGGCGGTCCGGCACGGGCCGCTGCCGGTGCGCAAGAGCCTGGTCGACGCGCTGGTCGAGGGGGTCCGCGTGCGCAGCCGCGACCACATCGTGCCGGTGTTCCGGCTGCCGAGCGGCGGCCACCGGCCTGAGGGCGCGGTTCGCCCAGGGGTAGGTTGGGTAGCCCCGAGCGGATTCGAACCGCCGTTACCGCCTTGAGAGGGCGACGTCCTAGGCCGCTAGACGACGGGGCCGAGCTGGCTGGGGTGCCAGGACTCGAACCTAGACTAACGGGGCCAGAACCCGTTGGGCTGCCAATTACCCCACACCCCATGGGCCGGAACCTGGCCCGAGCTGGCCCGGGGATGATACCGGCATCCGGACCGATCGCTCAACTACCCGGGGCCGAGCGCTCCCCAATCGCTCGGTCACCCGGGCCGAGGGCTCGGCCGCCGAGCGCGCTCCAGGCGTGCGAGCGAGCGCTCGCGGCCGAGGAGCTCCATCGACTCGAACAGCGGCGGGCTGACCAGCGTGCCGGTGACGGCGAGCCGTACCGGCTGGAATGCCCGTTTGGCGCCGATGCCGCGTTCCTGCTGGAGCCCCCGCAGGGTCGCCTCGATGGCGCCCGCCGTCCACGCGTCCAGCTCGGCGAGCCGCTTGGCCGCCTCGTCCAGGAAGCTCCGGCCCTCCTCGGTGAGCACCTTGGCCGCGTCGGCCTCGGCGATCTCGACCGTGTCGGTGAACAGGAAGGCCACCATGCCGGGCACCTCGTCGAGCCGGGTGACCCGCTCGGCCACGAGCGGAGCGACGCGGGCCAGGACGTCGAGGTCGACGCCCGGCAGCCCGGCGGCGGCCACGAAGGGCAGGGCGCGGCGGGCGAAGTCCTCCGGCGCGAGCCGCCGGATGTACCAGCCGTTCAGGGCGTCGAGCTTCTTGCGGTCGAACAGGGCCGGGTTGCGGGACACCCGCTCGATCGTGAACAGGCGCTCCAGCTCGGCCAGGGTGAAGTGCTCGGTGTGGTCGTCGTAGCCCCAGCCGAGCAGGGCGAGGTAGTTGACCATCGCCTCCGGCAGGTAGCCCTGGGCGCGGTAGGCCTGGACGGCCACCTGACCTCTGCGCTTGGACAGCTTCTTGCGGTCGGGGCCGACGATGAGCGGCACGTGGGCGAACGCGGGCGGCGCGGGCCGGCCGAGGGCGCGGAACACGTGCACCTGCCTGGGCGTGGACGGGAACAGGTCCTCCCCGCGGATGACGTGGGTGACGGCCATGTCGACGTCGTCGAACACCGCGGCCAGCAGGTAGGTCGGGATGCCGTTCGGCCGCAGGATCACGAAGTCGGTGAGCGTGGCGTTGTCGAAGGCCACCGTGCCGCGGAGGAGGTCGTGCACGACCGTCTCCCCCTCGTCGGGCAGGCGGAACCGCACGGCCGGGCGTCGGCCCTGGAGCTCGTAGGCGCGGATCTGGGCGCTCGACAGGCTCCGGCAGTGGCCGTCGTAGCCGGGAGGCCGGCCCGCCGCCTCGGCGGCCCGGCGGCGCTCCTCCAGCTCCTCGGGCGTGCAGTAGCAGGGATAGGCGTCGCCTTGGGCGACCAGCGCGTTCACCGCGGTGTGGTAACGGTCGAGCCGCTCGGTTGCGACATACGGTCCGTTCGGGCCGCCCACGTCGTAGCCCTCGTCCCAGTTCAGCCCGAGCCAGCGCAGCGCGTCGGCGATGGAGGAGGCGCCCCGCTCGACGTTGCGCTCCAGGTCGGTGTCCTCGATGCGGACGACGAAGGTGCCGCCGGTGCGGCGCGCGTACAGGTAGTTGAACAGCGCCGTCCGGGCCGTGCCGACGTGCAGGTCGCCGGTGGGCGACGGGGCGAAGCGGGTGCGGACCTTCGGCGGCGTCATGGCGCCGATGCTAGCAGCCCGGTCGAAGCCGGTTTGCCTGCTTCGCCGACGCCATGGCGGCCGGTTACGAGGCGGCCTACCGCGAGGCGCTCGGGCGGGACGGCCGACCGTCGCCTGGCGGCCGACCGTCGCCTGGCGGCTCGGCGACCGCCGCCCGCACGGGCTCGGCGACCACCGGGTTGGCGAGCACCCCCACGCCCTCCACCTCGACCTCGACATGGTCACCGGGGGCCAGCGGCCCGACACCGGCCGGCGTGCCGGTCAGGATGACGTCGCCGGGCAGCAGCGTCATGAAGCTCGACACGTAGGCGACCAGGGCGGCGACGCCGTGCTCCAGCAGCGACGTGCGGCTGTCCTGCCGCAGCCGCCCGTTGACGCGGGTGCGCACCGCCAGGTCGCTCGAGTCGAGGTCGGTCTCGATCCAGGGCCCGAGCGGGCAGAAGGTGTCGAAGCCCTTGGCCCGCGCCCACTGCCCGTCGGTCTCCTGCAGGTCGCGGGCGGTCACGTCGTTGCCGCAGGTGAAGCCGAGCACGGCCTGGAGGGCGCCCGCCTGGTCCAGACGGCGGGCGAGCTTGCCGACCACGACCGCCAGCTCGCCCTCGTGGTCGACGCGCGCCGACTCGGGCGGGCAGACGATCGGGTCGCCCGGGCCGATGACCGCGGTCGAGGGCTTGAGGAAGACCAGCGGCGCGGCGGGCAGCTCGTGGCCGAGCTCGGCCGCGTGCTCGGCGTAGTTGCGGCCGACCCCGACCACCTTGGTCGGCAGGATCGGCGCGAGCAGCCGCACCTGGTCGAGCGGCGCGCGCTCGCCGGTGTACTGGAACGGCCCGAACGGGTGGGGGCTGATGGCCGCGACGGTCTCCCCTTCGAGGATCCCGAAGCTCATGGCGCCGTCGTGACGGTAGCGGGCGATACGCAACGGTGGCCTTTCGGTGTCGGTGGGCCCATTCTGCCGCGGCCGGGCCGCGGCCGCAGCAGGGCCCTGGCCGCAGCAGGGCCTTGGCCGCAGCCGGTCGGCGCCGGTCGGGCGGCAGCATGCCGGACGGCGCCGGGCTGTGGTCAGGCCCGCAGGAGCAGGGCCTCCAGGGTCAGGCCGGTGCCGAAGGCGAGGACCACGATCCACTGGCCGGGGACCAGCTCGCCGGACAGGACCAGCGACTCGAGGATGAACAGCACGGTCGCCGAGGAGCGGTTGCCGCCGTCGGCCAGGACCTCGCGGGAGCGGGCCAGGTGGTCGTCGGACAGGCCGAAGCGGCGCTGCACGCGCTCGAGGATCTCGGGGCCGCCCGGGTGCACGACCCAGTGGGCGACGTCGCCGCAGGTGAGCGCGTGCGGGGCGAGCAGGCCCTCGACCAGCCGGCCGACGCTCCGCTCGACCAGGGCGGGCACGCGCGGCGACAGCGACATGCGGAAGCCGTCGTCGTCGACCGTCCAGCCCATCCGGCTCTCGCTGTCGGGCACGGTCAGCGTGCGGGCGCCGAGGATGGCCGGCCCGCCGCCGCCACTCGGCCCGCCGCCCTCCGGCCCGCCACCGCCCGGCGCCACCACGGCCGCGCCGGCGCCGTCGGCGAACAGCGCCTGGCTGACCGCGTCCTGGCGGCTGGCGGCCGGCTGCAGGTGCAGGCTGCACAGCTCCACACAGGCCACCAGCGCGAGCCGGCCGGAGGCGGCGGCCAGCGCGGCCGCCGTGCGCAGGGCGGGCAGGGCCGCGTAGCAGCCCATGTGGCCGATGGCCAGCCGGCGGACGTCGCCCGGCAGGCCGAGCTCGGCGGCCAGGTGCACGTCCAGGCCGGGACCCGAGTAGCCGGTGCAGGACACCGCCACCAGGTCGCCGACCCGCCCGGCGCTGCCCGCGCCGGCCCGGCGCAGCGCCAGCGTGGCCGCCTCGGCCCCGAGCCGGCGGGCGGCCGGCGCGAACGCCGCCATGCGGGCGGCCGTGCCGGGGCTGGCCGCGTAGAAGCGGCCGACGTCGATCACGGCGGCGCGCCGCTCCACGCCGCTGGCGGCGAACACCTCGGCCCAGGCGGGATCCCAGCCGGGCAGGCGGGCGAAGAAGCCGTCCACGATGTCGGCCTGCTTGTAGACCTGCGCCGGCACGGCGGTGCCCACGGCGGCCAGGCGCGCGCTCATGCCGGCACCTTCCGGTAGTGGCCGAGGTAGGTGGCGCGCCGGTCGGGGCCGGTCACGAACTCGGGCATGGGGATCCGGCGTCGGACCAGGCCGCGGGCGACGGTGGCTGGCCCGACACGGGGGGCGAGCCCGACGGTGGCGACCGCCACCAGCCCGTTGGCGGCAAGTAGGCGGCCCAGCTCGTCCGGGCGGATGAACAGGCGCCAGTCGTGCGTGCCGCGGGGGACCAGGCGCACGACCCGCTCGGCTCCCCACCAGGCCGCAAACCACGCCCACAGGGTGCGGTTGATGGTGTCGAACACCAGGCTGCCGCCCGGGCGCAGCACCCGGGCGAGCTCGCGGGCGGCGGCGGGCAGGTCGGGCACGTGCTCGAGCACGTCGGCGGCCACGCCCGCGTCGAAGGCGCCGGCGGCGAACGGCAGGCGCTCCAACGACCCGACCGCCGGCACCAGGCGGGGGCCGACGGCCCGCCGGGCGACCCGCAGCGACCCGGCCGACAGGTCCAGCCCGACGACCTCGGCACCCGCGTCGGCCAGCGCCTTGGCCACCAGCCCGCCGCCGCAGCCGGCGTCCAGCACCCGCCGGCCGGCCAGGTCGCCGAGCTGGCCCAGGTAGAAGCCGACCCGGGCCCGGTTCAGGGCGTGCAGCACCCTGGCCGGCCCGTCCGGGTCCCACCACAGCGCGTCCAGGCCCTCGGCAGGCTCGGCCGGCAGCGCGTAGCGGGCCGGCGGGGCCGGTTGGGTCCGGTCGATGCGGCCCGGCCGGAACCCCCCGCCCCTCGCCACGGCCGCCCGGGCTCCCCCCGGCTTGGGGCTTGCCGGGCCCCTGCGGGTCACGGCGCGGCTCCGACGCCGAGCTCGACCCGACCGAGCCACTGCAGCGTCGCGTCGTGGGAGGGGGGCAGGAGCAGGCCCGCGTGGGCGTCGCGCAGCAGCCGCTCGAGCGGGCCGGTGCGCAGGTAGCCGCTGCCGCCGGCCGTGCGCAGGGCCAGGGTGCACACCGCAAGGGCGCTCTGGCAGACGAACAGCTTGGCCGCGGCCATCTGGCCGTAATGGGTGACCGGGTCGGCCGGCGTGCGGCTCACGGCCGCGTACAGGGTGGCCCTGGCCGCGTCGAGCAGCATGCGCATCTCGCCCACCGCCTGCTGTACGCCGGGCAGGTCGGACAGCTGGGCCGACAGCCCGGCGTTGTGCCGGCCCGGCAGCGTCGCCACCACGTGGCCGTAGGCGGCCTCGGCGGCGCCCAGGAACACGCTCGCGAACGACGGCCAGGACCAGTGCGAGCCGGCCAGGAAGCCCGCGGCCACCGCCAGGCCCTGGCCGACGACCTGGTCGTGGGGGATGAACAGGTCGTCGATGGCCAGCACGTGGCTGCCGGTCGCCCGCATGCCCATCGCCTTCCACACACCGGCGACGCGCACGCCCCGGTCGGGCTTGGGCACCAGGAAGCCGATCGGCTCCCGGCCGGCGTCGGTGGAGACGGCGGCCGACAGGAACAGGTGGGTGGCGCGGGGAAAGCCGGTGAAGAACGTCTTGGCGCCGGAGATGCGGTAGCCGCCGTCGACCGGTCGGGCGGTGGTCGCCTGGTACCACCAGTTGCCGCCCGAGGAGGGCTCGGAGAAGCCGCCGGCGAGGATGGCGCCCTCGGCGACGACCGCCTTCAGGAACGGCTCGGCCCGCTCGCGCATGAACTCGGCCAGGAGCCCGACGCCGTGCAGGTGCATGTTCACGGCCAGCGCGGTGGCCGGCGAGCCCTCGGCCAGGCGTGACTGGGCGGCGACCAGGTCGAGCGCGCTCGCGCCGGCGCCGCCGAGCTCCGCCGGCACGGTGATCGCGGTGTAGCCGCCGGCGATCAGGTCGTCGAAGTCGGCGTGCGCGAACGCGTCCGCCTCGTCGTAGCCGGCCGCCCGCTCGGTGAGGGCGGGCGCGAGCGAGGCGGCCAGGTCGACGAGGTCTTGGCGCGGGGTCGTGCGTGGCATCGGGGCGCTCCTCGAGGGTCTGGGTCAGGTCCGATGTGCTCCGGCCAGGGTTCCAGAACTCCGCCCGGAGCACGAATCTCGCGTGACGCTGCCGTCCCGCGCCCAGGTGCGCTCGTCGTGCCGGTGCGGGCGGCCGAGGCTCGCCGGTACGCTCGGGTGGTCACCGTCGGATCGCAGAAGGGATGAGCGGCTGATGGACGCGGCCGTCGAGCTGGCCGATTGGCGGCGACAGGTGGTCG
>JBIOYL010000451.1:0-2219 GCA_044870185.1 Actinomycetes bacterium | reverse complement strand
CTCGGCTCCTCGGGATGCGTGCGCTGCGCGACGCCACCGAGGCCGACCTGGCCGCGGCCCGCGACCGGCTCGGCGAGACCCGCTACCGCCGCGCCCGCCACGTCGTGGGCGAGGACGCCCGCGTGCTCGAGGTCGTCGACCTGCTCCGCCAGGGGCGGTCCGACCTGATCGGCCCCGCCTTGTCGGCGTCGCACGCGTCCTTGCGTGACGACTACGAGGTCAGCGCCCCCGAGCTGGACACGGCCGTGGACGCGGCCCTGGCCGCCGGGGCGCTGGGCGCGCGGATGACCGGCGCCGGCTTCGGCGGCTGCGCCCTGGCGCTCGCCCCCGGCGACGCAGCCGAGCAGGTCAGCGGGGCGGTGACCCAGGCGTTCGCCAGCGAGGGATTCCGGGCGCCCGTCATCTTCGCCGCCCATCCCGCCACCGGCGCCAGGAGACTGGCATGAGGCTGCTGGTCACCGGCGGCGCCGGCTACATCGGCAGCGTAGTCGCCGCGCAGCTGCTGGAGGCCGGGCACGAGGTCACGGTGCTCGACGACCTGTCGACCGGGCACGCCGACGCCGTGCCCGACGGCGCCAGGTTCGTGTCGGCGTCCCTGCTGGACGCCGGCGGCCTGCGGGCCGCGGTCGCCCAGGGCTTCGACGGGGTGCTGCACTTCGCGGCCAAGTCGCTGGTGGCCGAGTCCATGGCGCACCCCGAGCGCTACTGGCGCAACAACGTCGGCGGCACCCTGGAGCTGCTCGAGGCGATGCGCGCGGCCGGGGTGGCGCGGCTGGTGTTCTCCTCCACCGCGGCGGTGTACGGCGAGCCGGACCAGGTGCCGATCCCCGAACGCGCCCCGACCTGGCCGACCAGCGCCTACGGCGCCTCCAAGCTGGCCGTGGACCTGATGATCGGCACCTTCGCGCGCGCCCACGGCCTGGCCGCGACCAGCCTGCGCTACTTCAACGTGGCCGGCGCCAGCGGCCGCTACGGCGAGCGGCACACCACCGAGACGCACCTGGTCCCGCTCGTGCTGGAGGCGGCCTGCGGCCGGCGGGCGGCGGTGCAGGTCTACGGCACCGACTATCCCACCCCCGACGGCACCGCCATCCGCGACTACATCCACGTCGACGACCTCGCCCGGGCGCACCTGCTGGCGCTGGACGCCACCGAGCCGGGCCGGCACGCCATCTACAACCTCGGCAACGGGCAGGGCTACTCGGTCCGCCAGGTCGTCAAGGCCGCCCGCCGGGTCACCGGCCGGCCCATCCCCGCGGTGGACGCGCCCCGCCGCGCCGGTGACCCGGCCGTCCTGGTCGCCTCCAGCGCCCGCATCGCCGCCGAGCTCGGCTGGGCGCCCCGCCGGCCCGCCCTCGACGACATGATCGGCGACGCCTGGGCATGGCTGCAGATGACTGAGTGACCACACGCGGCGCCCGATCTCCCCGATGGTCAGCCAGCGCCCCACCAGTGCACGCCATGCAGGCTGTACGACGAGCCAGCCAACGTCTTTGTCGTGCGTCGCAACGAGGACGGCTCGGCACGGCTGCCAATTCAGGCAAGAACGCCGGACCACAGGGCCGTGCGCCAAGGCTGCACCGCTACCTGGAGGGCCTGATCACCGTGAGCACCGGACCGGGAGCTGATGGCTCTACCCTCAGTGGTGGGGTTTCTCTTGGGGAACGCTTCGGGCGCTTGTCCCTCAAGGACATTGTGGAGACGGCGTTCCCGGGAGACAGTCCTGGGGGCCTGACGCCTATGTCAAGGGGCATCGGGAACTGCCCACTGGCGGTCATGAACTGAAGTCTGGCTCTGGCGCATTTTCCGTGATCCGGTGACGGTAGGCCACCAAGATCCATGATGATGTCCGCCATGCGCTTCGAGTGATCTTGCCGACCTTCTGCCTCATCTCTGCGATGTGGCCGTTGATCGGATGGAGCGCGCGTCTGGTGCACATGGCGGTCCGCGCTCGCACCGCCCAGGCGCCGTGCCAGGCGTGCGGCACGGCCGCATCCCGAGTCCATAGCCGCTACACACGGCGGCTGGAGGATGTGGCGGTGGGCGGCCAGCTGGTCGCGCTCCAGCTCACGGTCCGCCGGTTTGTCTGCATGTATTGAGTTAGCGGGTTCTTGATCCTGCTGGTCGGGTATGGTTCGTGCCGCGATGACCGCGATGCAGGGCGGGAGCGCCGACCGGCAGCGCCAGAGCGTGGGCTGGCTGCGCGAGCGGGTCGCGGT
>JBIOYL010000450.1:0-19876 GCA_044870185.1 Actinomycetes bacterium | reverse complement strand
TGGACCCCCGCAACACCTCCCGCACTTGTTCCGACTGCGGACACTGTGCGGCGGAGAGCCGCCGCAGTCAGGCGGAGTTTCGCTGTGTGGCGTGTGGGCATGCCGCCCATGCAGATGTGAACGCGGCGGGCAACATTCTCCGGGCAGGGCTTGCCCGTCAGGTCGCTCGCGCGGCCTGAGAAGCTGTCGCCTTCAGGCGACAGAGGAGTCACCCGATCGTTCCAGTTGAGCTGGAAGTTCCAGAAGTCGATGAAGACGCGTACGCGCACGACGAAGCCCCTCCGAACCTGAGTCCCTGACATCGATTGGGGGAACGCAAGCCGGACTTGCGCCATCCCAGCGATGCACGTCGGCTACGACCCCGCCCGAGCGGGCGCGGCGGCGCCGTCACCGGCTGATCAGGTTGAACAGGGCGAGCACGTAGTACAGGGCCGGAGCGACGAACAGCAGGGCGTCCATGCGGTCCAGGATGCCGCCGTGGCCGGGCAGGATCGAGCCCATGTCCTTCACGGCCAGGTCGCGCTTGAGCATCGACTCGGCCAGGTCGCCGAGCGGCGCGAGCACGCAGGTCACCGCGGCCAGGACCAGGCCCGACGCCAGCGTCCAGGGCACCCAGCGGGGCAGCAGCAGCGCACCGGCGGCGAGGCAGACCAGCGTGGCGCCGGCCAGGCCCTCCCACGACTTGTTCGGGGAGACGCTCGGCGCGATCGGGTGGCGGCCGAGGGTCGCGCCGACCGCATAGGCGGCCGTGTCGTAGACGACCACCAGTGTCGCGTAGCCGAGCACCGCCCCGACGTAGTGCTGGCCGCGGGCGACCACCAGGACGAGGTGGCCGGCCATGAACGGGAGGTAGACGGTGGCGAGCAGGGTCGCGGCGACGCTGCGGGTGACCTCGGTGCGCTGCCGGTCGACCAGGTACCAGGCGAAGGCGCCGACCAGCGCGACGAGCAGGCCGAAGCTGAGCGCGGCGGTACCCTCGTAGAAGGCGCCGACCAGCAGCAGCACGGCCACCGGGTAGATGACCGGGCGGGCCGGGAGGATGCCCCTGGCCCGCAGCACGTTGACCAGCTCGGCCAGGCCGAGCAGGACGATCACGAGCACGAAGCCGAGGAAGGCGAGCCTGGCCAGCAGCAGGGCGGCGATCAGGACCGCGGCGAGCCCGACCCCGGTGGCGATCGCGGCGGGCAGGTTGCGGCCGGCGCCACGCTTGCGCCGGCGGGAGGCGGGCGGCTCGTCGGGCACGAGCGGCGCGGCCGCATCAGCCACGACGTGCACGCCTCGGGGCTGCGGTCACGGGCTGCCGCCTTCCGGTCCGGGTCGCTAGACCTCGAGCAGCTCCCGCTCCTTGTGCTGGAGCAAGGAGTCCACCTCGGCCACGTACTTGTCGGTCACCTGCTGGAGGCGCTGCTCGGCCCGGCGCAGCTCGTCCTGGGAGATCTCGCCGTCCTTCTCGAGGCGCTCGAGCGCGTCCTTCTCGTGCCGGCGCACGTTGCGGACGCTGGTACGCGCCTCCTCGGCGCGGTGGCGGGCCAGCCGCACGTACTCCTTGCGCCGCTCCTCGGTCAGGGGCGGGAAGACCAGCCGGATGACCTGGCCGTCGTTGGCCGGGTTGATGCCGAGGTCGGAGTTGCGGATGGCCTTCTCGATCGCGCTGGTCGCGTTGCGGTCGTAGGGGGTGACGACGAGCAGGCGGACCTCCGGGGCCGCGATGGAGGCGAGCTGCTGGAGCGGGGTGGGCGTGCCGTAGTAGTCGACCAGCAGGCGGCTGACGAGCGCCGGGTTGGCGCGGCCGGTCCGGATGCCGCCGAACTCGTCCTTGGCCACCTCGATCGCCTTGGCCATCTTCGACTCGGCTTGGCGCAGCGTGTCCTCGATCATCCCCGCTCTCCTCGGTCAGCGACATGGGTGCTTCCATCATCCCCGACCGGGCCGCAGGCAGCTATCCCGCCGGGCCGGGCGCCTCCCCGACCCGGGCCGCGGGCAGCTGTCCCGCCGGGCCGGGCGTGCCGGCGTCGTGCACCGCGCCGACGATCGTCCCGATCGGCTCCCCGCACACCGCGCGCTTGATGTTGCCCTCGGTGAGCAGGTCGAACACGATGATGGGCAGGCCGTTGTCCTTGCACAGCGACAGCGCGGTGGTGTCCATCACCTTGAGCTCGCGGCGGATGGCCTCCAGGTAGTCCAGGCGGGAGAACTTGCGGGCCTTCGGGTGCTTCTTGGGATCGGCCTCGTAGACGCCGTCCACCCCGTTCTTGGCCATCAGGATGACCTCCGCCCCCGTCTCCAGCGCCCGCTGGGCGGCGGTGGTGTCGGTCGAGAAGTAGGGCGCGCCCATCCCGGCCCCGAAGATCACCACGCGGCCCTTCTCGAGGTGGCGCACCGCGCGCCGGGGGATGTAGGGCTCGGCGATCTGGGTCATCTGGATCGCCGTCTGGACGCGCGTGATGACGCCGTGGCGCTCCAGCGCGTCCTGCAGCGCCAAGCAGTTCATGACCGTGCCCAGCATGCCCATGTAGTCGGCCGTGGGCCGGTCCATGCCGGCCGCCTCGGCCGCCGGCCCGCGCAGGAAGTTCCCCCCGCCGACCACGATGGCGACCTGCACGCCCAGGTCGAGGACCTCGACGAGCTGGCGGGCCACGTTGTCGAGCTTGGCGTAGTCGAGCCCGAAGCCCGACCAGTCCTCCGCGAACGCCTCACCGGAGAGCTTGAGCAGCACCCGCCCGTAGGTTGGCTTGTCGTAGCCCAGGTCCGCGACCGGTCCGTCGCCAGCCATCACGAAGGCCACCCCATCCCCTCCTCGCGTCCTCCTCGCTCGGCCGTCGCCGGCGGCCGGCCCCGCCCGCCACTCGGCTCCTCTCGACTCACCGGGACACCTCCCTCGTGGCCGTGGCACCCTGCGCCGACCGCGCCCGCCCGGTCCGTCCGGTCCTGGCTTGCCGGCCCGTTCCCCTGCTGCCGGCCGTCTCTTGCTTGCCGGCCCTGCCTTGCTGCCGGCCGATCGGCGGGCTAGACGCCCTCCCCGACCTTGAAGCGGGCGAAGCGGCGCAGGACCAGCTTCTCGCCGACCTTCGCGGCGTAGCCGTCGAGGAGCTGCTGGATGGTCTGGGTCGGGTCGCGCACATACTCCTGGTCGAGCAGCACGACCTGCTTGTAGTAGTCCCTGAGCTTGCCCTCGACGATCCGGTCGACGACGTGCGCCGGCCTGCCCTCGGCCTGCTTGACGTAGATTTCCCGCTCCCGCTCGAGCACGTCGGCCGGGATGTCGTCGCGGCCGAGGTAGGCGGGGTCGGCGGCCGCGATGTGCAGCGCGATGCCGCGGGCGATGGCCCGGAACTCCTCGGTCTTGGCGACGAAGTCGGTCTCGCAGTCGAGCTCGACGAGCACGCCGAGCTTGGGCGGCAGGTTCGGGTCGGGCGTGTGCAGGTACGCCTCGACCAGGCCCTGCTCGGTGGTCCGGCCGGCGCGCCGGCCGAGGCGGGCAAGGCCCCTCTCGCGCAGGATCGTCTTGGCCCGCTCCATGTCGCCATCGGCATCCTGCAGGGCTTTCTTGCAGTCCATCATGCCGGCGCCGGTGGCCTCGCGCAGGGCCTTGACTTGTGCGGCCGTGATCTCCACGTGGCGGTGCTCCTTCGTGCCGGCTCGCCCCCCTGGCCGGGGCAAGCCGAGTCGACGGTGGTGGTGCGGCTCAGGCGTGTGGCTCGCGCTGCTCGTCGGTCGGATCGGTCGCCTCGTCGGCCGGCCTGATGGCATCGACCTCGACCGGCCCGGCGGGGCCCGGCTCCTCGCCCGGTTGGGCGGCGCCCGGCGCCTCGGTCGCCTGTCGGCTCGGTGGGCCTGGGCAGTGGCTCGGCGGATGCCGCCGTCTCGCGCTCGGCCTGCGCCGCCGGCTCGGCCGCGGCAGCCGCCGCGCTGTCCCGTTCGGCGCCGTCGGCCTCGAGCAGCTCGCGCTCCCATTCGGCCAGCGGCTCCTCGTCGACCGGGCTGGCGGCGATCTGCGGACCCACCCCCTCGCGGGCGCCTGGCTCGGCGCCGTAGACGCTGCGCAGGCGCAGCCCCTCGGCCACCGCGTCGGCCACGATGCGGGTGAGCAGGCTGCCGGACCGGATCGCGTCGTCGTTGCCCGGGATCGGATAGTCGACTTCGTCCGGGTCGCAGTTGGTGTCCAGGATGGCGACGACCGGGATGCCGAGCTTGCGCGCCTCGGTGACCGCGATGTGCTCCTTGCGGGTGTCGACGACCCAGATGGCGGCCGGCAGGCGGGTCATGTCGCGGATGCCGCCCAGGTTGCGCCGGAGCTTGTCGAGCTCGTGCTGGAGCTTGAGCACTTCCTTTTTGGGCAGCATCTCGGTCGCGCCGGTCTCGACCATCGCCTCGAGCTCCTTCAGGCGCTGAAGGCGCTTGTAGATGGTGGTGAAGTTGGTGAGCATCCCGCCGAGCCAGCGGTAGTTCACGTAGGGCATGGAAACCCGCTCGGCCTGGGTCTTGATCGACTCCTGCGCCTGCTTTTTGGTGCCGACGAACAGGACGTTGCCGCCCTTGGCCACGGTGTCGCGCACGAACGCGTAGGCGGTCTCGATCGCACCGGCGGTCTTCTGCAGGTCGATGATGTAGATGCCGTTGCGCTCCCCGTAGATGAACCGCTTCATCTTGGGGTTCCAGCGGCGGGTCTGGTGGCCGAAGTGGACGCCCGCTTCGAGCAGCTGGCGCATGGTGACGACTGCCAACGTGTCCTCCCTGATCGTACGGTTGCCGCCTGCGCCCGCGTCTGTCCCCACGGTCGTCGGACGTGGGGGGCTGCCGGGACCTCTGACCCGCGCCGAGGTATTCGGCACAGGCACCGCCGTGGACCCGTCGGCAGGCGCGCGTAATGATCCTGGGGTAACCAGGCCAACGATGACGATAGCACAGGTCCACCGCCGGCCCCGAGCGGCCGACTCAGGCAGGCAGGCCGCCGGGGTCGCGCAGGGGCGCCAGGCGGGGCGGGCCGTTGCCGGCCAGATAGGGCAGCGGGTCGACGTAGGAGCCGTCGATCCGCAGCCCAAGGTGGAGCGTCCCGTCGTGACCGGGGGCGACCGCGCCGGCCGGCGCGCCTGCGGCGAGCGTCGTGCCGGGTGTCGGCAGCGGGCCGGCGAGCGGCCCCAGGCTGACGACCACGCCGGGTGCCACCTCGACGGCCATCCAGGCAAGGCCGGCGACCGTGCCGGCGAAGATGACCCGCCCGGCCGCGGGGGCCAGCACCCGGGTGCCCAGGGCGACGCCGAAGTCGACGCCCCGGTGCCCGGGGCCGTACGGGCCGGCCGGTGCTTCGAAGCCGCGGACGATCGGTCCGGCGACCGGGGCCCGCAGCAGCGGCACCCGCTCCAAGCGCCGGGCCGCGACAGATGCGGCGATCCGGGCAGCTCCTGGCGCGGCGGCTTGTGCGGGAGCACGGGCGGTGGCGCCCACCGGGTCGCCGGGTGGCCCGGGCCGGCCCGGCATGACCGGGGCGTGGGGAGCCCAGAGCCAGATCGGCGTGTTCGGCCCGGCCCGGGCCGCGGTGGCGGGGTGGGCGGGTGATGCGGGCACGGCCGCCCCGGTGAGCAGGGCGGTCAGCAGGACGGCAACGGCGGCGTGCACGATCGGCTCGACCTCCATCGGCTCGGTCACCGGCCGATCGGCCCACAGCTCGAGCGCTGCCATCGCTGAAGGAGCGGCGGAAGCCTCGAGCCTGGCGAGCACGACCGGGCCGGCTTGGGCGTTCGGACGGCCGACCCTAGCTCGTGACGTGGCCGGCGCGGGGACGCGAAGGACGATTGTGGACAACCGCACGCCTCTGCGGCCTGCGGCAGGCGCGGCGGCGAGGCCGTCAGGCGCGCGGGTGGGCCTGCTCGTAGACGTGACGGAGCCGCTCGTTCGACAGGTGGGTGTAGGTCTGGGTGGTGGTGAGGGCGACGTGGCCGAGCAGCTCCTGCACGGCCCGCAGGTCGGCGCCCCCCTCCAGCAGATGGGTGGCGAAGCTGTGCCGGAGCGTGTGCGGGCTGGTGCCGGGCGGGGCGTCGGCCCCGACCAGATAGCGCTCGAGCATCCCGCGTACGTCCCGAGGCGTCATCGGTTTGCCGCGCCGGTTGAAGAACAGCGCCGTCCGATCCCGGACCGGGATCGCAGCCCGCGGGCCGGGCAGCATGGCTGCGCGCCCACCGGCCAGATAGGCCAGCAGCGCCGACCGGGCCGGCTCGCCGAACGGGACCACCCGCTCCCTGCCCCCCTTTCCGAGCACCCGCACGCTCTCGGCGGCCAGGTCGACGTCGTGCAGGTGCAGGCCGCACAGCTCCCCGACGCGAATGCCGGTGGCGTACAGGAGCTCGAGGATGGCCCGGTCGCGCAGGCCGACCGGGTCGGCGGTGTCCGGCCGGTCGAGCAGCTCGTCCACCTGACGCTGCTTCAGCACGACCGGAAGACGGCGGGGCCCCTTGGGCGTGCCCAGGTCGACGGCCGGGTCGGTGGCCACTAGGCCACGCCGGGCGAGGTAGCGGAAGCAGGACCGCAGCGCCGCCCCCTTGCGGGCAAGCGAGGCGGCCGCCTGCCCGCGCGTCCGCTGCAGCGCCAGGAAGCTGCGCAGCAGCAGCGGATCGACCTCGGTCGGGTCGGTGACCCCGGCGCGGGCGGCGAATTGGAAGAACTGGGTCAGGTCCCGCCGGTAGGCGGCGACCGTATTCGCCGCCAGCCCACGCTCGTCGCGCAGGTGGGCCATGAACGCGTCCAGCGCACGCTGCGCCGGGGATGCGAGCTCCTGGGCAATCGGGTTGTCCGCCATGGCGCCATGATCGAGCCCAACCAGCGGCTGCTCAACCACCATGGCGGATTGGCGCCTCGTGGCCGTCGGTGGGCCGAGGCGGCCGGCCCGGCGGTTGCCGGCCGGGGCGTCACGACACCGCCCCCGCAGAGGGTGTCTCCGCCTCGATCGGCAGGGCGATCGCCTGCACACCGCCGGCCGAGCGGCGCACCAGGCCGGCCAGCTCGAGCTCGAGGGTGGCGCCGGCGAGCGCCGACGGTGCCAGGCCGGTCGCCTCCGACAGCTCCGGGAGCGTGACGAGCCGGCCGTCGGCGAGGGCTCCGAACACGGCCCTGGCGGCCGGGTCGGCGCCGGACGGCCACGGACGCCGGGGCAGCCCACCCGGCCCACCGACGGCCGCCAGGCCGAGCTCGTCGAGCACGTCGTCCAGCCCTCGGACCAGCGTGGCACCATCCCGGATGAGGTCGTTGCAGCCGGCCGCGCCCAGGTCCCAGGGAGCGCCGGGCACGGCCATCACCCGGCCCGGGCCGCGCGAGCCTGCCGCCCGGGCGGTCGACAGGCTGCCCGAGCCGACCGCCGCCTCCACCACCACGACCGCCGCGGCCAGCGCCGCGATCAGCCGGTTGCGCGGGATGAAGTGGGCCGGCCGCGGGCGGGCGCCGGGCGGGTGCTCGCTGACGAGCGAGCCGCCGGCGTCCAGGATCCGGCGGAACAGCGTCGCGTTGGCTCTGGGATAGGCGACGTCGAGGCCGCAGCCGAGCACCGCGACCGTATGCCCGCCGGCGTCGAGCGCGCCCGCGTGGGCAGCGGCGTCCACGCCGATCGCTCCCCCGCTGACGATCGAGCGGCCGGCGGCGACGAGCCCGGCGGCGAGGGCTCGGGCGGCCGCCCGGCGCAGCGGGGAGGCGCGCCGGCCGCCGACCACGGCGACGGCCCGCCCTGGGCCGGTCGGCGCCGAGCCGGCGACGAACAGCCAACCGCATGGCGGGTCGGGCGGAGCTGCATGCAGCGGCCAGTCGGGGCTGTCCGGCGTGAGGAAGCGGATGCCGAGCGCGCCCAGGCGGCCGGCGACCAGTCGCGGATCGGGGCTGTCCGGGCGCAGCAGCTCGGCCGGCGACCGTCCCCCGGCCAGACGTGCCGCGTTGTCCGCCGGCAACGGGCCGGGCGTCGCGGCCAGGGCGAGCAGCACCTCACCGATCGGCCGGTCAGCCGACCACCATGCAGGCGGGTGGGTGCGCGGCCGGGCGGAGGTCATGCGGCACCGGCCTCGGGGTCGTGGGTCACGGGAAGGTGGCGCAGACCGAGCGCCTCGCGCACGTGCTGCTCGTCGACGCGCAGGCCGCCGTCGAGGTCGGCGACGGTCCGGGCCACGCGCAGCGCCCGATGGTAGCCGCGGGCGGTGAGCCCGAGGCGGTCGACCGCCGTGGCGAGCGTGCGGCTCGCCGCCCGGGTCGGCTCGCAGGCCACGCCGAGCTCGGCCGTGGGCAGGCGGGCGTTCTCCACGCCCGAGCGTGCAAGCTGCACGGCGCGCGCGGCGGCGACCCGGGCCCGCACCGCGGCCGACGGCTCGCCCGTCGCGGGCCCGTCGAGCTCGGCGGCGGCCAGCCGCTCGACCCGGACGTAGCAGTCGATGCGGTCCAGCAGCGGGCCGGACAGGCGCCGGGCGTACCGGCGCAGGTCCTCGGGACCGCACCGGCATGGCCGGGACGGGTCGCCGAGGTATCCGCAGGGACACGGGTTGGCCGCCCCGACCAGGGCGAAGCGAGCCGGGAAGCGCACCGCCGCCGCCGCGCGGACGACGGTGACCGCGCCGTCCTCGAGCGGCTGGCGCAGCGCCTCACAGGCGGCACGTGAGAACTCCGCCAGCTCGTCCAGGAACAGCACGCCGCGATGGGCCAGCGACGCCTCCCCGGGACGCGGGATGCGGGAGCCCCCGCCGATCAGGCCGGCCACGGAGATGCTGGCGTGCGGGGCGCGGAAGGGCCGCGCGGCGACCAGCGGGGCGTCCGGCGAGAGCAGCCCGGCGGCCGAGTACACCTGGGTCACCTCCAGCGCCTCGTCCCGCTCCAGGTCGGGCAGCAGGCCGGCCAGGCGCCGCGCCAGCATCGTCTTGCCGGCGCCCGGCGGGCCGACCATGAGCAGGTTGTGCCCGCCGGCCGCGGCGATCTCGAGCGCGCGCCTGGCGGCGCCCTGACCACGCACGTCCACCAGATCGGGGACGGCGGGCGGCTCGGCGACGCGGGCCGGCCCGGGCGCGTCCAGCCGGCCGTCGCCGTGCAGCCACTCCCCCACCTGGCGCAGCGAGGCGGCGCCGGCGACCCGCAGCCCGGGGACGAGCGCCGCCTCGGCCAAGTTGGCGCCGGGGACGAGCAGCAGGCGGGCGGCGGCCGCGCGGGCGGCGAGCGCCGACGCCAGCACCCCGCGAACGCCGCGCACGTCGCCGCCAAGGCCGAGCTCGCCGATCGCCCACAACCCGTCGACGGCGGGCGGCGGCACCAGCCCGGCCGCGGCGAGCAGCCCGATCGCGATCGGAAGGTCGAAGCCGGAGCCTTGCTTGGGCAGGTCGGCGGGTGGCAGCGAGATCGTCACGCGCCGGTCCGGCCAGTCGTAGCCGGCGTTGCCGAAGGCGGCCCGGATGCGGTCGCGCGCCTCCAGCACGGACGTGTCACCGAGCCCGACCACGGTCACCGTGGGCAGCCCACGGCCGATGTCGACCTCGACGCCGACCGGATGGGCGGTCAGGCCGACCAGCGTGGTGGTAGCAAGCCGAGCCAGCACTAGAAGGCCCCCTGCAGGTGCTCGACCGCCGGGCCCCCGCCGCGAGGCCAGGTCACGGTGACCACGTCGAAGCGGATCCGGCTCGGCCGGCGCGGGTTGGCGGCGAGGAACGCGGTGGCGAGCAGCCGCAGGCGCGCCCGCTTCCGCCCGGTGACGGCGGCCGCCGGGGTGCCGTAGCCGCTGCTGCGCCTGGTCTTGACCTCACAGAAGACGAGCAGCCCTGGACCGGCGGCGACGACGTCGATCTCGCCCGCCCGGCAGCGCCAGTTGCGGGCGACGACCCGCAGGCCGGCTGCTTCCAGCGCCTCGCAGGCGAGGTCCTCGCCGCTGCGCCCGAGCAGCACCCGCCCGGTGCCCCGCCCGGCCCGGATGTCCGCGGCCCGCCCTGGCCGGATGTCCGCGGCCCGCCCGGGTGGAAGGCGCACGGTGGGCCCGGCCCGGATGTCCGCGGCCCGCCCGCCAACGCACGCGGATCGTGTCCGCGGCGCGCCGTCTGGTTCCTGGAGCGACATGCCGGCACCGTACGACGCTGCCGAGGTGAGCGGGGCGTCGGCGGCCAGATTGTGGACAACGCCGGTGCCGGCTCGAGCGTCACGCCGAGGACGGCCCGGCAGCGCCAGAGGAAGCCGGGGATCACGCCCGCAAGGCCAGGCGGGCGGACGATCGGCGGCGGTCAGCGGCCGCCGGCGGCCAGCACCCAGGCCAGCAGGCCACCCACGAGCACGACGGCGGCGATCAGGATCGCGATGTCCACCGTCTTCTTGTCCCGGTAGCGCCGGGTGGCGTTGAATCCCACGGTCGTCCTATCTGTCACTGGAGGTCCGGCTTCGACAGCTCCTCGATGTTGACATCCTTGAACGTGACGACACGCACCTTCTGGACGAAGCGTGCCGGACGGTACATGTCCCACACCCAGGCGTCGGTCATGGTGAGGTCGAAGTAGACGTCGGTGTCCTGGTTGCGTACCTGCAGGTCGACCTTGTTGGCCAGGTAGAAGCGTCGCTCGGTCTCGACCACGTACTGGAACATGCCGAGCACGTCCCGGTACTCCTGGTAGAGCTGGAGCTCCATGTCGGCTTCATAGCGCTCCAGGTCCTCGGCGCTCATCGCCCCTCCAGTTCCCGCACGTCCACGTCGTCCAGATCCCGATCGAAGAAGGCATCCTCCGCCGGGGCGTCCTGCCGAGCCTCGCAGCACCGCTGCGGGGCCCCCCAGATCTCCCCAGGCGCTGTCGGCGGCCGGACGGCCCACGGGTCGACCACCCCGGCGAAGGAACGCCGATGGTAGGCCGACGGCCCCAGCGCGCGCAGCGCCGCCCAGTGCCCGTCGGTGCCATACCCCTTGTGGCGCTCGAAGCCGTACCCGGGATAGCGGCGGGCGGCGCCCACCATGATCCGGTCCCGGCACACCTTGGCGATGATGGAGGCAGCCGCCACACAGGCGACCACCTGGTCGCCCTTGCGGACGCCGAGCACGGGCTCGGCCAGCCCGGTGATGGGGAACCCGTCGGCGAGCGCATAGTCGTAGCCACCGGGCAGCATGCGCAGGGCCCGCGCGTTGAGGGCCAGGTTCGCGCGGTGGAGGCCGATCCGGTCGATGGTCTCCGGGCCGACCCGGACCACGCAGAGGGCGAGCGCGCATGCGCGGATCTCGGCGGCCAGCTCGGCCCGGCGGGCCGGGGTGAGCAGCTTGGAGTCGGCCAGGCCCTCGATCCCGCACGCCTGGGGCAGGATCACAGCCGCGGCGACCAACGGGCCGGCCAGGGCTCCCCGGCCGGCCTCGTCCACGCCGGCCACGCGGCCGAAGCCGGCGGCTCGGAGGCGGTCTTCGAACTCGGCGGTGGCAAGCACGGCAGGAGTGTACTGCGGGGACCGTACCAAGGCCGCCCCGGGGTGCGGGCCTGCCGCCGCGTCAGCGGTCGCGGCGCAGCCAGCCGGTGTGGCCCAACGGCCAGATGCGCACGAAGGCCCGGCCGACCACGGTCGAGCGGCCGATCGGGCCGAAGTAGCGGGAGTCCTGCGAGTCGGTCCGGTTGTCGCCCATGACGAACAGCTTGCCGGGCGGGACCGTGACCGGACTGCAGTCGGTGTGCGTGCCGGCCTGCAGGTAGGGCTCGGCCACCTGCTGGCCGTTGCGGTACAGGTTGCCGCCCTGGCATGACAGCCGGTCGCCGGGCAGCCCCATGACCCGCTTGATGTAGTCGCGCTCGCTCGGCTTGGCGAGGCCGACGGCCTGCCCCAAGTCCACGAAGAAGCGGCTGACCGGGTTCGACGACTCGGGGGGGAGCCCCTCGTCGTGGACGAAGACGATCACGTCGCCGCGCTGCACCTTGCCGAAGCGGTAGGACAGCTTCTCGACCAGCACGCGGTCGGAGACCTCCAGGGTCGGCTCCATGGACTGCGAGGGGATGTAGAAGGCCTGGACCAGGAACGTCTTGAACACGACCGCGAGCAGGACGGCCAGCACCACGAGCACGACCGTCTCGCGGACGACCGCGAGCGGGCCGGACGGCTTGTCCTTTTTTTCCTTGCCGGCCTTGGCCGGGGGCGGGGCGGGCGGCGGTCGGGACGGGCCCGGCGCCGCCGGCCCGGCGGTGGGCGCGCCGACCTGGCCGTCCTGCTCGCGCTCGCCCGTCGGCTCGGTCATGGGCGGGACGGGCTGCGCTTCTCCTTGATCTTCGCGGCCTTGCCGACACGATCGCGCAGGTAGTAGAGCTTGGCCCGGCGCACGTCCCCGCGCGTGACGAGCTCGATCTTGGCGATGCTCGGCGAGTGGACCGGGAAGGTGCGCTCGACGCCGACGCCGAACGACACCTTGCGCACCGTGAAGGTCTCCCGCACCCCACCGCCCTGGCGGCGCAGGACGAAGCCCTGGAAGACCTGGATGCGCTCGCGGTTCCCCTCGACGACCCGTACGTGCACCTTGATGGTGTCCCCCGGCCGGAAGTCTGGCAGGTCGTCGCGCAATTGGGCGCGCTCGACCACGTCGGTGGTCTGCATGGGAAGAAAGCTCCTTCGAAGGTTTGGGCGCACGCAGGCTGTGGCGGCCAACCGGCAGCGTAACACGCTCGCCGCAGTTGGCTCCACGGAGGGACCGCCGGCACTCCTCGCCGGTCAGGTCGGCAGGCCGAGCCGCCGGCGCTCCTCGCCGGTCAGATCTGCCCGGGCCAGCAGGTCCGGCCGGCGCCGGCGGGTGCGCTCGACCGCCTGGGCCCGCCGCCAGCGGGCGATCTCGGCGTGGTTGCCGGAGCGTAGCACCTCCGGCACCGCCAGGCCGCGGTAGACGGCCGGGCGGGTGTACTGCGGGTACTCGAGCAGGCCGTGCGCGAACGACTCGTCGGCGGCCGAGCGCAGGTTGCCCATGACCCCGGGCACCAGGCGGGCCACGGCGTCGAGCACGACGAGCGCCGCCGTCTCCCCGCCGGCCAGCACCACGTCCCCGATCGACAGCACCTCGTGCGTGCGGGTGCGCACCCGCTCGTCGATCCCCTCGTAGCGCCCGCAGCACAGCACCAGGCGCGGCTCGCGGGCGAGCCGGGCGGCCGCCTGCTGGTCGAAGCGGTCGCCGTCCGGGGCGAGCAGGATCACGTGGGCGGGCCCCTCGGCCTGCATGGCGTCCAGCGCCTGGAACCAGGGGCCCGGGGTCATGACCATCCCGGCGCCGCCCCCGAACGGGGCGTCGTCGACGCTGCGGTGCCGGTCGCTGGTCCAGGTCCGCAGGTCGTGGCGGCGCACGGTCACCAGCCCCCGCTCGCCGGCCTTGCCGAGCAGGCCGGTGGCCAACGGTGAGACGAAGAAGTCGGGGAAGATGGTGATGACGTCCACGAGCACGGCGGCTCACCCCTGCCCGTCGAGCAGCCCGGGCGGGGCGTCGACGACCACCCGGCCGGCGGCCAGGTCGACCGTCACCAAGGCGGCGACGGCCGGGACCAGGGCGGTGCGGCCGTCCGCCAGCCGCACCTCGAGCAGGTCGTGGGCGCCGCCCCCGACGACGTCGGTCACCGTGCCGCGCTCGCTGCCCTGGGTGTCCAGCACGGTGAGCCCGACGAGCTGGTGGGGCCAGAACTCGTCGGGCGCCAGCGGCCGGGCCGCCTGCAGCGGGATCGACAGCAGCGCCGAGCGCAGCGGCTCGGCGGCGTCGCGGTCCTCGACCCCGGCGAAGCGCAGCAGCAGGCGGCCCCGGTGCAGCCGCGAGGCGGCGACCCGCAGGGGGCGGAGCGGCTCGCCCGCGTCGGGGTCGCCGGCCACCAGCTCGGCGCCGGGGGCGAAGCGGTCGGGCGCGTCCGAGAGCACCTCGGCGACCACCTCGCCGCGCACCCCGTGCGGGCGCAGCACGCGGCCGACGACGAGCCGCGCCGGAGCGGGATGGCCGGGACGCGCCGCGCTCATCGGACGCTGGGCGGCGCGTCCTGGCCGCGGCGGGCAGGAACGGACCCGGCGCTCATTCGTCCTCGGCGAGCACCTCGACCTCGACCCGCCGGCCGGGCGGGGCGACCGCCTTGACCACCCGGCGCAGCGCCTTGACGGTGTGCCCGCCCCGGCCGATCAGCTTGCCGACGTCCGCGGGCGCGGCCCGCACCTCGTAGGTGACGCTGCGCGCGCCCTCGAGCTCCTCGACGGTCACCCGGTCGGGATCGTCGACCAGCGCCCTGGCCAGATAGGCGACGACGTCGCGCACGGGCGGCTACGACTTGTCGGCCGCGTGCCGCCTGGCCCGCCGGGCCTTGACGGCCGCCTTGCGCTCGGCCAGCCCCTCGACGCCGGCGATGGCCAGCAGGTTGGCCACCGCGTCGGTCGGCTGGGCGCCCTTGGCCAGCCAGCCGCGCGCCTTGTCGGTGTCGATCTCGACCCGCGACGGCTCGCTGCGGGGGTGGTAGATGCCGATGTTCTCGATGAAGCGGCCGTCACGTGGGCTGCGCGAGTCGGCGACCACGACGCGGTAGTACGGCGCCTTCTTCGCGCCCATGCGCATGAGGCGGATCTTCACAGCCATACGAGCGGGAACTCCTTTCCAAGGTGGCCGCCCGTGCGTACGGGTCTGCCGCCCCTGCTGCGCCAGCGTTTGGGACCTGCGCCGACGGCAACCGGCGCGACCAGGAACTGTAGCACCGTCGCGCCGGCACGCTCAGCGGCCCAGCGCTGTCGCCGCATGCTCAGCGGCCCAGCCCCATCTTGCGCAGGCGCTTGGGGCTCATCGACGCGAGCGAGCGCATCATCTTGCGCGCCTCCTCGAACTGGCGGATGAGCGCGTTCACCTGCTGGGTGGTGGTGCCCGAGCCGCGGGCGATGCGGGCTCGGCGGGAGCCGTTGAGGAGCTTGGGGTTGTTGCGCTCGGCCGGGGTCATGGAGCGGATGATGGCCTCCACCCGGGCCAGGTCCCGGTCGTCGACCTCGACACCCTTGAGCTGCTGGGACATGCCCGGCAGCATGCCGAGCACCTGGCTCAGCGGGCCCATCTTCTTGACCTGCTGGAGCTGGCTCAGGAAGTCGTCGAGGGTGAACGAGGCCTCGCGCAGCTTGCGCTCCATCACCTCGGCCTCTTGGCGGTCGACCAGCTCCTCGGCCCGCTCGATGAGCGTCAGCACGTCACCCATGCCGAGGATGCGGCCGGCCAGCCGGTCGGGGTGGAACGCGTCGAAGTCGGCGAGCTTCTCGCCGGTGGCGGCGAACTTGATGGGGCGGCCGGTGACCGAGCGGATGGACAGCGCGGCGCCGCCGCGGGCGTCGCCGTCGAGCTTGGTGAGCACCACGCCGGTCGTGTCCACGCCCTCCTGGAAGGCCAGCGCCGTCTGCACGGCGTCCTGGCCGGTCATGGCGTCGACGACCAGCAGCACCTCGGCCGGGTCGACCGCGTCGCGGATGGCGGCGGCCTGGGCCATCATCTCGGCGTCGATGGCCAGCCGGCCGGCCGTGTCCACGATCACGACGTCGCGGCCGGTGCGCTCGGCCTCGGCCCGCGCCCCCAGCGCCACGGCGACCGGGTCGCCCCGGCCCGAGCCGGACTCGGGCGCGTACACGGGCACCTTGACCTGCTCGCCGAGGACCTGGAGCTGCTTCACGGCCGCCGGGCGCTGCAGGTCGGCGGCGACCAGCATGGGCTTGCGCCCCTTGCCGGCCAGCCACCTGGCCAGCTTGGCCGCGGTGGTCGTCTTGCCGGAGCCCTGCAGGCCGGCCATCAGGATCACCGTCGGCGGCCGGGGGGCGAACGTCAGCGGCACGTTGCGCTCGCCGAGGGTGGTGATGAGCTCGTCGTGGACGATCTTGACGACCTGCTGGGCGGGGGTGAGGCTCTTCATCACCTCCTCGCCGACCGCCCGCGCGCGCACCCGGGCCACGAACTCCTTGACGACCTTGAAGTTGACGTCCGCCTCCAGCAGGGCGAGGCGGACCTCCCGGAGGGCGGCGTCGACCTGCGCCTCCGACAGCCGGCCGTGGCCGCGCAGCTTGGAGAAGACCTCTGCGAGGCGGTCAGCGAGGGTCTCGAACACGTCGTGTGTTTCCTTCCTGCCCCGATGGCGGGATAGCATCGCTCGACCGGTTAAGCATAGCGTCGGTAACGGGCCGCCCGGCGCGCCCTCGGGGCCGCAGGGCCGAAGGCTCGCGCCTTGGGGCCGCCAGCTCGAAGCCGCGCCATGCGCACCCCAGCTCCGGCACGGCAAGGAACCACGACATGGGTCGCCAGGCGGCAGTGATCAGACGGGCCAGAGCGCTCGTCGTCGGCCGCTGGATCGGTGTCCTGGTCCTGGCCATGCTGCTCGCGTTCGAGCTCGGGCGGCGACCGTCGCCCCTGCTCGGCGTCGCGCTGGGCGTCGCCGCCCTGGTCGCGCTGGTCAACCTGGTCCAGTACCGGCTGACCGCGGCCGGCCGCGGCCGGGATGTGCGCAGCTGCGGGCGGCTGCTGCTGGGGCTGGACACGCTGCTCATCCTGGTCGCCGTCGTCGCCCTGGCACAGTCGTCGAGCGGGGAGTTCTGGGTCCTGCTCGGCTGGATGCCGGTGGAGGGCGTCCTGGCCGAGGGGACCGCCGCCGGGATCGTGGCCGGCGCGGCCGCCCTGGCCGGGCTGGCGCTCTACGGCATCGTCGAGCGTCACGGGCCACCGGCCTTCACGCCGCAGGACGAGCTCTTCATGCACGGGCTGAACCTGGTCGGCGCGACCCTGGTCATGGTCGCCATCGAGCGGACCATGGCACGCGGCGAGCGCGCGGCGGCCCTGCGGACCGCCGAGCTCGAGGCCGCCGCCCGCCACGAAGCCGGGATCCGCCAGGAGTTCCAGGCCCTGTCCACCGTGGTCCTGGCCGGCATCGCCCACCCCGGCGACCTGGACGGCGTGCTGCTGGCGATGACCTCGGCGGTGGCCCGCTCGCTGGACCTGCCCAACATGGCCATCTTCCTGCTGGACGGGCCCGAGCGGCTGCGCTGCCGCGCCTGGTTCGGCGACTGGCAGGGGACGACCGCGCTCACCTTCCCGGTCGGCCGCGGCAGCATCGTGGGCGTGGTCGCCGCCTCCGGCGAGGCCGTCCTGCTCACCGACCACCCCGAGCAGCACCCCGACTACTTCTCGGGCATCCCGGCGAGCCGCTCCGAGATGTGCGTGCCGCTGCGCTTCGCCCAGCGCACGCTCGGGGTCGTCAACGTCGAGTCGGCCAAGCCGAACGCCTTCGACGAGCAGGACCTGCACCGGCTGCAGCGGCTCGCCGACCAGATGGCCATCGTGGTCGACAACGCCCTGCTGGTCGCCAAGGAGCGCGCGCTGGCCGGCCGCGAGAGCGCCGCCCGGCGCGAGATCGAGGCGGTCAACCGGGCCGTGGTGGTGAGCCTGGAAGAGGGCGGCAGCTTCGAGGACAAGCTCGACCGCATGCTGGCCGAGGTGGCCAAGGCGCTCGGCTACGAGACGCTGTGCTTCGTCACCGGGGACCCCGACGGGCGCCTGCGCGTCCGGGGCGCCCACGGCTTCCCGCCCGAGCTGGTGCGCAGCCGCCCGGTCGGCCGCACCGGCGGGATCACCAGCCAGGTGCTCGACACCGGGCAGCCGTACCTGTCCGGCATCGCCCGCGGGGACCGGGTCAACTGGCGGCCCGGCACGGTCTCCGAGCTCGCCGTGCCCGTCCAGGTGCAGGGCCGCACCCTCGGGGTGCTCAACGCCGAGACGAGCCGGCCGGGCGCGTTCGGTGACGGCGACGTCGCCCAGCTCACCCGCATCGCCGACCAGCTCGCCATCGTCATCGAGCGGGCCCGCCTGTCCGAACAGGAGGAGCAGACCGTCGCGCGGCTGCAGGAGCTCGACCGCATGAAGGACGACTTCGTGGCCATGACCTCCCATGAGCTGCGCACCCCGCTGACGGTGATCCGCGGCTTCACCCGCACGCTCCTGCGCCCCGACCTCGACCTCGACGACGAGCAGCACCGGCACTTCATCGAGGTGATCGACCGCCAGACCGCCCGGCTGGCCCGCCTGGTCGAGGACCTTCTGCTCGTGTCGCGCATGCAGTCGGGCACGCTCGAGGTCACCGACCAGGTCGAGGACCCGGCCAGGCTGCTGGCCGAGTACGCCGAGGAGTGGGCTGCCGAGCCGGGCACGGTCGAGCTCGAGCTGGACGACGACCTGCCGCTGATCCGCACCGACCCCGACCGGCTCGCGCAGATCGTGCGCAACCTGGTCGACAACGGCCTGCGCTACGGGGCCGGCAGCCCGGTGCGGGTGTCGGCCGCCCGGGCCGGCGGCGACCTGGAGATCGAGGTCAGCGACCAGGGGCCGGGCATCCCGGCCGACCAGCTCCCCCACGTGTTCGAACGCTTCCGCCAGGCCGGGTCGTCGGCCGAGCACCGGGCCGGCATAGGCCTCGGCCTGTACATCACCCGCCAGCTCGTCACCGCCCTGGCCGGCTCGATCGAGGTCTCCTCGGCCCCCGGCCAGGGCGCCACCTTCCGGGTCCGCCTGCCCGGCGTGCCGGCCGGCGGCACGCCGGCCGGCGGACCCGAGCAGCCCGCCCGCGCGGCGCTCAGGGCGAGCCGGGGGTGACCAGGCCGGTCTCGTAGGCGATCGCCACCAGCCGCGCCCGGTCGCGGGGACCGCTACGAGGTGCCGTCGTCGCTGAGCAGGGCGTCCACGAACGCCTCGGGGTCGAAGGGCGCCAGGTCGTGCGGGCCCTCGCCGAGGCCGACGAGCTTGACCGGGATGCCGAGCTCCTGCTGGACGGCGACGACGATGCCGCCCTTGGCGGTGCCGTCCAGCTTGGTCAGCACCACGCCGGTCACGCCGAGCGTCTCGGTGAACTGGCGCGCCTGGACCAGGCCGTTCTGGCCGATGGTCGCATCCAGCACGAGCAGCACCTCGCGGACCTGGCCGCCCTCCCGCTCGAGCACCCGGCGCAGCTTGCGCAGCTCCTCCATCAGGTTGGTCTTGGTGTGCAGGCGGCCGGCGGTGTCGACCAGCAGCACGTCGGCGTGGCGGGCCCGGGCCGAGGCGAGCCCGTCGAAGGCGACCGCGGCCGGGTCGGCGCCCTGCTGGTGGTGCACCACCGGCGCGCCGACCCGCTGGCCCCACAGCACCAGCTGCTCGGTGGCGGCGGCCCGGAACGTGTCGGCGGCGACCAGCACGCTCTGCTTGCCCTCCTCGGCCAGCGCCAGGGCGAGCTTGCCGATCGTGGTCGTCTTGCCGGTGCCGTTCACCCCGACGACCAGCAGGATCGCGGGCTTCTCGTCGTCTTCGAGCAGGTCGATCGCGAGCGTGCGGTCGGCGTGGCCGACCACCCGCAGCAGCTCGGCGCGCAGCAGCTCCCGGATCTCGGCGCCGCCGGCCCGCTCGCGCCGGGCCTCGGTCCGCAGCCGCCCGACCAGGTCCATGGTGGTGGCCACGCCGACGTCGGCGCCGAGCAGCGCCTCCTCGAGCTCGTCCCAGGCCTCGTCGTCCTCGGCGCCCCGGGTCAGCAGCGCCGACAGGCCGCGGGCGAGCGCCGTGCGCGAGCGGCCGAGCCGGTCGCGGAAGCGCCGCCGGGGCGCCACCACCTCGGCCTCGGGCTCGATCGTCGCCGTGGTCGTCCCGCCGTCCGGGCCGGGCGGCTCGTCCTCGGGCAGGGTCACGTCGGTGACCGAGCGGCTCGGCCCCGGCGGGGCGCCGGCGTCCTCGCCGACCGCCGGCTCCCGGTCGAGCACGCCCGTGCCACCGTCGCCGCCGGCGTCCAGCCGGCGTCGTCGGCGGGTGGCAACGACGAGGACCGAGATGGCCACCAGCACCACGACCACCACGATCAGGATCTCCAGGACGCCCACTCGGCTACCTCACCTCCACCGGCGTGGCGTCGCCGGCTCCCACGTCGTCGATCCGCAC
>JBIOYL010000449.1:0-12099 GCA_044870185.1 Actinomycetes bacterium | reverse complement strand
TACGGCCGCCTGGACGCGGCCGCCGGGAATGCGGCCGCGGGAATGCGGCCGCGGGAATGCGGCCGCCTTGGAATGCGCCCGCTCCCTCGGGTGTTGCCCAAGGCAGCGCCAGCTCCCGGGCTCCGGGGGCCGCGCGGCGGCTTGAGGCCGGTAACGGTGCCGGGCCGTTGGGAGACGACCGGGAGTACGACGGCACGACGGGTGCCGCCGGCGGGACGGACGCGACGGCCGGACGGGTCGACGACGCCGCCGGCCGGATGCGACGGCACGGGCAGAGCGCATCGGCAGGACGCCGGCGGGAAAGGACGCTGACGGGTGGATCGAGCGCAGCAGGGCGGGCGGCCGTGCCGTCCCGAAGACAGCCGGCCTCGGCCGGCCGAGGCGGCCACGGCGGGGCGCTTGGCGGGGCACCCAGCCCGCGGCATGGCCGGCTGGGCACGGCGGCACCGCGCCGCGCTGGTGCGCGTCGCGCTGGAGGTCGCCGGCGTCGGCCTGGCCGGCGTGGTGCTGCTGCACCGGCGTGGCAGCATGGGCACGGTCGGCACGCTGCTCGGCCACCTGCACTGGGGCTGGCTGCTGGTCGCGATCGCCGCGCAGGTCGGCTCGGTCATGGCCCTGGCCCGGCTGCAGCGCTGGCTGCTGCGCATCGGTGCGGTCCGGCTCGGGCTGGGCACGATGGCGCTGATCACGCTGGCCAGCAACGCCCTGTCCCGTTCCTTGCCCGCCGGGGTGGCCGTCTCGGAAGGCTACGCCTTCCAGCAGTACCGCCGCCGCGGCGTCGACGGGGTCGTGGCGGCGTGGGTGCAGCTCGCCAGCGGCGCGTGGTCGGTGGCCGCCCTGGCCGGGGTGGTGCTGGCAGGCGTCGCGCTGGCCGGCGGCGGGCCGGGGCCGGTGCTGCGCATCACCGCGCTGGTGGTGTTCACCGGCGCGCTCGCGGTCGCGGTGCTGTTCCGCTATCCGACCGTGCTGGTCCGGGCGCTGGGCTGGGTGCTCGCCCGGGGTCGGCGCCTGCTGCCCGGCGTCGTCTGCCGCCTGCTGGGCGGGGCCGAGCGGGCGATCGCCTCCGTCGAGGCGGTGCGTCCTTCCGGCCGGGCGTGGCTGGCGGCCGGCGGGTTCGCGGCCCTGAACTGGCTCGCCGACTGCGCCTGCCTGGTGGCGGCGTTCCTGGCCGTCGGCGGTCCGGTGCCCTGGCGTGGGGTGCTGCTCGCCTACGGCGGCGCCCAGCTGCTCGCCGCCCTGCCGATCACCCCCGGCGGCCTCGGCCTGGTCGAGGGCGGCCTGATGCTGACCCTGGTCGCCTACGGCGGCGAGCCGGCCGCCAGCGGCGCCGCCGTGCTGCTGTACCGGGGCGTTAGCTTCTGGCTGGTGGTCGCGACCGGCTGGCTGGCCTGGCTCGGGCTGGCACTGCACGACCGCCGCCAGCATGCCGTGGCCGTACGGGACCCCGTACGGGACCGCGAGCAGCCGCTGGAGCCGGCCATCGCCTCGAGCCGCTCGTGACCGGGACGGCGGCCGAGGCTGCCACGACCGGGCTGCCAACGCGCGCAGCGTGATGGTAGCGTCGGTGCGTCCGGCATCCCGCCCGGCCGACCACCGCCCCGGGCCGCGACCGGCCCCGGCCGTGATCGGCCACCGCCGTCGGAGGTTGCGATGAGCGCTGACAGCACACGTCTCGAGGACCAGGACATCAAGACCGTCTGGGCGGGCTCGGAACGGCCCGGTGACCCGGCCGCCTCCGCAGCCACCCAGGACACCGACGGCACCGACACGGCCGGGCCGGGCGACGGGGTCGACACCGCCGACGGCACCGACACCGGCGATGCCGCCGACGGCGTCGACGCCGGTGACCGGGCCGACACCACCGAGACGGGCGACGGCGTCGACACCGGCGACACCACCGACGAGACCGACACCGGCGACCGCGTGGACACCGGGGAGGACGCCGACGGGACCGACACCGGTGACGATGCCGACGGCACCGACCGCTAGCCGGCCGGCCCAGCTCGCCTGCGTGAGCGGGCCTTCCCGCACCCTCGGCGGGGTGCGCGGTGGGTGACGGCGCCCTGCGGCGGTGTGTGGGCGACGCCGGCCAGTTCACCCGGCGCCACTGGGCGCGGGCCCCGCTGTACCGGCCCAGGGCGGACCGGGCGGCGTTCGCGGACCTGTTCTCCCTGGCCGACGTCGACCACATCCTGTCGGCCACCGAACCGCGCCTGCCGGCGTTCCGGCTGGTCAAGGACGGCCGGCCGCTCGACCCGGCGACCTACACCAAGTCGGGCCGGATGGGCAGCCGGCCGGTCCGCGACCTCGCCGATCCCGGGCGCGTGTACGCGGCGTTCGAGGGCGGCGCGACCATCGTGCTGCAGAGTCTGCACCGCTACTGGCTGCCGCTCGGGCGCTTCTGCCGCGAGCTGGAGCTGTCCCTCACCCATCCGGTGCAGGCCAACGCCTACATCACCCCGCCCGCCTCGCGCGGGCTGGGCGTGCACGCCGACGGCCACGACGTGTTCGTGCTCCAGCTCCACGGCCGCAAGCAGTGGGAGGTGTACCGGCCGGCCGGCACAGCCCCGGGCGAGCGGCTCGTGGGCGCCACCCTGTCGCCCGGCGACTGCCTGTACGTGCCGCGCGGCTTCCCTCACGCCGCCCGCACCGCCGACGCCGCCTCGGTGCACCTGACCGTCGGCGTGCTCGCCTACCGGTGGGAGGAGGTGCTGCGCGACGCGGTCGCCGAGGTGCTCGCCGACCAGGCGTTCGCCGAGCCGCTGCCGGTCGGGTTCGCCGACCACCCCGAGGCGCTCGTCGCCCGGGTGGCCGAGCAGCTCGACGAGCTCGCCGGGCGGCTGGGCAAGCTCGACCCGGCCCGGGTCGCCGACGCCGCCCGGCGGCGGTTCCTGGCCAGCCGGCCGCCGCTGCTGACCGGCCAGCTCCAGCAGCTGCTCGCCCTGGACACCGTCACCGACGCCACCGTCGTGCGCCGGCGGCCCGGCTCGGTCTGCCAGCTGGCCGCCGGCGGCGGCGAGCTGACCGTGCTGTTGGGTGACCGGCAGCTCGTCCTGCCGGCCCACCTGGAGCCGGCGCTGCGCGCCATCCTGGCCGCCGACCGGTTCACCGTCGGTGCGCTCGCCGGCCAGCTCGACGAGGCGAGCCGGCTGGTGCTCGTGCGCCGGCTGATCCGTGAGGGCATGCTGGAGTCCGTCCCTGTTGCCTGAGCCGGCGACCTGCACACGCCGTTCCCTGGCCCGGGACGAGCCCATGCTCGCCACGGCCTCCCGGGTGCGCAGCTGGCTGCTGCTCGAGCAGCCGGGACCGTGGGGACGGGACGCGCTGCTGGAGAGCCGGCTGGACCGGGCCGCGGCCCGAACGCTGGCCGCCCGGGCGCGGCGGGCCGGGGTCCGGGTGCTGCTCATCCGCCGGCTCGGCCGGGCCGTGCCCGGCCCGCGCCAGTGCTTTGTCGCCCACACCGGGCTGCGCGCCCGCTGGGTCGAGCGGCGTCAGCTCGCCGGCCCGGCCGAGCTGGACGAGCTCGACCTGGCGCGGCTCGGCGCCGGCGAGCGGGCCGGCTTCGGCGACCCCGTCACCCGGCCGCTCTACCTGGCCTGCACCAACGGGCGGCACGACCGCTGCTGCGCCACCTACGGGCGGCCGCTGGCCCGCGCCCTCGACGAGGTGGTCGGCGAGCGGGTCTGGGAATGCTCGCATGTGGGCGGGGACCGGTTCGCCGGCAACCTGGTCTGCTTCCCGGACGGGCTGTACTTCGGCCGGGTCGGCCCCCGCACCGCCCCCCGGGTGGCCGGGCTGTACGAGCGCGGTCTCGTCGACCTGGACCACTACCGGGGCCGCTCCTGCTACGAGCCGGTGGTGCAGGCGGCCGAGCATCTGCTGCGCCAGCGCACGGGGCTGCGTGGCGTCGACGACCTCGTCCTCGCCCGCCGCGAGCGCGCCGCCGGCGGCGAGGCGACCGTGTGGTTCGTCGGGCGCTCCGGCAGCCGCTACCGGGTGCGGCTGCGGGCCACCCGGACCGACGAGGCCTGGCTGCTGTGCTGCGACGCGCCCGGGCCGTCCCGCCCGCCCACATACGCGCTGCTGGACCTGCGCGCCGAGCAGGTCTCCTGACCGGTCCGGGCAGGCCCGGGGCCGGGCAGGCCCGCGCAGCCGCTGCCCGAGCCGGTCCCGAAGGGCGGTCGACCCTCGTGGCCCGCCGTGCGGCCGCCGGCGTTGCGGCCGTGACTTGGGGGATACCATGGCGTGACGTGTCCCGCGACCGGCCCGAAACCCACCCCTTCGAATTTGGCGACGGCGTCCTCTCAGCCTCTCAGCGCAAGAACGGGGGGATGAGCGTGGAGCAGCACATCCTCGCGGCGGCCTCGGTTGCGTTTCCGGCCTGGCTGCGGTTCAGCCACTTCCTGACCGTGTTGTTCATGGCGCTGCTGGTCCGCAGCGGCATCGAGATCCTGGCCTCGCATCCCCGCCTGTACTTCGACGACGGCTGCACGCCCGGCAAGGAATGGTTGAAGTTCACCAGGAAGCGGGTGCCGACCGGGGAGGACGTCATCTACACCGCCCGCGAGGACGAGCTGAGCGTGTCCCCGTGGCTGGCGCTGCCGGGCCGCAAGAACCTGGGGCTGGGCCGGCACTGGCACGGCGTGACCAACACGCTGTGGCTGCTCACCGGCCTCGTCTACGTGGTGCTGCTGTTCGCAACCGGCGAGTGGTCACGGCTGCTGCCGACGTCCTGGGACGTCGTTCCCCGGGCCTGGCATTCCCTGCTGACCTATCTGAGCCTGAACGCGCCCCCGCTGAGCGACTTCGCCCCTACGACGCGCTGCAGCAGCTGGCCTACGCCTTCGTCGTGTTCGTGCTGGCGCCGCTCATGCTGGCCACCGGCGCGGCATTGTCACCCGCCATCGCCGCCAGCTTCCCCGGCTACATCAAGCTCTTCGGCGGCCGCCAGGCGGCGCGGAGCCTCCACTTCGCGGGGATGGTGCTGTTCGTGGTCTTCACGGTGACGCACACCGCCCTGGTGCTGCTGGTCCACCCCCGCAACAACATCACCAACATCGTGCTGGGCGGGTCACCGGAGAAGCTGGGCTTGGCCGTGAGCATCGGCATCGTCGCCCTGCTGGTGGTGCTGGCGGTCAACGTCTGGGCCACCTGGTACACCCTGCGGCACAAGCGCCGGGTCCAGGTCGCGCTGGACCGGATCGAGGCGCCGGTGCGCAAGCTCGCGCTCCACCACCTCGCCCCGGGCCAGCGCTACCAGGAGGCCGACATCTCCCCCTACCACTGGGTCAACGGGGCGCCCCCCAAAGTGGAGGAGTCACCGGAGTTCGCCGACCTGGCCCGCAACGGCTTCCGCGACTGGCGCTTGGACGTCGGCGGACTGGTCAAGCATCCGCTGTGCCTGTCCCTGGAGGAGCTGCGGGCCATGCCCAGTCAGGTCCAGATCACCAAGCACAACTGCGTGCAGGGATGGTCGGGCGTGGGCAAGTGGCGGGGCGTCCGCCTGAGCGAGCTCCTGGCACGCTGCGAGCCGCTGCCCGAGGCCCGCTACCTCAAGTTCACCTCGTACGGGCTGGCGCAGTACACCTACGGCGGCAAGCCGCTCCAGCCCTTCTACGAGGTGATCGACCCCACCCTCGCCTATCATCGGCAGACCATCCTCGCCTACGAGCTCAACGACCAGCCGCTGCCGCTGCGGCACGGCGCACCGCTGCGGCTGCGGGTGGAAACCCAGCTGGGCTACAAGATGGTCAAGTACCTGCGCTCGATCGAGCTGGTCGCCGACTACCGCACGATCGGCGAAGGACAGGGCGGGTCGCGGGAGGACACCCAGTTCTTCGGCCGCGGCGCAGAGATCTAGCCAATCGGTGGACCGGCTGCGTCACGCCCGAGCCGGCCGTCCGACCGACCGGAGGAGACGACGGCATGAAGGCCCTACAAATGACCGCCTGGCAGCAGCCGGCGGAGCTGCGCGACGTCCCGGTCCCAGAGCCCGGTCCCGGTGAGGTGCTCATCAGGGTCGGCGGTGCCGGCGCCTGCCACTCCGACCTGCACGTCATGGAGTGGCCGGCCGGCGCGCTGCCCTACGAGCTGCCCTTCACGCTCGGCCACGAGACCGCCGGGTGGGTCGCCGCCCTCGGCCCAGGGGTGCGCGGCTGGCGGGAAGGCGACGCGGTCGCCGTGTACGGGCCCTGGGGCTGCGGTCGCTGCCACGCCTGCGCCCAGGGGCCAGGGGGTCGAGAACTACTGCGAGCGCGCGGCCGAGCTGGGCGCGGCCGGCGGGGGCCTGGGCCGGGACGGCGGCATGGCCGAGTTCATGCTGGTGGCCTCGGACCGGTTCCTGGTCCCGCTGGGCACGCTCGACCCGGGCGAGGCGGCGCCCCTGACCGATGCGGGGCTCACCCCCTACCATGCGATCAAGCGCTCACTCGACCTGCTCGTGCTCGGCGCGACCGCGGTGGTGATCGGCGTCGGCGGCCTCGGCCACATGGCCGTGCAGCTGCTGCGGGTGCTCAGCCCGGCCCGGATCGTGGCGGTCGACACCGCCGAGGAGAAGCTTGCGCTGGCCCGCGAGGGCGGCGCCGACGAGGTCGTGCTCGCCGGGGACCAGGCCGCGGGCCGCATCCGCGAGCTGACCCGCGGGCAGGGCGCCGAGCTGGTCCTCGACCTCGTCGGCTCGGACGCCACCATGGCCCTGGCCGCCGCGGCCGCCCGCACCCAGGGCCACCTCACCGTGGCCGGGCTGGCCGGCGGGACGCTGCCGGTCCGCTTCGGCGCCCTGCCGCTGGAGTGCGCCGTGGCGATCCCCTACTGGGGCTCGCGCAGCGAGCTGATGGAGGTCGTCGCCCTCGCCGAGGCCGGCCGGATCAGCGCCCACGTCGAGCGCTTCCCGCTCGAGCGGGCAGCCGAGGCCTACGAGCGCATGCGCGCGGGCACCCTGCACGGGCGCGCGGTCATCACCCCGAACGGATAGCCCGAACGGATAGCCCGGACGGGGAGCCCGGACGGGGAGCGCGGACGGGGAGCGCCGGGGCCTGGCGAGCCGGCCGCCGCGGCCCCGTCCGGGTGACGGCGCGCACGAATGGTCACGATGATGCTGATCGCGTAGACTCCGGCCGCCTGGCTGTCAACCGGGTGTCGCCAGGCCGTGGCGGGGAGGACGCGGATGCGGGTGGCAACTGGGCGGCGCGACCTGCTGGTGGCCAAGGGCTGGATCCAGGCGGCTACTTCGGCTGGTCGGCGTGGGCGGCTGCGGCCCGCCGGCCCGGCAAGGGCTACTCCTACACCAACAACTGGCCGCCGGAGGCGCTGGTCGGCAACCAGCCGACCGCCAACACGGTGATCTGGAGCATGCTGTCGCTGGCGGCGCTGCTCGGCGGCATCGGCCTGCTGTTCGGCGCGGTCGGCCGCCACCGCTTCCTCGGCTGGCACGGGCGCGAGCAGCAGACGCTGACCTTCCGCGCGCCCAGCGACGTGGCGCTGACCCCGGCGCAGCGCGCCACCGCCTGGTTCTTCCTGGTGATGGCCGCGCTGTTCGTGATCCAGACGATCGCCGGGGCGGCCGCCGAGCACTACCGGGCCGACCTCACCAACTTCTTCGGCATCGACCTGGCCCGCATCTTCCCCTACAACCTGGTGCGGACCTGGCACGTGCAGCTGACGATCTTCTGGGTGGCCACCTCCTACCTGGCCGCCGGGCTGTTCCTGGCCCCGATGATCTCCGGGCACGAGCCGCGCGGCCAGCGCCTGCTCGCCTTCGGCCTGCTCGGCGCGCTCGCGGTGGTGGTCTTCGGCAGCCTGTTCGGCGAGTGGGCCGGCATCTTCGGCGGCATCCGGCGGCTGTGGAGCTGGTTCGGCAACCAGGGCTTCGAGTACCTGGACCTCGGCCGCTTCTGGCAGGTCCTGCTGTCGGTCGGCCTGTTCGCCTGGGTGTTCATGCTGTGGCGGGTGCTGCGTGTGCGCCTGCGCAGCGAGCACCGCGGCAACATGCCGTGGCTGTTCCTGTTCGCCGCCCTGGCCATCCCCGCCTTCTACGCGGTCGGGCTGCTGGCCCAGCCGACCTCGACCTTCACCACCGCCGACTTCTGGCGTTTCTGGGTGGTGCACCTGTGGGTGGAGGACTTCCTGGAGCTGTTCACCACCGTCATGGTCGCCTACATCTTCGTGCTGCTCGGGGTGGTAAGCGAGCGTGTCGCCCTCACCGTGATCTACCTCGACATCGTGCTGTACTCGGCCGGCGGCGTGATCGGCACCATGCACCACCTGTACTTCTCCGGCGAGCCGGCCGAGCACATGGCGCTCGGCGCGTTCTTCTCGGCCGCCGAGGTGATCCCGCTCACCTTCCTCACGGTGGAGGCGTGGAGCTTCCTGCAGCTCGGCGCCAGGCAGGAGTCCAGGTCACGCACGCCGTTCCCGCACCACTGGGCGGTGATGTTCCTGGTCTCGGTCGGCTTCTGGGACTTCCTCGGCGCCGGCGTGTTCGGCTTCCTGATCAACCTGCCGATCGTCTCCTACTACGAGATCGGCACCGCCCTGACCGCCAACCACGGCCACGCCGCCATGATGGGCGTGTACGGCATGCTCGCCATCGGGCTGGCGCTGTTCTGCCTGCGCTACCTGATCCCCGAGGAACGCTGGTCGGAGCGGGCCGCCAGGCTCAGCTTCTGGTCGACCAACCTCGGCCTGGCCTGGATGGTGTTCGCCACGCTGTTCCCCCTGGGGCTGCTGCAGCTGTACGAGGCGATCAACCACAGCTACTTCGACGCCCGGCAGCTCAAGTTCGTCACCAACTCGATCAACTCCCTGTTCGAGTGGCTGCGGCTGCCCGGCGACGTGCTGTTCATCGTCGGCGGCGCCCTGCCGCTGCTGTGGCTGTGCTGGCTCGGCGTGCGGCACACCGTCCCACGGGTGACGCTCGAGGAGCCCACCGCCGGCCTGTTCACCGAGGTGACCGAGCCGGCCGAGACCGGGGAACGCCAGTGAGCCCGCCGAGCCTGGAGGTGCTGCTGGCCGCCGGGTACGCGCTGTTCCTGCTCGGCGTCAGCGCCGTGCTCGAGCTGACCGCCGGGCACGTCGCCCGGCGGGCGCACCGCTGGCGCATCGGCGGGTTCACCTACCATGAGCACCTCGACGCCTGGCAGTGCCCGCAGGGCGAGCACCTGTGGCCGCGGGAGGTCGACCACGAGCTGCGGCTGGTCCGCTACCGGGCCAAGGCCGACACCTGCAACGCCTGCCCGGTGAAGGCCGCCTGCACCGACTCCGACGACGGCCGCGAGGTCATCCGGCCGCTGGACCCTGGCTGCACTCGGAGGTCGGCCGCTTCCACCGGGGCATGTCGCTGGCGCTGGCCGCCCTGGCCGCGTTCCTGCTGGTGCTCGAGCTGGCCCGCCACCACGCCGGTGCCGACCTCGCCGTGCTCGGCGCGGTGCTGGCGGTGGTGGTGGTCGCCGGCTGGCGGCTGCTGGCCGCCTTCGCCGCCGGGGCGGCGGGCGCTGCGGGCGCGCACGCTCCACCTCCGGCCCCGCCGGCACCGGGGACGCTGCTCACCCCCTCGCCGGTCGCGCGCCACCGGCTCCCAGGCGACCCCGGCAGCCTGCTCGTCCTGCCGCCGACCCGCCTCGGCGCCCGGCGGGCCGAGCGGACGCGGGGCGCCGGCCCGGGACCTCGGTGAGCGCGGCGGCCACCCGGTCCTCGGCGGCCGCAGGCCGCTCGCCTGGCCGGCGTGGGCCGCTCGCCTGGCCGGCGTGCGCCGTGGCCGAAGCGTCGGGCCGGCTGCGTCACGCCGGCGAGCCGGACCCCTGGTCCGGGGGCGCCGCGCCGTCGTGGACGGCACGGACCGTACCGATCGTGTCGGCGTCGGCGGCGCGCTTGTCCGGCCGGTAGCGCAGCACGCGGGCAAAGCGCAGCGCCAGCCCGCCGGGATAGCGGGGGCTGCGCTGCACGCCGTCGAAGGCGACCTCGACGACCAGCTCCGGGCGGACGAACACGACGTCGTCGTTGCGCGAGACCTCCAGCTCCAGCAGTCGCCCGGTCTGCCAGCCGAGCAGCTCGTCGGTCAGGCCCTTGAACGTCTTGCCCAGCATCACCCAGCCCCCCGTTTCCGGGTCGCGGGCGCCCAGGTGCAGGTTGCTCAGCCACCCGCGCCGGCGGCCGTGACCCCACTCGGCGGCCAGCACGACCAGGTCGAGGGTGTGGCGCGGCTTGACCTTGACCCACCCGGCTCCACGCCGCCCGGCCTCGTACGGTGCCGTCAGCGACTTGACCAGCACGCCCTCGTGGCCCCGCATGAGCGCGTCACGCATGAAGGCGGCCGCAACCGCCGGGTCGCCGGTGACGATCCGTGGTGCGCGCAGCGCCTCGCCGACCACCGCGGCCAGGGCCTGGTAGCGCTCCGCCCCGCCGCGGTCGATCAGGTCCTCGCCGTCCAGATGCAGCGTGTCGAACAGGAACAGCGTCAGCGGCACCTCCGAGCGCAGCCGGTCGACCCCGAGCCTGCTGCCGAAGCGGCCCGCGGTGAGCTGGAACGGCTGCGGCCGACCGTCGGCGCGAAGCGCGATCGCCTCGCCGTCGAGCACCACGGTGCGCACCGGCAGGGCGAGTGCCGCCTCGACCAGCTCGGGCACCCGCGCGGTGACGTCGTCCAAGGTGCGGGTGAACACGCCCACCTGGTCGCCACGGCGATGCACCTGGACTCGAATGCCGTCGAGCTTCCACTCGACGGCTGCCGGGCGCACGCGCTGCAGGGCGGCGTCCACGCTGTCGGCCGTCTGGGCCAGCATCGGCTGCAGCGGCCGGCCGACCTGGAGCGCGAACGCGCGCAGCCCGGCGACACCCTGGCCGAGCGCCGCCTCGGCGACCGCGCCGAGCGCGCCGCGCAGCATCACCGCGCGCCGCACCTCGCCGCCCGGCACCCCGGCCGCCCGCGCGATCGCCTCGACCATGACGCCCTCGAGCGCGCCCTGGCGCAGCTCGCCGGCCAGCAGCCGCTGCAGGAACCGCTGCTCGGCGGCGGTCGCCCGGGCCAACAGCTCGGCGAGCAGCCGCCGCCGCGCGCGCTGCGACCCGGGTCCGGCCTGCCGGCCCACCTGCTCGAACACGGCGTCGACCCCGGTCACGGTGAGCGAGGGCGAGGCGGCCGGTGCGGGCACGTCGCGCAGCGCCGCCCAGCCAACCCCGATCTGCCGCTGTCGCAGCTCGCCGGACAGGAAGGCTACGGCAACGCCCACCTCGGGCGGCTGCAGCCGCCCGAGGCAGCCCGCCAGGCGCTCCACCTTGGCCAGCCGCGCGGCGGACGACGCGACGGCGTCGGACGTCTCGGCGATCTCGGAGAGCAGCACGGCGACATTGTGCCTCGACGGGCGGCCCGCCCGGTCGGTGGGCGGCCCAGGGCGGGCGGCCCGGGCAGGGCGGCCGGTCGGCGGGCGGCCCGGCCGGTCGGCGGGCGGCCCGGTCAGTCGTCGGCCGGCGGCCGGCGTTGGTGCACCACCAGCTCGTCGTAGCCGGTGGCGGCGTCGGCCTTGCGGGCGAACGTCATGGCGTCCTCGGCGCCGAGCACCAGCTCCGCCGTCGTCCGCACGACGCAGCCGGCCAGCAGGTGGCCACCGTGGGTCGCACAGTCCTCGTCCGACACCACGAGGTGCAGGTGCACGCCCTGTGGCGCCAGCGTCCCCGCCAGGCACACGATCTCCAGCGGCCCCTCGAAGACCACCGGCTCGGCCCGGCCCGCCGGCCTGAGCAGCGCCCGCGCCAGGCTGCCCACACAGGTCAGCACGTAGCCCGCGCCGATGCCGCGCCCGGCCGCCAGCCGCTCGAGCTCCAGCTTCAGGTCCTGCCCGGGATGCAGGCGCGCGGCGATCACCCTCATCGCCGGAGGGTAGCATGTCCCCAAGTGACTCCTCTGTCGTCTGAAGGCGACAGCTTCTCAGGCCGCGCGAGCGACCTGACGGGCAAGCCCTGCCCGGAGAATGTTGCCAGCCGCGTTCACATCTGCATGGGCGGCATGCCCACACGCCACACAGCGAAACTCCGCCTGACTGCGGCGGCTCTCCGCCGCACAGTGTCCGCAGTCGGAACAAGTGCGGGAGGTGTTGCGGGGGTCCA
>JBIOYL010000448.1:0-12074 GCA_044870185.1 Actinomycetes bacterium | reverse complement strand
CCTTGACCTTGGTGGCCGTCACGTCACCGCCTGGGCCTACAACGCCGCCGTCCCCGGGCCCATGCTGCGGCTGCGGGCCGGGGAGGTTCTGCGCGCCAACCTCACCAACCGGCTGCCCGAGCCGACCACGATCCACTGGCACGGCATCGCGCTCCGAAATGACATGGACGGCGCCCCCGGCATGACCCAGCCGCCGGTCCAACCCGGCGGCCAGTTCGCCTACGAGTTCACCGTGCCCGACGCTGGCACCTACTTCTTCCACCCCCACGTTGGCCTGCAGCTCGACTACGGCCTGTACGCGGTGCTGCTGGTCGACGACCCCGACGAGCCCGGCGGCTACGACCAGGAGGCAACCGTCGTGCTCGACGACTGGACCGGCGGGATCGGCCCGTCCCCCGAGCAGCTGCACGCCCGGCTCATGGCTCAAGGCGGGATGATGGGCGGCGGCATGGGGATGATGGGGCAAGCCACGCTGGGCTCCAGCCGAGCACTTGGCGGCAGCGGCGGCCAGATCGACTACCCCCTGTACCTACTCAACGGCCGCCCGCCCAGCGACCCGCCTACCATCCGCGCCAGACCTGGGCTGCGGCTGCGGCTGCGGGTGGTCAACGCCGCCGCCGAGACCGCCTTCCGCCTGGCGCTCGGCGGCCACCGCCTCACCGTCACCCACAGCGACGGCCTGCCCGTCAGCCCCGTCACCGCCGACACCGTGGTGCTGGGCATGGGCGAGCGCTACGACGCCCTGGTGACCCTCGGCGACGGCGCCTACCCCCTGGTCGCCCTGGCCGAGGGCAAACGCGGGCAGGCGCTCGCCGTGGTGCGCACCGGCCACGGCCCGACGCCCGCCGCAGACGCCTACCCGGCCGAGCTGGACCGGCAGCGGCTGGACCTGGCCGACCTGCACGCCGACCCGCGGGTGGCCCTGCCCGAGCGGCGGCCGGACCGCACCCACCGGGTGGTGCTGTCGGGCGGGATGATGGACGGGCGCTGGACGATCAACGGCCGCACCTTCGATCACGCCGTCCCACTGCGGGTGCGCCAGGGTGAGCGGGTCCGGCTGCTGCTGGCCAACCAGTCGATGATGTTCCACCCCGTCCATCTGCACGGCCACAGCTTTCAGGTGCAGGCCACAGCCAGGCTGGGTCCGCGCAAGGACACCGTGATCGTGCGGCCGATGCAGCAGCTGGCCGTCGACCTTGCGGCTGACAACCCCGGCCAGTGGATGCTGCACTGCCACAACCTCTACCACCAGCAGGCCGGCATGATGACCACCCTGGCCTACGTGGGCTGAGCGGCTCAGCGGGCCGACAGTAGCGCCGCGTGCTGCTGCTGGTTGGCCCACAGGGCCAGCACCGCCACAACGGCGACGACCCGCAGCAGCCAGGAGCCGCCGAGGATCACGGTGAGCCAGCGGCCGGTGCGCCACCCGATGCCGGCGCGCACCAGCACGACCAGGGCGGCGGCGACCAGCAGGGGGCTGGCGGGATTGTAGGCAAGGCACGGCCGAGCCGGCCCCGCAGCGTCCAGATCACCCCGCGGGTCATGCCGCACAACGGATCCATGATCCCCAGGTAGTGCAGCGGCCCGTGCAGGTCGATGGGGGGTGGTCCGGTGACCGCCAGGGCGACCCCGACCAGCAGCCCACCCGCCGCCAGCCGGGTCAGCTGCGGGCCGTGGTGGTCGACTGGCGACCAGGCCACCCGGCCGAGCGCCCGGCGGGCAGCGGTGCTACCCATCGGCCTGCTCGGGCCCGGGGCGGGCAGGCGCGCCCATCATGCGCAGCATCTCGGGGCCGCCGGTGCGCAGGAACCGCACCACCAGCACCGCGGCCAGCGTAAGGAAGAGCAGGTTGAGCACGGTGGTGTAGTTCCAGGTGACGCTGGCCTCGACGACCTTGGCGTGGCGCTCGGCAGGCACCAGCCCGAGCGCCTGGAAGGCCAGCTCCACCAGCAGCCCGGCGGCGGCCATCGTGGCATAGAAGCTGGCCAGCAGGAACAGCGTCATCTTGGCCCCGTAGTACTTGCGGTAGATGTTGAGGATCGGCAGCACGATCAGGTCGGCGAAGATGAAGGCGACCACCCCGCCGAAGCTGATCCCCCCGTTCCACAGCACCGCGGCCAGCGGCACGTTGCCGATCGAGCACACAAACGAGATCACTGCCACCAGCGGGCCGACCAGCGGCCCCCACAGCTTGGCCAGCAGCGGATGGTCGACCAGGAAGAAGCCCTGCCAGAAGCTGGCCGGCACCCAGGCGCCCAGCGCGCCGGCGATCAGCAGCCCGCCGGCGATGTCCTTCCAGATCGAGACCCAGTCCATCACGAAGGAGTGGCTGATCGCGGTGAACCCTTGCGGGGAGCGGATCCGCGACCACAGCGACCCCTCGATCACCGACATGTCCATCTCGGCGTGGCCCTCCATCACCCCCACCAGCCCCTTGTCGGCCTGCTCGCGGGCCGCCTGGACGAGCCTGGGCCGCAGGAAGGCGCGGAACAGCAGCGCCAGCAGCACGATCATCAGCGGCCCGCCGACGAACTCGGCCGCGGTGAACTGCCAGCCCAGCAGCACCGCCAGGATGATGCCGAGCTCGACGACCAGGTTGGTGGAGGCGAACTCGAACGCCATCGCGGCGGTGAAGTCGGCGCCCTTGCGGAACACCGAGCGGGCCATCGCCACCGCCGCGTACGAGCAGGACGAGGAGGCGGCACCCAGGCCGCAGGCGATCGAAAGCGAGCGGGGGGAGTCGTCGGGCAGCAGCCGGCCCATCTCCGCCTTGGAGACCACCGCCTGCACCGCCGCGGAGATCGCAAACCCCAGGACAAGCGCCCACAGGATCTCCCAGGCCATGGCGGCGGCCAGGCCGAGGGCGTGGCCGAGCCCACCCAGCACGGCGTTCACCGCCGCCCCGTCCAGCGCAGCGCACCCGGTGCCAGGTTGGCGGTCACGCCCCGCTGCCTTCCAGGTCGGCATGCCGCTGGGGTTGTGCGGTTGGCTGAGGCCGCCACGCGCGGCCCACCCCCCATGCGCATGTGGCCTTGCCATCCATCGCATCACTCCTTCGTCTCCAAGAGCACCCGCGTCCCATGTCGTTCCCGGCACCCTCTCCTACACAGCATTCGTCGAGAACGGGAGGGAGGCTGGCCGCGGGCGCGTCGAAAGTCGAAGCCACCGTGAACCCGCATCGCGGGCGAGGCGGCACAGGGCGGCGTGGAAGGGCCGGTAGCCAGGCGGGTCACGGCGGCCGCTCACTGCAGGGCTGACCCTCGGCGTGCCCGTGAGGATCTCGGCGTGGCGTGCTGGCGGCCAGCTTCTGGGCGGCCTCGTCACGGGTCATGTGGGGACCAATGGGCCTGAGGGGGGCGGTCACCGCCAAGGCGATCGTCACCGCGAGCAGCGGCGCGTAGGGGATCCCGAGTGCCCGCAGCGCCACGTCGATCCCGCCGGCCAGCCCACCAACAAGCGCCGCGGGGACACCGCCTGCGGGCGCCAGCTGGGGGTCGGCCAGCACCACCGTGGCCAGCAGGAACAGGCCGAGCGAGGCGGCCGGGATCTCGACCGCCTCGACACTGGTCTGCCCGGCAAGCAGCCGCAGCCCCTGTAGGCCCAGCTGGGCGACGACGAACCCCACCACCACTGGCAGGCGTCCGGCTCGCCACACCCCGACCACAAGGGCCATGGCGGCCAGGAATGTCACCATCCAGGCGGTGGGGTCGCCGGCATGGCTGACGTGCAGGAGCTCCATGCGAGCATCCAAGGCCGGCACGGCCAGGACCACCAGCGCCGCCGTCGCGACCGGCGCCAGCGCCCACCGCGCCGACCGTCCAGCCGCCGCCCGCAGCAGCCCAGCGGCGACGCCGGCCAGCAGGTAGGGTGCCAACCCACCGGCGCGCAGCAGCAGCGCCAGCACCGCCCCGTCGGCGGCGGCCGCGCCAAGCCCCTCCCGGGACCGGGACCCGCCGGCCACGCCGATTCCGACCGTGACGAGCGTGACCACCACCACCTTCCACGGCGCGGCGCCCAGACCGAACAGGCCCCGGGCGGCAAGCGCCACGGCAAGGGTCACCCCACCCACGACCAGGGGCGGCGGGATCGGTCGGACCGACCAGCCAGTGGCCGCGGTGGCGGCCAGCACCGCCCCGGCCAGCTCGAGCAGCTTGGTGAGCAGCCCGAGCGTGTCGACCGCCTCCCGCCCTCCGAACGCCGGGATGCTCCACAGCCGCGACACCGCGTACAGCACCAGCAGCCCGCCGACGGTGACCCCGGCCGCCAGGGCGGCCCGGCGCGACCCCGGCGCTCGCCACAGCGCCACGGCCAGCCCCAGCTCGACGATCCCCGCCGCGGCGAAGAAGACCCCGCTGGCCAGGCTTTCCTGGGCGTGCTGGCCGACCAGGGCCAGGTGGATGCCGCCGGCGGTGCCCAGCGCCACCGCCGCCCCGCTGCCCAGCCGCTTGCGCGACGTGCGCGTCGTGCTGCCCGCCCGCTCCAGCCACGCCCAGGCCACCACCAGCAGCAGGGCCAGCAGCGGACCCAGCCGCAGCAGCTGCGCGGCGCCGCCGTGCGCGGCGCCCCCCTCGGCGTGGGCCAGCACCACCATGCCGCTCACCCCGACGAGCGGCCCGGCGGCTGGGAAACGATCGGCACGGGCATCATCTCTCTCCACGTGGCTCCTACGGCGTGTAGGATAACCGCTCGCAGGCGGCGACATGCGCGTCGCGTCCGGCAGGCATCGGTCAGGCAGGTGAGATCCAGTGAGCAAGCGCAAGCCCCCACCGCGCAAGCGGCCACCCCGCACCGCCCCCTCGAGGCCGTCACGGCCCACGGCCGGGTGGCCGCTGTGGCTGTCGTTGGCGGTCGTGGCCGTCCTGGGCGTGGTAGCGGTCGTCTGGCTCACCGGACGCCCCAGCGGCGGGAGCGGGAGCGGACAGCCGGCCGGCGGCGTCCGGGCGGTGGGGGAGGTCGCTCCACCGGTGCGGCTGCCGGCGACCAGCGGGCAGACCGTCGACCTGGCCGGCTTTCGCGGCAAGCGCAACGTGCTGCTGTACTTCTACGAGCACGCCGGCTGAAGCCCCTGCGAGGCGCAGCTGGTCGAGCTGCAGCGGGCCAAGGCCACCTTCCAGGCGCAGGGCACCCAGGTGTTCGCCGTCACCGTGCAGGACCTGACGACCTCCCGCGCGATGGCCACACGACTCGGGGTGGACCTGCCGATCCTTGCTGACACCTCCACCCAGGTCGCCAGGGCGTTTGGGATCTACGACCTGCCAGGCAGCATGGGGCCGTTCTCCACCCACTCGTTCTGGCTGATCGACCGCCAGGGGCGAATCCGCTTCCGCGAGGTGTCGCTGGAGATGCACGTGCCCTTCGGCAAGGTCGAGCAGGCGGTCGCCGGGCTGAAGGCATAACCGAACCCAGTTGCGGCCGGCTCAGCGGAGCAGGGCCGCGTGCGCCTGGTCATCGCGCAGCTCGTCCCCGTCGCCATCGGCCCTGGAGCAACGGCTTCCTTGGCGTCAGGCGATAGCCCAGCTGCTCCACCGTGGCCCGCAGCACCGTCTCCTTGAGCCGGTCCGCTTGGCCGACGACCGCGACCCGGCTGCCACCAACGTCCACGTCCACCTGCCGGACGCCGTCCAGCTCACCCAAGCCGAGCCGGAGCGCGGTGGCGCAGCCTTCGCAGCGCATCCCGTACACGTCCAGCTCGAGCCGGACCTCGCCCCCTTCGCACCCCGGCTCACCGCTGGCTGGCTTGGTGCTCATCGCTGCTCCTCCCAACCCTCGCCTATCTATACCAGTCGCTAGGCCGCCGCGGCCCGCGCCGAGGTGGGCGCTTCTCGCTCGCCTGGGCGGCCCACGCTGCGCATGGCATCGACGAACAGGGCTAGGCGGCCCCACAGCGAGTTGAGGAAGATGGTGGTGACGCTGGCCGCCATGGCCACCATCGCCCAGACCGGCTGCACCAGCCCGGTCGCTGCCGCTGGGATGCCGATGCCGTTGAACAGGAACGCCAGCACGACGTTCTGCAGGGTGGTGCGGTAGGCGCGCCGGCTGATCTGGCGCGCGGTCAGGATCGAGGCCAGGCGGTTGCCGACCATGATGATGTCGGCCGACTCGATCGCGATGTCGGTGCCCGCACCCATGGCGATGCCGACGTCGGCCTGCATCAGCGCGGGGGCGTCGTTGATGCCGTCGCCGACGAAGGCGACCCGGCCGTGCTGCTGCTGGTAGCGGCGGACGATGGCGGCCTTCTGCTCGGGCAGCACGCCGGCGTGGACCTGGTCGATGCCCAGGCGGGCGGCGACCAGCTCGGCGGCACGCTGGTTGTCGCCGGTGACCAGCACCGGGACCAAGCCTTGGGTGCGCAGCCTGGCGACCGCGGCGGCCGCGTCCGGGCGCAGCTCGTCACCCAGCGCGATCAGCCCGACCGGCCGTCCGGCGCGGGCGACCGCGACCACGGTCCGCCCGGCCGCCTCCAGCGCTTCGACCCGCTCAGCCAGCCTGCCAAGGCCGACACCGTGCTCCGCCAGCCAGCTCGGCCGGCCAACCAGGATCTGGTCGCCGTCCACGGTGGCCGTCACGCCCTGGCCGGGGGTGGCCTGGAACCCGGCCGCCTCGGGGATGGCCAGGCCGCGGTCCAGGGCGGCCTCGACGACCGCCTGCCCAAGCGCGTGCTCGGAGCCTTGCTCCACGGCCGCGGCCAAGCGCAGCAGCTGGTCGGGGCCGCCAGGCGTCCCTAGCTCGCGGACGGCCGGATGGCCCTCGGTGAGGGTGCCGGTCTTGTCCAGCAGGACGTGGCGGACCAGCCGGAAGGTCTGGAAGGCCTCGCCGGTGCGCATCAGGATGCCCTGGTCGGCCGCCTCCCCGGCGCCGCGCACAATCGCCAGCGGCGCGGCGATCCCCACCGCGCACGGGTAGCCCATCACCAGCACCGACAGGCCGGCGAACACCGCCCGCTCGGTGTTGACCTCGCCGCTGGCCAGCCAGGAGCCGACCGCCCAGCCCAGCGTGGCCAGCGCGGCAACCGCCAGCACGGTGGGGGCGTAGACGCGCAAGACCCGGTCGACCAGATGCAGGATGCCCGGCTTGAGCGCGCGGGCGTCCTCGACCTGCCGCACCACCTGGGCGAGGAAGCTCTGCTCGCCGACCGCGCTCACCCGCACCAGCAGGCCGCCAGTGGTGTTGACCGACCCGCCGACCACGATGTCGCGCTCGGCCTTGTCGACCGGCATGGGCTCCCCGGTCAGCAGCGACTCGTCCACCGCCGAGCGGCCAGCTACTACCTGGCCGTCGACCGGCACCCGCTCGCCCGGGCGGATGCGGACCAGGTCCCCGACGCGAACCTGCTCAACCGGGACCTCCCGCTCGCCGTCGTCGCCGACGATGCGGGCGGTGTCGGGCTGCAGGTCCAAAAGCCGCTTGACCGCCTGGCTGCTGCGGGTCTTGACCAGCAGCGACAGCCACTCGGAGAACAGGTGGTAGGTGGCCACCAGCACCGCCACCCCGAAGAACGCGGCCGTGGGGTAGCCGGCCGGGCGGGCCAGCAGCCCGAGCACTCCGCCGGCCAGCCCGGCCAGCGCGCCCGCCTCCAGCATCACGTGCTGGTTCAAGATCCCCCGGCGCAGCGACTGGACGGCCATGGCCAGGATGTGGCGGGCAAGCCCGAACACCACCAGCACCCCCAGGGCGCCGACCAGCCACGGCACGGCTTCCCGCACCGGCCCGAGCGTCTTGGCGGCCAGCGTCAGCCCGGTCAGCGCGGCCAGCCCGGCCACGCCGGCCACCGCCAGGCGGCGGCCGCGGCCGCGCAGCAGCAGGTAGCCGATCGCGCCCAGAGTCGCGGTGGTCAACCCGGGCACGACCAGCGACCAGGGGCCGCTGGCCCGGGCCAGCAGCGCGATGGTGACCAGGCTGGCCGCGATCGCCACGAACAGCCGTGTCCCCTCGCGGACCAGCGCGGCCTCTTCCTCCTCAAACGGACGCATCTTGCGGGGGTCCCAGATGGTGTAGCCCAGCTCCCGCAGGGTCGCGAACAGGTCGTCGGGGCGGACCCGGGCGGGGTCGTAGTCGACCAGGACCTGCTCGTGGGTGAGGCTGACCGCGACCTTGTCGACGCCGGGCTGGCGGCCGAGGGCCTGCTCCAGGGTGCCGGTGCATAGCGAGCAGTGCAGCCCGCCGATCTTGGCGCGGAACCGGCCCCGGCCGTCGGGGCCGACGCCCTCCTCGGCCCAATAGGGCACGGCCGGTGGCGCAGGCGTCGTGGTGCTCACGGCGTCACCTCGCCGTCCCCGTCGCCGGCGACGGGGTAGCCGGCCTGCTCGATCGTGGTGCGGACCATCGCGGGTGCGACCGTGGCCGGGTTCAGCACCACCTGGACCTGGCCGCGCTGGTGGTCGGCGGTCACCCGCCACACCCCCTCCAGCCGGCCGACCACGCGTTGGATGCGCTGCTCGCAGCCGGCGCAGTCCATCCCGCGCACCGCCAGCACGATCGTCTTCATCATTAGGTCATCTCCACCGGGGCCGCCGCGTGGCGTCAATCCCAGGATCTCGTGCGGCTAGGCCGCCTGCTGCATCGTCTTATCGCAGCCGCAGGTCGGCGGCTATCCGCCTCTGCCAGGGCCGAGCCCCGGGTCACCGTCATCTCACAGCCGCAGTCGGGATCCGGGCAGCGGTGGGCCTCTCCCTCGCGCCACGCCATGGCCCTCATCCCCCTGAGCAGCTCGATGGCACGCTGCGGGCCTGCGGTGGCACCGTAGAATCTTGTCCTAGGGTCAAGGTCAAGCAGGGCAGGCAAGGAGTGGTTGGATGACGCTGACCATCGGCGAGGCTACCAAGCAGACCGGCTTGAGTCCCAAGGCGATCCGCCTGTATGAGCGCCACAGGCTCATCCCACCGCCGGAGCGGACCCAGGCCGGCTACCGCACCTACGACGAGCACGACCTCGCCCTGCTGCGCTTCGTCGGCCAGGCACGCGCGCTCGACCTGCGCCTGGAGGAGATCAAGGAGATCCTCGGCCTCCAGCAGGCCAGCGGCCAGCCGTGCAGTAGGGTCGTTGAGCTGCTGGACACCCACATCCGCGACATTGACCAGACCATCGGGGCGCTGCGCCAACTGCGCGTCACGCTGGCACAGGCCCGCGCTCTGGCCGAGGCGAGCCGCCAACGCGGCGACCAAGCGGTCGTCTGCCGGATCATCGAGTCGCAGCCGCCACCATCTCGCCGGCAGCCGGGGCGCACGACTCCAAAGCAGTAGGCCCTGGAGAGGGCTCGCAGGCTGGTCAGCAGGTCGCCTGCACGCGTAGTAGCCTGCGCTGCCCGTGACTGCCTGGCCAGTTCCCCTCGCCTTGCTTGCGTGCCTGGCGCCGTCCACGATCCGCAGCTACCCCGCGCTGGCTGCGACCTATGCCCACTCCCGGGCGACCCTGACCGCCCGCGACGCCGCCCTGGACGCCACCCAGGCCGACCTGGCCAGCTGGTACGACCGGCCACCGTTCGCCGATGCCGTCGCCCGCTTGCGCGCCTACCGCGGGGTCACCCGGCTGGGCGCGCTCACGCTGGCCAGCGAGGTTAGGGTTCTCCGCTCGACAACCTTGTCGGGCGAAGGTGACGGACCTGCGCGGACTCGTGCTGGGAGGAACCGTGCGGGACACGTAGCGCCAGGCAGGCGACGGTCAGCGGTTGGGTCTCAACCCGGCCGGCACGGCGGGCTAGGTCATCGGCGTGGGTATGGGCAGGCTCCAGCCTTGACGAGCAGCTGGCTTGGAGTGCCTACTGATATCACGAAGTTCTGAAATGGAGGATCTGTGGCCCAGCTATCGCCGTTCCGCCTGCCCGACACCCCGGCCCGCACCGACCTGGTCGCCAAGTACTTCCGCGCCCTCGGCGACCCCACCCGGCTGCGCATCCTCGAGCTGCTGCAGGCCGACGGCGAACTGTCGGCCGGCGAGCTGACCCGCCGGCTCGCCCAACCCCAGCCCAGGGTATCCAACCACCTGGCCTGCCTGCGCTGGTGCGGGTTCGTCGACACCCGCCGCGACCACCGGATGATCTACTACCGCCTGGCCGACGACCGGGTCGCCGCCATGCTGGGGCTGGCCCACGGGCTGCTCGCCGACAACGCCGACCACGTGGCCGCCTGCCGGCGCGTCCCGGAGGCCTGACATGCCCACCAGCCCAGCTCACCAGCCGCCAGCCCGACAGCGGCCGCTGATCGAGGTGCTGACCGTCCCGGGCTGCCCCAACCACGACGGTGCGATCGCGCTGGCCGCGCGGGTCTGTGAGCAGCTCGGCAGTGCCGCCGAGGTACGGGTGATCGACATCCCCGACCAGCCGGCCGCCGAGCAGGCCCGCTTCCTGGGCTCGCCGACCATCCGGGTCGACGGCCGGGACATCGAGCCCGGCGCCGAACGCCAGGAGGAGTACGTGCACGCCTGCCGGCTGTACCGGGTCGGCCACAGCCTGCGCGGGCTGCCCGACGAGGCCTGGCTGCGTCAGGCGCTGTGCACCGCGGAGGCGCGCCAATGACCGACCCGTCCCCGCCAGCCGCGCCAGCCGCAGGGCCGCCGGGGCGGCGCCCCCGGTGGCGCGCAGCAGGATTCCTGGCGCTCTGCCTGCTGCTGGTGGTGCTGCTGGCGGGCGGGCTGTACTTCTTCGCGCCGCGCTCGGCACCGCCCGGCGTCACCATGGCCGACCTGCACGGAGTGACCGACCTGCAAGCTCGGTTCAATGCCGACCGCGGCCTGCCGCGGCTGGTCGTGATCTTCTCGCCCACCTGACCGGAGTGTCGACACGGCGCCGGTCTGGTGCAATCCGACATCCTCAAGACCCATCCCCAGGCCCGCCTGCGGGTCTACGCCATCTGGACCAACAAGCTGTTCGGCGATGCTCGCCGCCGCTGGGACGCCGCCGGGCTGACCGACCCCCGAGTGGTGCACCTGTGGGATGCCAAGGACGTGTCGGGCGACTGGCTGGTCGACCATGTCAGTGGCTACCAGGGCGGCGACTGGGACACCTACCTGCTGTTCGGCCCCGACGCGACCTGGACCAGCCAACCCACGCCACTGCGCAGCTCGGGCAGCCCGGTCGCTGAGCAGATCGACGCGCTCAGCCGAGCGTTCAACCCACTGCTGGCCGCCACCACCCGCTGAGCACCGCCACGCCGTGGAGGAGCCATGAGCCGAAACCTCGACCTACTCCAGGCCGCCTACCAACGCGCCGGCCGTGACGGCGTCGACGCCGTCGTCGACCTGCTCGACCCCCAGGTCCAGTGGCTCGCCGCTGCACCTGGCCCGTGGGACTGCCACGACCGTGAGCAGGTCCTGGAGACTTTCCGCCGCAGCCGGCTGCGATAGCCGCCTGCCCCGCCAGCATCCGCGGTGACCAGCAACCTGGTGGCATCCGGGTAGGCCCGGGCGCCCACCAGCTGCCACCAGCGGCCGATGGTGGCCACCGCGAACGCGGCGGTGTCGTGGTCGTCGCCCACACTGACCCAGCCGGCATCGGCACCCAGGTCGTAGACCCCATAGGGGATCGCCTTGCCGACGGTGGGGTCGGGGAAGTCATGCACCTTCACCCGCACCGGGTCGCCTTTGGGCTGCCACTCCCGACCCTTGGTGCCGAGGTTGCCGACCAGCTCTTTCTTCTTGGTGTCCACGCTGATCACCGGCTGCCCCGCGGCCAGCTGCGCGGTGGCCTGCTCGTTGAGGTAGCGGAACTGGCCGTCGCGGTCGGGGTGCTGGGCGCCCTCGACCTGGGTGCTGGTGGCCTGCAACGAGTAGTCCATCCCGGCCAGCAGCCGTGCCACGGTCCTGGCGCTGACCGGGTGGCCCTGGGCGCCCAGCTCGTCGGCCAGGGTGCGGGTCGACTTGCACGTCCACCGCAACGGCGAGGTGGGGTCGCCCCGGCTGGTCGGCTCGACCAAGGCGTCCAGGGCGGCCAGCAACCCCGGGTCGCGGTCGGTCGCCTTAGCGCCGATTTTCACGCAGCGAATCCGACCCCATTCGGCCCGCCACCTCCATGCGTGAACCCATTGGCACCAACGGCCGTCGCCTCCCGGGCCCCGTCAGGGACCTGGTGAGATCGCTGCCGA
>JBIOYL010000447.1:0-5375 GCA_044870185.1 Actinomycetes bacterium | reverse complement strand
GAGCTGGGGCCAGAGGAAGGCGCCGGGCACGGGCAGGTGGATGGTGGGTTGGCCGTATTGGCGCACGACCCAGAGGTAGCCGGCGAAGTGGTGGGCCAGGGCCAGGCCGGGGCCGCCTTGGACCGTGATCACCAGCACGAGCGCGGCGAGGGAGGCAAGGGCAAGCTTCCACCAGCGCAGCCCCGTGGCTCGTAGCAGGGCTTGGCCGGCCACCCAGGCAACCAGGGTGAGGGGGCTGAGCACGAACAGGGTGAGCGCGATGCCGGCTGCCATTTGGCCGGGGGCGGGTGGCCCGCCGGAGGGCAGGCGGTGGCCGAGCTGGTTGTCATACAGCGGCCGCCGGCCGGGGCCGCCCCAGCCGGGACCACGGTTGCCCCAGCGGGGGTCGTGGGGCGCCCAGCCGCCCCAGTTCCGGGGATCATCGGGGTGCCAGCTCACGCGGCGCCTCCTAGGCAAAGCCGGGGTGCGCTGCCCGGTGGCCCTTGTGTCCACCCGCTAATGTGATATCGTGCTATCACTATGGCGTCGGAGCAGCCGAGCAAGACCAAGAACATGCTGCTGCGGCTCGACCCCGAGCTGGCCGAGCAGCTGCAGGCGGTCGCCCAGGTCGAGGGCCGCTCGATCTCCGACGTGGCCCGCGAGGCCATCGCCGCCCTGGTCCAGCAGCGCCGCGGTGACCAGCGATTCCTCCAACTGCTGGACGACACCCTCGCCCGGCACCAGCGCATCCTGCGGCTGCTGCGGGACGGCGAGCCGTGATCAGCCTCCAGGTGGCCGACCTGGTGGTCATCGCCAGCCGAGTGCTGGACCTGGACACCGCCGCCACGCTGGACCTGCTCGACCTCACCGCCGCCGAGGCCGCGCTGGCGGCCACGCCAGCCGAGAACGCCCACGACGACCCCGCCGGCCGGGCCGCGGTCCTGCTGCACGCCCTGGTCCGCCACCAGCCGTTCCGCCAGGCCAATCAGCAGATTGCGCTCGTGGCCACGCTGCAGTTTTTGGCGCTCAACGGCTGGCAGGCCGACCTGGACCCGCCCGAGGGGGCCAGGGGGGTGGTCGCCGAGCTGGCCGCGGGCACCCTGGAGCCAGCTGGCCTGGCGGACTGGCTGGCGCCCCGGCTGCGCCCCGGTGACGACCCCTGCGCGAAGAAGGAGGCAGCGATGCGACGGTGGCTGCCCGGCCGCAAGCGACCCGCCCAGCCCAAAGACCGGTTCGCCCGGTTCACCGACCGGGCGCGGCGGGTCGTGGTGCTCGCTCAGGAGGAAGCCCGGCTTCTCAACCACAACTACGTCGGCACCGAGCACATCCTGCTCGGACTGCTCCGTGAGGGCGAGGGCGTGGCCGCCAGGGCGCTGGCGTGCGGCGGGATCTCCCTGGAGGTCGTGCGCGCCCAGGTGGAGGTGATCATCGGCCGCGGCCAGTCGGTCCCGTCCGGGCACATCCCGTTCACGCCGCGGGCCAAGAAGGTCCTGGAGCTGAGCCTGCGGGAGGCGTTGCAGCTGGGCCACAACTACGTCGGCACCGAGCACATCCTGCTTGGGCTGCTGCGGGAGGATGAGGGCGTCGCGGCGCAGGTGCTGGTCAAGCTCGGCGCTGGTCACGCCAGGTTGCGCAAGCAGGTCCTGCGCCTGCTGGCCGACGACACGGCGACCTCGCGCGGGCAGGGCGAGCTGCCAGGCGGCCCGGCTGGTCGGCTGCCCGCTGACACCGCTGCCACGCCTGGCCTTGGCTACTACGATCAGCAGCTCGCCGACGTGCGGCGGGCCAAGGACGCCGCCATCGCCGCGGAGGAGTTCGACACCGCCGCCGCGTTGCGCGTGGTCGAGAAGCAGGTGCTCGACCGGCGGGCGCAGCGCGAGCGGGTGGAGCAGCTCTGGGCGGCGGGCGCCGACCTCGACGCGGTCGTCGTGGAGAACCAGCGACTGCGCCAGCAGGTCGAGCGCCTGCGGGGGCTGCTTCGCCAGCACGGTATCGAGCCGGACGGTGGCACGTCCCAGAGCGCATGAACCACCGGCAAACCATGGCGTACGAGGTCTGCGATGATTCGCCGTCGTGGTCAGGGGAGGCTCGTTGGCCAGCTGCCGGCCGGTGACGGTGGGCATGGTCTGCTGGCACAGCAGGTCTTGGGAGCCGGGCCAGCTGCGTTGGCTGACCTTGGTGGGGTTGCGCCAGCCGGGCTGCTGGGTGCCGAGGACGAAGCCGGCGCCGGTCATCGCGTGCCTTCATAGGTTGTGCCGGCGACCTGGGGGAGCGGCTCGACGGTGACCGGAGGTCGGCCGCCCAGCTCGCGCACCACCGAGGCGAGCTGGGCTTGGAGGACGGCATGCAGGTTGGTGGGCACGTAGTAGGTGACGCAGGCCGTGTGCGGTGGGCGGGTCTTGAGGGCGGCGAGCATGCGGGGCCGGCTCTTTTGGGTGAGTTCGACCTCGACCAGCTCCCACGCCTGGTCGATGCCCTGCTGCTGCCAGCTGGCAGGGACGGGTGCGGGCAGGGCGGCGTCGGCGAGGTGCCAGCTGGCCTTGCCGCGGTGGCGCCACAGCGTCCGCTCACACATCCAACCGCCCTGCCCGGGGATCGGTTCGCGGGCAAGGCGGACGACCGTGACGGTGTGGTGGTGGTCGAGCCGGTCCAGGGCTGGTGACCAGAGGTCGTAGTCCAGGCCGGCCAGGCGGAGTCCGGTGCGGGTGGGGGTGATCCAGGTGTGGCCGAGCAGTCGGCGTCGCTCCGCCCAGCCGGCAGCCTCCCAGCGGCCCAGCTGCTCCCGCACGGCCCGGCGGCTGAGCTGCCCGCCTGCTTCGGGGCCGGCGGTGGACAGCCGGGTCAACAAGACCGTGGCGACATCAAGGCGGACGGCGTACTGCTCGCCCAGCCAGCGCAGGGCGGCCAGGTCCCGGATCGTGGGGGTGGGGCCGGCGTCCCAGCGTTGGGCGCGGCCGTCAGCCCGTGAGCGGCGGCGCACCGCAGGCGGTGCTGGCGCACCGGTCGACAGCTCCAGGACGAGCGTGGCCCTCACGCCGCCGCACCTCCTCGGGTGGCGATGCGGTCGGCATCTGATGGCCGCCGCAGGCGGCGCGGGCCGAAGGCACGCCCAAAGGCGCGGCCGCGCCGATCTATCAATTGCGCGAAGCGCTCCTTGCGGCGTGGCCGCTCCGCTGCCCCCGTGGGAGGCCTTGACCAGGACCGATCCGGCCGAGTGGGCACGGGTGGGGCCCGCCATCGGGGGCGGGGGGGTTGCCGGGGGGAATGCCAGGGGGGTCAAAAGCCCCAAAACGACCCGACCGGGGTGGGGTCGGCAGGCTGCGGAGCTTGCTAGCGCAGCAGCACGCGCCGAAGGCGCGTCCCACCCCGCCAGGCGACCGAGGCGGTGAGCGGACGGCTCAGGCACCCCGGCCACCTCCCTTCGCGCGGGTGGTGCCGAGCTGACGCCTGCCGCGGACCAGGCCGAGCAGGCCAGACCATTCCTCGGGTGGGCGGCGATCAGCAGCCGCATCGCGGCGGCCCGGCGGCGGCTGGCCAGCCGGGCGGCGGCCCGCTGACAGTCCCGGCGGGAGCTAGCCGGGCGGCCGTGTCCCGTGGTGGCGAGAGCGGCCAGGGGCTTGGCCTGGTCACAGGCTGGGCAGCACTTTGCCGTAGCCGATTGGACGGGGGGACGTGAACCGCTAGGCTCGTGGGGCATCACGAGGATCCTTTCTTCGTGGCTGTTGAGGGGTTCGCTCGGGTGCTGGCCCCGGTGGTCGCACACCACCGGGGCCGTCTTGTCCTTGGTCGCTGACATCGCCTCCTTCGTCGTACCGGTGGTCAAGGAACCACCCGCCTCTGGACGTACCAGTGGGGACTCTAGCAGGAAGACGACTGGACGTCTAGACGTGTCTGACCAGAGCGAGGCGGAGTCTCTTGATCAGGAGCTCAGTGCGCCGGCAGCTCGTACAGCAGCACCCAACGGTCGGCCGCCATCACCGTGTCGCAGATCTCCACCGGCGAGTCCTGGAGGTCATACGCCGTGCGCAGCAGGCGAAACACCGGCACCCCGAGCGGCAGGTGCAGCGCCCTGGCCTCCTCGGGCAGCGGCATCCGCGCCCGCACCTCCTCGGTGAAGCGCTTCAGCTCGTGGCCCTGCTCCTCCAGCCGCGCGTAGATGCCACCCGGGCCCGTATCGGGCTCGGTCATCTTGGTGCCCTCGGCCAGGCTCCAAGGCACGTAGGAGGTGGCCAGCTCGGTGGGCTGCCCATCAGCCAGGTAGCGACGCCGGCGCACCAGCACCAGCTCCCCCTCCCGCAGGCCAAGCTGCTCAGCCACCTCCGCCGAGGCCGGCGCCGACCCCACGTGGAGCACCTCCACCTGCGGCCGCCGACCGGCCTGCTCCATCTCGACCGTGTAGGCAGCCTTGCCACGTTGCCGGTGGGCGCGGGCGAAGCGGTCGAAGGCCTTCCGCTGGATCGGGGGGCGGGCGCGCACAAAGACCCCCCGGCCACGCTCGACGTCGATCAGCCCCTCGGCCCCAAGGGTGGCGATCGCCTGGCGCACGGTCCCACGCGCCGCACCATAGGCGTCCATCAGCTCGCGCTCACTAGGCAGCCGCGCACCAGCACCCAGCTCCCCAGCCAGGATGGCGGCCCGCAGGTGATCGGCGATCTGCAGGTAGGCAGGCCGGTCGCTGGCGGGATCGATGCGCTTGGCCACGACGCGCTACCCTTCCACTCGTCTAGACCAGCCAACAGTACCCGAGGAGCCGCCCCATGGCCCAATCCAGCTCCCGGCACTCGGTCAGCGTGGCCGCGGCCATCGTCAACGACGCGGGCCAGGTCCTGGCCGTCCGCCGCCGCGACAACGGCCACTGGGAGCCACCCGGCGGCGTCCTAGAACTCGACGAGACCATCGAGCAGGGACTGGTCCGCGAAGTACGCGAGGAGACCGGCCTAGTGGTGCACCCCGACGTCCTCACCGGGGTATACAAGAACATGCACCAAGGCATCATTGCCCTGGTGTTTCGCTGCAGTGTCGTCGCCGGTGATCCCCGGGCCAGCAGCGAAGCGGCCGAGGTGCGCTGGGCGACCGCCACGCAGGTGCGCGAGCTGATGGACGAGGCATACGCGATTCGGCTGCTGGACGCGCTGCGGCCTGGCCCGCCAGCGGTCCGGGCACACAACGGCCGCGTGCTACTGCCAGCCTGATCGCGGGTGCCTGCTAGGGAGAAGCTTCCTACGGCTTTCAAGGCCAGACTGCGGGCAGCCGCCTACGGCGGTCGCCCCTAGGGCCTGTTTCGAAAGTTGGCGGATCCATGGGATACTTCCTGCATGGGACGAGGAGATCTAACCAACGAGCAGTGGGCCAAGCTGGCGCCGCTGCTGCCCAAAGGCAAGAAGTCCGGCCGGCCC
>JBIOYL010000446.1:0-4739 GCA_044870185.1 Actinomycetes bacterium | reverse complement strand
CCCGGGGGGTGCTGTTTGTCATCGACGGCGGCAAGGCCCTGGAGCGGGCCATCCGCGCGGTGTTCGGCCGGAAGGCGCTCATCCCACGGTGCCGTCAGCACAAGGAGCGAATTAACCGGCCCTCATGGCTGCGTCAAGCAAGGGTCCCCGGATTCGCCGCTTGCTTGAGTCGTCGCACGTGGCCCTCGATGCTGGTGATGACGCGGGCGTGGCGGGCCACCTCGGAGTGCCAGCCACGCGCCTCGGCATCGTCGCGGAGCGCTCGCACGTCGGCCAGCTGCGCCTGGAGGGCGGGGAGGAACTCGGTGGTGGTGACGAAGTTGTCGCACTGCTCGCAGATGTTGGCGTAGGGGCAGGCCTCGGCCACCAGATCGCGGGAGCAGTAGCCGTGGGCGACGCGGGTCTTGAGCAGTTCTGCCCGCAGCCACTCGACCCGGCTGGGGACCGCCGGCGCGGGTCCCACGAGCAGCGGCAGGGGTTGGCGCATCCGCACCTTGTCCATGGCTGTCTGGTAGGCGGCACGAACGGTGGGTGCGGCGAGCTTGGCATAGCGCAGGGTCATCTCGGGAGTGACGTGGCCCATGAGAGCCATCAGCGCAGGCAGCGAGATCCCGCCATTGATCAGACTCGTGCCGTAGGTATGCCGGAGCTGATGGGGCGTGACGTGCAGGAGTGTCCCATCGTGGTGGCGCAGCCCCGCCGTCTGGGCTGCCTCGTCGAGCGCCCGGCGCAGCCGGAAGGCGGTCGGGCGCCGTCCCCGCTCACAGAACAGGAAGTCGGCGGGCCGCTCCAGGCGTGGATGCGGGAGCGCGCGCTGCTGGCCCCGCTGCGCCATCCAGTTGTCCAGCACCGCCAAGGTGTGCTCATCCAGCGGCACCATCCGCTCGCTTGCGAGCTTGCCGAGCGGGACGCGCAGCCAGGTGCCGTGGCTGGCGAAGTCGACCAGGCAGTCCAGCTCGAGGTCGAGCAGCTCACCGATACGCATCCCGGTCGCCCGCAGCACCTGCAGGGCGGTGCGCGCCAACGGGTCGTCCAGCCGGGCGACGGCGGCCATAAGGGCGCGGTCGTCGGCGGGGGGCAGGGCGCGTGGGACCGGCTCGGGCAGCCGCGGGATGTCGGATGCGAACAGCAGCCTTGCGCTGGGGGCGGACGCCCACCCCCAGCAGGCGATGTCTTCGAAGAACACCCGCAGGTCAACCACGTCGTGGTGGAACTGGACCAGCGAGACGGTGCGGCCGTGGCCATTGCTCCCACGCCAGGGGCGGTGGCGGTCCCAGGCCAGGAACGGCTCGACGTGGGCGGCGCGCTCCAGCTGGTCCAGGCGGTGCACCCAGGGATGGCGCTCGGCCAGGTAGTCGACGAATACCACCACCGCTTTGGTGCGGGCATAGACGCTGCCTGGTCGTAGGGTGGTGGCGATCGTGCCGACGTAGCGGACGACCTCCCGGCGGATCTCGGGCTGGTGGATCCGCGCGGCAACCTCGGCCGGGGTGTGCGCGGCAGGGCCGGCCTTACGGGGCGGACGGCCAACCTGTCCGAGCTCGTAGCAGGCCTGCTGGAGGGCGAACCAGCGCGTCCGTGCGTGCATGCGGGCCGATGCCGAGACATGCGCGACGCGCTCGAGTTCGGCCAGCACCGCGGTGAAGTCGTCCTCGCTGAGCTCCCCCAGGGTCTTGCCGGCCCACAGGCACATGGTGGGAAGGGCCAGGACCGACACCTGGCGGATCCAGTTGGCGCTCCAGCCGAACCGCCGTCCCACCTCAGCGACCCGGCGCACCTCGTCGTGATGCTCCACCGCCCAGGCGGTGGGCAGGTCAACGCCGCCGGGCTTGGCCAACAGCAGCTCCAGGTCAGCACGCAGATGGCCAGCGACAAAGCACCAGGAGATGAACGGCCAGGCCTTGGCGCGGTGCAGATCAGCCACACGCTGAGGGTTGGGCGGCGCATCCAGACCGCGAGGTCGGGATGGTAGGCCAGGAACCGCCCGGCGGCGCGTTGGCGGTTCACGCGGGCGCCCGTGGTAATCGCCAGGCCAGCAACGTGGCTGGCGTAGGCGTCCAACAGAGCCACCGGCAAGCCAGCCACACGCTCGGCCGCGAGGCTCACGGCGCACCCGCCCGCGCCTTGGCGTACTCGGCCGCCAGCGTCGCAAACGACAGGTGCACGTAGCCCGCGGTCGTCTCCGGGCTGGCGTGGCCCATCAGGGCACGCAGCACCAGCAGGTCGACCCCGGCGGCGGCCAGCTCAGTGCCAAAGGTGTGCCGCAGCCGGTGCGGACGCACTCTGGTCGCTCCCGAGCGGGCCCGGTGGGTGCGGAAGATCCGCCGCAGTCCCGCCTCGGTCATCGGCTGGCCGGTCGTCGGGCCGCGCAGCACCACAAAGCAGGCCGGCGTCGCGCATCCAGGTGGCCGCTCGGCACGTAGGTAGTTGGCCAGCTCGCCGAAGAACGCCCGGTCGACCGGCACGACCCGCTCCCGGCCGCCCTTGCCGACCACCCGCAGGCGCCGCAGGCCCATGTCCACGTCGGCCAGGCGCAGCGAGCGGACCTCCCCGGCGCGCAACCCCCCGAGCAGCATCGCCAGCGCCATTGCCCGGTCCCGATGGGTCGAAAGGTCCGCCAGGAATGCGTCCACCTCGGCCGGCTCCAAGCTCTCCGGCAGTGAGCGGGGCTGCTGGACGAGCCGTCCACCTCGGCGCGGGTGTCGTACAGGCACATGGCCGAGCAGCCCCCGGCGCCGAGCACGCAGCCCCGAGCTGCGTCGCGGGGACGGCACCGGACTGTCAGCGCGGACACCAGCGAGCACGACGAACTCAAACAACGCCCGCACCGCAGCGATCCGCCGATTCATCGTCGCCGGGGCAGGGCGACGAGCCACCAGCCGAACGACCCGGCCGCCTGGTGCCGGTCGAGGACCGCTCTGCCACTCCAGATAGTCGAACACGTCGGTTGGCCCGGCGTCGACGACCCGCACACTACGCTCGACGCAAAAGCGACCGAAGTTCACCAGGTCATACGCGTACGCCCGCACGGTCGCGGGCGCGAACGCCCTCACCACCAAGTGGGCAAGGAAGCGATTGGCCAGCCCGGCGTCGGGCCACGACCCCTCAACCCGCCAGCCCGCACCGTCTGCTCGCGTCACCACCGCCGGCATACCTGCCTCCCTGCCGGCCGTAGTCTGCACCCCTGATCCCTCAAGGTGTGGGACCTTCAGGCCGCCCCCTCCACAGAGGCATCCGAGGGCCGGTTAACCGATAACGTCCTGAACGCCTTGCCCAAGAGCGTGCAGGCCGGCGCCCGCAAGGCCTTGAACGAGGTCCTCGGGGCCGAGGATCGCCCCCATGCCGAGCGGGCCATCGAGGCGCTGGTCGCCGACTATGGGGCCAAGTGGCCCAAGGCGGTCGCCAAGGTGGTCGACGACCGCGAGGCGCTGCTGTGCTTTTTCGACTTCCCGGCCGAGCACTGGCAGCACCTGCGCACCACCAACCCGATCGAGTCGACCTTCTCCTTGGTGCGGGCCCGGACCAGGGTGACCAAGGGGCCGGGCAGCAAGCAGGCGGGGCTGGCGATGGTGTTCAAGCTGTTGGAGGGGGCCGAGGGGCGCTGGCGGAAGGTCAACGGGCCGCAGCTGGTCGCGTTGGTGCGCGCCGGGGCGCGGTTCGACAAGGGCAAGCTGGTCGAGCGACCCAAGGAGGACACCCAGGCAGGCAACGCAACCGAGGTCGCCGCGTGATCATGCGGGACCGGCGATCCACAGGATTTGACTATTCCTCGGCTTGCCGTAGTCGAAGCGCTGACCTGCACGAATAGGAATGGCTCGTCAGGGGAGGTGGTTAGGGTGGCTTCCTGTTTCCGCAGGTCAGGACGGCCTAACGCAGCACTGGGCCGTACTGCCGTATGCGGTGGGGTAGGGCCCCACCGTTCTCGGCTGGCCTTGGGGTGTAGAGAACTGCTCACGGGCCAGCCGCCGTAACCTGACGGAGTACTGCTAGGGCGCTACGACGTTCGTGCTTCGGCCATGGTTTGCTAACGTAGTTGGCGGATATGAAGGCTATCACGAAGCGAGCCTTCTTTCGATAGACCTCGTCAAGGAGTTCATAAAGGTCCGCACCCCATGCATCGGCTTCAGCATATTCGTCATAGAAGATTTGAACGTCGTGGGCGCGTAGTCGATCTGCTACGTCGTGTACGTAGGTGCGGTCCTCACCTGCGAACGAGAGAGCAACGTCGAATTCAAACGCCGGGCCTGATCCATCGGTCACTGAACTAAGGTCCTCGTCTTAATGAGAGCTGACGGTATGAGGATGTCCCGAGTTCCGTGGAACTTCGGTAGCGGGCCCCGAGCGCACTTTACGCGACCTCCTCCTTTCCGGCAAGCATTTCCGGGTTGAAATGACGGTCCATCGCCGCGACCAGGATCGGGATCTCCCGGTAGCCCTTCACCCGGCGGAACTGCCCCTGGGCCTCCAGCATCCCCGCCGCGCACCAGCGCAGCACCATCGCCCCATCCCGCCAGCGCTTGACGTTGGCGCTGTGCTGCCGGCAGATCGACAGCATGCTCTCCACTGGGTTGGTCGTCCGTAACGTCCGCGCCAGCCTGTCCGGCACCCCCAGGCGAGCCACCGTGAGCGTCTCGGCCAGCCCCTCCCGCACGCTGGCCGCCGCCCCCGGGTGGCGCTTGTCCAGCCGGGCGGCCAGCGCCACCAGGTCCCGCTCAGCCTTGGCCGCATCCGGTTCCCGC
>JBIOYL010000445.1:0-2154 GCA_044870185.1 Actinomycetes bacterium | reverse complement strand
GCCTGGGGAGGCCCTGAGCAGCCCGGCGACTGGACCCCGATCACCCGCCGGTTCCGCGACGGCCACACCCAGACCTGGTGGGCGGCTGACGCCAGCCTGCCCGCGGCCGGCTGGGGCCCCGACCGGCGGCTGCGGCTGGTGGTGGCCACCACCGACCCCGCCACCTTGCCGAAGCTGACGACCTGGTACCTGATCACCAACCTGCCCCGCCCTGCCGGCCGGCGGCACCCAGCGGCCTTCGCGCCGGCCGACCTGGCCGAGGTGGTGCGCCTGTACAGCCTGCGCAACTGGGTCGAACAGGGCTACAAGCAGGTCAAGCACGAACTCGGCTGGGCCGACTTCCAGGTCAGGGGTGACCGGGCGATCCGCCGGCACTGGACGCTGGTGTGCTTGGCGTTCTCGTTTTGCTGGCGGGCCTGGTTCGCCCAGCCGCCGCCCCCAGCGTCGCTGCCGGAGGTCCAGCCCGCCTCGGCGGGCGCGCGGGGGGAGACCACCCGCCAGCAGCGCGAGCCTGCCCGCCGGGGTGGTGGCCTGGCCGGTGACGCTGCGCCGGGTGCGCGGCTGGTTGACCCCCTGGGTCGTGCTCGCACGCTGGTGGCGGGCGTGGTCGGGTGCGCCCCCGCCGCTCCAGCTGCGGTTGCTGCTTGACAGCGCCCATGCCGGGCAGCCGCTCCACCTCTACCTGCCACCGTAGCCAACAAACTACCGTTAATTGCAGCATCGCCGGCAAGTTCTCGCGGGTGGCCCAGTGCTCGGCCAGCTTGCCGCCCTCCACCCGGAACCAGTGGCTCTGCCGGGCCACGAACCGCTTGCCGGTCGGCGGCAAGCATGCCGTTGAGCGGCCCCAGGTTGGTGCCCTCCGAGAGGGTCCGCACCGCCACCGTGTCGCCCTCGGCGACGATCGCCTCGATGGTCATGTGCAGGGCGTGCTCCAGGTACGCCTGGGCGATCAGCTCCTCGGCGGCGGCCAGGTGCTGGCGGTTGAATAGCTCCTCGAAGTGGCGCCGGACCAGCCGCTTGTCGGCCTCCGACATCGTCCCTCCTTGGCGCGGGTCACCTGGCGGGGTGGCGGGATCTACGTCCCGACAGCGTTACGGACCAAGCAGCGACCAGGTGAAGCGGACCAGTCGGCGACCTCGCGGCCCTGTCAGCAGCCGGGGAAACCGATGCCCCGATCGCGTCGCCGGAACGAGCGAAACTCTTTAACGGTAGTTTGTTGACTTGAGTGACGGCTGGGTGTACAGCAGGAGTTCCGCCGCCTGTGCCCGGAGGTGCGCACAGTGACCAAGCGCCTTGCCTGCCCAGCTGCCCCCGGCCCGCTGGAGGACTACGCCGCCCAGTTCGACGCCCTGTTCACCCGGCTGGCGCAGCGCCGCGGCCTGCGCGCCTACCTGCAAGGGCTGCTGCTGCCCCGCGACCGTAACAAGACCATGACCGCGCTGGCCGGCGCCGAGCCGATCGTTGGCGCCCAGCACGCGGCCGTGCAGGGCCTGCAGTGGTTCCTCAGCGAGTCCAGCTGGGATCATGAGCGGGTCAACCAGTGCCGGGTCGAGCTGCTGGTGGCCGACCCGGCCACCGCGCCCCATGCGCAGGGCGTGCTGGTGCTGGATGACACCGGCGACCGCAAGGCCGGCCGCCACACCGCCCACGTGGCCCGTCAGTACCTGGGCTCGCTGGGCAAGACCGACAACGGCATCGTGGCGGTCACCAGCCTGTGGGCCGACGAGCGCGTCTACTGGCCCGTGGACGTCGTGCCCTATACCCCGGCGTCGCGGCTGGCCAAGGGCAAGCGCGACCCGGCGTTTCGGACCAAGCCGCAGCTGGCCGCCTGGCTGGTCGACGCGGCCCGCAAGGCGGGCATCGGGTTCCGCGCGGTCATCGCGGACTGCTTTTACGGCGACAATGACGGCTTCACCGAGGCGCTCGGCCGGGCCGGCGTGGCCTACGTGCTGGCGGTCAAGCCCCGCAAGGGCGTCTGGGCCCCGGAGGATGAGGCGCACACACCGGTGGAGGCCGCGCGCGAGCTGGCCTGGGGAGGCCCTGAGCAGCCCGGCGACTGGACCCCGATCACCCGCCGGTTCCGCGACGGCCACACCCAGACCTGGTGGGCGGCTGACGCCAGCCTGCCCGCGGCCGGCTGGGGCCCCGACCGGC
>JBIOYL010000444.1:0-6295 GCA_044870185.1 Actinomycetes bacterium | reverse complement strand
CGCCGTGACCGCTTCGGCCGGCTCGATCCGGCAGGCGCACACCTTGTACTCGGGGATCTTCGAGCGCGGGTCGAGCGCGGCGATCGTCAGGATGTTGGCGGCCACCGGCACCGGCCAGTGGTAGGGGATGAACACCGTGTCGGGGCGGATGGTCTCGGTCACCAGCGCCGGCAGCGTCGCCGCGCCGCGGCGGGTGACCACCCGGACCGGGTCGCCGTTGGCGAAGCCGAGGCTGGGATGCACCTCCACCCACGGCCGCGGCGTCTGCTCGTTGAGGCCGCCGAGCCGGCGGGTCTGGTTGCCGGACAGGAAGTGGGCGACCGTGCGGCCGGTCGTGAGCCGCAGCGGGAACTGGTCGTCGAACGGGTCCGCGGGCGGGTGCCACTCCACCACCTGCAGGTGCATCTTGCCGTCGGCGTGCCAGGTGCGGCCGTCCTCGAACAGCCGCGGCGTGCCAGGGTGGTCCTCCGACGGGCACGGCCAGGCGATGCCGCCGGTCTGCTCGAGCCGCTCGTAGGTGATGCCGAAGTAGTCGTTCACGCCGCCCTTGGACGCCACCCGCAGCTCCTCGAAGACGTCGCGGGTGGAGGCGAACGGGAACTTGTCGCCGACGCCGAGCCGCCGGGCCAGCTCGCACAGCAGCCAGGTGTCGGTGCGCGACTGGCCGAGCGGCTCCTGCGCCTTGTTGTGCTTGACGACGCGCGCCTCGGCGTTGGCCATCACGCCCTCGTCCTCGGCCCAGGTGGTGACCGGGAAGACGACGTGGGCGTTGGCGGCCGTCTCCGACAGGAAGAAGTCGGCCTGGGCGTGGAACTCGAGCGCGTCGTAGCCGGCCTTGACCGCCCGGTAGTCGGGCAGGGACACGAACGGGTTGTTGCAGAGCCCGACGAGCCCGCGGATCTCGCCGCGCTGCATCTGCCAGACCATCTCCATCATGGAGGTGCCCTTGCCGGGCAGGTCGGCCTCGTCGATGCCCCACACCCGCGCGATGTGGGCGCGGTGGGAGGGGTTGGAGATGTCGCGCCCGCCGGGGAGCATGTCGGACTTCTGCCCGTGCTCGCGGCCGCCCTGGCCGTTGCCCTGCCCGGTGATCGTGCCGTAGCCGGCGCCCGGCCGGCCGAGGTTGCCGGTGGCGATGCACAGGTTGATGACGCTCAGGCAGTTCTCGACGCCCTGGGTGTGGTGCTCGATGCCGCGGGCGTGCCAGGCCATCGCGTTGTCCGCCCGGCCGAACAGCAGGGCGACGTCCTCGACCTGGCGGGCGGGGACGCCGCAGATGTCGGCGACCCGCTCGGGGGTGTAGGCGGCGACCGTGTCGCGGACCGCGTCCCAGCCGGTGGTGTTGCGCGCGATGAAGTCGTGGTCGACCAGGCCCTCGCGGACCACCACCCCCAGCACGCCGTTGAAGAACGCCGAGTCCGTGCCCGGGCGCAGCCGCACGTGGATGTCGGCCGTGCGGGCGATCGGGGTCTCGCGCGGGTCGACGACGATGAGCCGCGCGCCACGGTCGCGCGCCCCCCACACGTACTGGGTCATGACGGGGAAGCACTCGCCCACGTTGGACCCGGCGATCAGGACCACGTCGGTGAGCAGGATGTCGGAGAAGGGGTTGGCCGCCCGGTCGATGCCGAAGGTCAGCTTGTTGGCGCCGGCCGCGCTGACCATGCACAGCCGGCCGTTGTAGTCGACGTGGCGGGTGCGCAGCGCGACCCGGGCGAACTTGCCCACCAGATAGGTCTTCTCCGTGACCAGGCTCGCGCCGCCGAGCATGCCGAAGGCGTCGCGGCCGTAGCGCTGCTGGATGCGCTGGATCTCGGAGGCGGTGCGGTCGAGCGCACGTTCCCAGGTGGTCGGCCGCAGCGGCTCGTCGCGGCTGGCGCGCATGAGCGGCACGAGCAGCCGGTCCGGGTGGTTGACCTGCTGGTAGGCGTGGACGCCCTTGGGCACAGCCGCATGCGGTTGATCTCGTGGTTGCGCGGCTCGACGCCGAAGACGTGGCCGTCGCGGTCCACCCGCAGGAACATGCCGCACTGCACGCCGCAGAAGCAGCAGTGGGTGGGGATCAGCGTCTCCCCGGTCTGGTCGGCCCGCCAGCCGGCGGCGGGGGCGCCGCCGACGTCGCGGAAGCTGCCCGCCCCGCGGGGCAGGACCGGGATCTGGGGCGGCAGCGGACGTTTGCTCATTTGAAGCCTCGCTTGACGTTGCCGAGGTAGGCGCGGCCACGCTCGACCCGCTTGCAGCGCGGGCAGGTCTCGGCCCACTCGTCGAAGTCCAGGCCGAGGTCCCGCATGGTGGCGCGCAGGTTGTCGACGTAGGCGTCGGTGTCGATCGGGGTGCCGCAGACGCGGCAGTGACGCAGCCCCGAGGAGGCGGTGGTGGTCTGCTTGAAGGTCTGCATCCCCACCGCGGCGGGGCGCTGGATGATGTGGAAGAACTTGCCGAATGGCAGGTAGACCAGGGTGAACACGACCGCCGCCATGTGGATGATGGCCAGGAACTGGTAGCCGCCGCCGTGCAGCAGCCAGGCGGAGAAGGTCAGCAAAAGGCCCGTGACCGACACCACGACGAGCGCCACCAGCGGCACGAAGTCGTAGGCGAAGCGCTGCCCGACGGTGGCTTCACGGTCCCGCATCCGGCGCCGCAGGAAGTAGCTGCAGCCGGCGATCACCAGCACGGCGGCGATGTCGAGCGCGTGGAAGTTGAGCCAGCCGAACAGCGACAGGGCGTTGAAGGTGAACAGCGGCTGCCCCCACAGGCGCATCGTGTACTGGGGGCCGGCGCCGGTCGGGGAGGTGAACGTGAACCAGCCCCAGGTGAGCGGGAAGGTGATCAGCACGGCCAGCACGCAGCCCCAGAAGATGAGCTGGTGGGCGATCCAGCGCTGCCTGGAGCGGGCGCCGAGGAAGGTCTGGAAGCCCAGGTAGGTCGCGGCCGCCTGCGGCACCGCCGTCGGGAAGCGGCGGAAGTTGCGCCAGGAGAAGAACGCGCCCCAGCCGCGCAGGAACAGGCGCTTGGCGGGCGGGCTCGACACCCAGACCGTGTAGCGGTAGGCGACCCCGAAGGCGAGGAACACCGTGGCGATCGCGTAGCCGACCAGCGCGGCGTCGAAGTCGTGCAGGCCGCGGCTGCCGAGCCAGATGGCGGCGCAGACCACCGCCGCGGCGACGGCACCGGCGATCGACGCCCGCACCGCCAGGGCGTGGCGTGTGGGCGCCCGTTCGGCCGGCATAGCGGCCATGTCGGCGGGGCGCAGCGGGTCCGGCTCCATCGGTCGACGTCCTCACCAGGGCCGATCGGATGCAGCGTTCGTCGAGCGGTCGAGTGCACGTTCAGCCGGGAACTAAACATATTGGCGGGCTGGAGCCCGCCGTCGACCAGAGCTCCTCCACCCGCTCGTTGAAGGCAGACGCGGGGCTGTGGATTGACGGGCCGTGCCAGGGTTGATGCCGATAGACTGGGTGCTGGACAGGGAGGTGACGGTGGCGACTGCCGAAGCAGACTTCCGAGCCGTGCCAAGCGAGGAGACGGCCGCCCAGCGGCGAGCCCGCTACCTCGCACAGGTACGCGCCCAGGGCCGACGCTTGCGCACCGGCGCGGAGATCCTCGCCTCGCCACCCGACAGCACCGACCCGCCCAGCGACGAGGAGTTGCTCGCCTTCCTCGACGTGATCTACGACGCACGCCGTGTCGACGCCTGATCCGGCGCTGATCGACACCGACGTCGCTTCCGTGCTGTATCGGGCGCGCCTCTTCCAGCGCATGGTGCCCGCGGAGCTGGCGCGCCGAGACAACCGAACAAACTGTCACCGAGGCCGCCGAAGCTCTTGTAGCCCGGAAGTCGACCAGTAAGAAGGAGGCGGCCGCGGCGACCGCGGGCGTCGGCTCCCGCGTCAGGACCAGGGTGTGGTCGGCCTGGGCTGGAGCTCGCCGTCGACCCAGAGCTCGTCCACCCGCTCGTTGAAGAAGCAGACGAGGTGCTCGATCTTGGGGCACTCGGGGATGGGCGCCGGATAGCTCCAGGCCTGATCCTTCCTGAGGGTGTCGCCGACCCGCACCGACCAGTACACGGCCCGGCCCTTGTAGGGGCAGGCGGTGACCGTGTCGGTCGGCTCGAGCAGCTCCATGCGCACGTCCGGCTTAGGGATGTAGTAGCGGGTCGGCAGGCCGGTCTCGAACAGCAGGCGGGGACGGCGGGTCTCCGCGACGGTCTCGCCCGCCACGACCACCCGTACATGGCGGGAGCTGTGCAGCACGTCGACGCGGTGGTAGGGGTCGCGCGGATGGACGAACACCTCGTCGTCCTCCTCGTACCAGGCATCGACCCGGTTCCAGTAGAAGGCGACGTGGCCCTTGATGTCGGTGCGCTCGGGCAGCGGGTTCTGGTAGCCCCAGACGGCGTTCTTCGAGGTCCGGTCGCCGACCCGGATCGTCCAGTAGGACGCGTCGCCCTTGAAAGGGCAGTGCGTGGACGCATCGGTGGGCTCCAGCAGGTCGAAGCGCACGTCGTCGACCGGGAAGTAGTACACGGGCAGGTGTCCCAACTCGCGCAGCAGCAGCACCCGCTTGGAGTCGGCCACCGCGACATGGTTGAAGACCGCGCGCACACGCCTGGGGCTCGGCTCGACCCTGATCGGGTGCCTCTGGTCGAACTGGGCGACCACCCCGAGGTCGCGGTCTTCGAGGTCGTCCGGCATGGCTGTGTCCCTTTCGGCGGGCCGGCCCACGACGGCCCTCGCCGCCCGGTCCGCCCACCATCGTTGCGCAGGTTGGTCAGCCTGGCGAGCCCTCTGCGGGGAGCGGGGGCGGGAGCATGACCATGGCCAGCGCCAGCAGGGTCAGGCCCGACCATACCAGGGCACCGCCCCAGATCTCGGCCTTCCAGCCCAGCCCGCCGTCGTGCAGGCCGATGCCGGCGAAGTAGACCCCCCAGAACGCCACCGGCGCCGCCGCGCAGAACGCCCGCAGCCGCCAGCGGGCGGCCGGCGACGGGCGCAGGACCACGAGCAGCGCCTCGACAGCGGCCGCCCCGAGCAGGCCGAGCACGGCCAGCCCGGCGTCGGCGAAGCCGGTCAGCGCCTGCATCAGCAGGCACTGGACGCCGAGCACGATCGCGCCGCTGCCGACCGGCGGCCGCCAGCGGCGCAGCAGGACCAGCAGCGGCCCGAACAGCAACGCGGTGGCGAGCATGAAGCCGGGCACGGCGGCCTCGATCGCCAGCCGGTGCACGTACGGGTACTGGAAGGCGGTGAAGTCCTGGCGCAGGAACAGCTCGTGGCCGATGCTGACGACGTTGTCGTAGACCGGGTGCAGGTACTGGAACATGAAGGCGGCCACGCTGCCGGTCAGCGTCACCGAGGCCACCGCCGGCAGCAGCCGGCCGAGTCCGACCCGCCGCCCAAGCCCGGCGTCGGTCCAGGCCGACCGCAGCGGGCAGGTCACGATCAGGAAGCCGCCCACGAACAGCCCGAGATGGGTGGGACTGAGCAGGGCGGCGATGTCCCGCTCGATCCCGAAGGCGAGATGCCAGCTCATGTCGCCGATCCCGGAAACGCCGAAGATGGCCACGCCGGCCAGGCCCAGGCCGTAGCCGGCTGGGACCGCCGCCCGCCAGGCGCCTGCCGCCCGCCGGCGGGTCCACACCGACCAGCAGATCCAGGCGGCGGTGGCGGCGAAGCCGGAGTAGAACACCGCGTGCCAGGGCGTGAAGAACGTCTCGAGCCGTGGGCGGGTGTTGTGGGCCCAGCCGTCGATGAACAGCCCGGCGATCAGCCAGGTGGTCAGCAGCACGGTGACCAGGTCACCCCGCCAGCTCATCCGGGCCGGCGGGGCCGCTGGCCGGCCCGGCCCGGCGGGTGCGCCTGCCATCCGGCGGTGGCTGGCGGCGACGGTCTGCTTGGACGAGGACCGCACGTGGGCTCCTTCTCCTGCCTCCGATCGGGGAGTGACCCGCGATCGCTGGCCGGTGCCGTCCGGCGGGCTCATGCGCCTGCCAGCCAGCGACGGAACCAGTCGGCCGCCAGGCGGGCGACCTCCTCCAGGGCGCCCGGCTCCTCGAACAGGTGGGTGGCGCCGGGCACGACCTCCAGGTGCGCCGGGCCCTTGAGCTGCTCGAGGGCGCCCCGGTTCAGGTCCAGCACCACCTGGTCGCGCCCGCCGACGACGAGCAGCGTGGGGGCGGTCACCCGGGCCAGCGCGTCGCCGGCCAGGTCGGGCCGGCCGCCGCGCGACACCGCGCTCTTGACCACCACCGGGCGATCCGCGGCGGTGACCAGCGCCGCGGCGGCGCCGGTACTGG
>JBIOYL010000443.1:0-2606 GCA_044870185.1 Actinomycetes bacterium | reverse complement strand
ACCGTCCGCCTGGCCGGCTGGTCTGGCCGCCCGCTGCTGCGGGTGCTGGTCGACGCGGCCGGCCGCGTGCCGGCCGCCCGCCACCTGTTCGACGGCGAGGCGCCCACCCTGGTCGCCACCACCGTGGCGGCGCCGGCTGTGGTCCGGGCCGCCTGGGCGGCCGCCGGCGCCGAGGTGGTGGTGTGCGCCGAGGCGCCCGCGGCCGGCGCCGGGACCGGCGTCGACCTTGCCGAGCTCGCCAAGCTGCTCGGCGAACGTGGCGTGCTCGAGCTCATGGTCGAGGGCGGCCCGCGTCTGCAGGCCAGCTTCTGGGCGGCGGGGCTCGCCGACCGGCTGGTCTGGTATCTGGCCCCGATCGTGCTCGGCGGCGACACCGCCCCGGGCCTGGTGGCCGGCCCGGGTGCGCCCACCCTCGCCGCGGCCTGGCCGGTCGTCATCGTCTCGATCGACCGTCTGGGCGCCGACCTGCGCATCGTCGCGCGTCCGGCCGGCGCCGCCGGCATCCAGGACGCAGGCGGCAGCCAGGACGCCAAGGAGCACTGACCGCCATGTTCACCGGCATCATCGAAGCCCAAGGCACCGTCGCCGCGCTGCGCCCGGCGGCCGGCCCGGCGGCCGGCGGTGACGGCGCCCGCCTGGTCGTCGCCGCACCGGCCGCCCTGGCCGCCGCACTGCGCCTCGGCGACTCGGTGGCCGTCAACGGCTGCTGCCTGACCGTCGTCGAGCTGACCGGGAGCGGGTTCGCGGCCGACCTGGTCGCCGAGACGCTCCACCGCACCGCGCTCGGCGGGCTGGCCCCCGGGGACCGGGTCAACCTCGAGCGGCCGCTGGCGGTCGGCGACCGCCTCGGTGGGCACATCGTCCAGGGCCACGTCGACGGGGTCGGCCGGGTGCTGGCACGCACCCCGGTCGACCCGGAGGGGTCCGGGGAACCCCCCGGAGGGGTCCGGGGAACCCTGAAGGGGTGCCCCGGTCAACCAGGGGGTGCCCCGGTCAACCGGGAGGGGTCCGTGGAGCTGCGCGTCCGGCTCGACCCTGCCCTGGCCCGCTACCTCGTCGAGAAGGGGTCGGTCGCCGTCGACGGGGTCAGCCTCACCGTGGCCCGGGTCGGCCAGGACTGGTTCACGGTCGCCCTGATCCCCCACACCCTGGCCGTCACCACCCTTGGCGGGCGCCGGCCCGGCGACCCCGTCCACCTGGAGGTCGACGTCCTCGCCAAGTACGTCGAGCGTCTGCTCGTCCCCTACGCGCCCGGCGCCGTGCCCGCCCGTCCCGGAGGAGCCCCAGCATGACCGCCTTCGCCACCGTGCCCGAGGCCGTCGCGGCGATCGCCGCCGGCGAGATGGTCGTCGTCGTCGACGACGCCGACCGCGAGAACGAGGGCGACCTGATCATGGCCGCCGACGCGGTCACCGCCGACAAGATCGCCTTCTTCGTCCGCCACACCTCGGGCGTGATCTGCACGCCCATGCTCGGCGAGCGGCTCGACGAGCTGGACCTGCCGCTCATGGTCCCGGTCAACACCGCGGCGCACCACACCGCGTTCACGGTCTCGGTCGACGCCCGGGCCGGCACGACCACCGGCATCTCCGCGGCCGACCGGGCCACCACGATCCGCGCCCTGATCGACCCGGCCACCCGGCCAGGCGATCTGGCCCGGCCTGGCCACATCTTCCCGCTGCGCTACCGCGAAGGCGGGGTGCTCAAGCGGGCCGGCCACACCGAGGCGGCCGTCGACCTGGCCCGCCTGGCCGGCCGGGCCCCGGCCGGCGTGCTGTGTGAGCTCGTCAACGAGGACGGCACCATGGCCCGCCTGCCCGAGCTCGAGCGCTTCGCCGGCCAGCACGGCCTCAAGCTGATCTCGATCGCCGCCCTGATCCGCCACCGCCGCCAGCGCGAGAAGCTCGTCACCCGCATCGCCGAGGCCCGCATCCCGACCGGGTGGGGTGAGTTCACCGCCTACGCCTACCGCTCGGTGCTCGACGGCTCCGAGCACCTGGCGCTGGTCAAAGGCGCCGTGGCCGGCGAGCAGAACGTGCTCGTCCGGGTGCACTCCGAGTGCCTGACCGGCGACGCCTTCGGCTCGCTGCGCTGCGACTGCGGCCCGCAGCTGCACGGGGCGCTGCGCCGGATCGCCGAGGAGGGGCTCGGGGTGGTCGTCTACCTGCGCGGCCACGAGGGCCGGGGCATCGGCCTGGCCCACAAGCTGCGCGCCTACAGCCTGCAGGAGCAGGGCCGCGACACGGTCGACGCGAACCTGGAGCTCGGCCTGCCGGTCGACAGCCGCGAGTACGGCATCGGCTCGCAGATCCTCGTCGACCTCGGCGTCACCACCATGCGGCTGATGACCAACAACCCGGCCAAGTACGGTGGGCTGGACGGGTTCGGGCTGACCATCGTCGAGCGTGTGCCGCTGGAGAGCCACCCCAACCCCGAGAACCTCGGCTACCTGCGCACCAAGCGCGAACGCCTGGGTCACCTGCTGTCCCTGCCCGCGTCGGCTACGCTGCCGGTGGACGGGGAGGGGGGCCGGCGGCCGGCGCCGGCCGGCGAGGTGGCGGCCGGCGACGACTAGGAGGGCGTATGGGACGGCGGTTCGAGGGGGG
>JBIOYL010000442.1:0-5621 GCA_044870185.1 Actinomycetes bacterium | reverse complement strand
GCCGCGCACCGCGTAGTCGGCATAGCAGTTGTTCATGACCGCGTGGACCTCGCGTGCCTGCTCGGCGAGGCGCTCGATGCGCGGCACCCACTCGCGCAGCTCGTCGGGCGTGTACAGGTAGCGGAAGCGCTCGGCGGTGGTGGCGCCCTTGCGGCTCCAGGCCTTGGGGTCGCGGCCGTGGAAGCGGACGACGGCGAGCGCCGGCGCGGTCACCTCGGCCAGCGGCGGCAGTGACGAGCGGAAGCCCTGGGGCATGTCGACGCAGACGAGCGGCAGCTCGTGCTCGCGCAGGAAGCCGAGCGTGCGGTCGCGTTCCCGGGCGTCGGCCAGCCAGGTCGCGTTGCGCAGCTCGACGCAGACCCGATAGCCGGGCAGGCGATCGTGGATGCGGCGCAGCTCTTCCCGACTGGCCCGGCGCGGGGTGAACCACTCCGGAAATTGCAGCAGGATGGCGCCGAGCTTGCCGGCCTCCTCGAGCGGCAGCAACGCGGCATGGAAGCGGCGCCAGACCTCCTCGACCGCGGCCGGGTCGAAGTGGGTGGCGTACACCCGCTGCGCGTCGCGGTGGCCGGGGTCGATCGCCTCAACAAGGTCGTCGGGCACCGCCTTGCGCCGGGTCGGGTGGCCGGTCAGCAGGCTGAACGCCTTGACGTTGAAGGTGAAGTGGTCTGGTGTGCGCTCGACCCACAGGCCGGCCTGCTCGGCGCTGGGCAGGAAGTAGTAGGAGGCGTCGACCTCCACCAGCGGGAACTGGGAGGCGTAGTAGCGCAGCCGGGCCTCGGCGGTCGTGGCGCCGGGCGGGTAGAACCGGCGCGACTTGATCAGCGTCGGGTCGGTCCAGCCGGCCGTCCCCACGCGGATCGTCGCCGCCGGTGTGGTCAAGCCATGACCATACTGGAACCGGCCGACGGTCTGCCAGCGGACGGTCTGTCGGATGGCTGGAGCCGGGCTTGCTGCCGACCGGGCGGACACCTGCTACCGTCCAGCCTTGCTGCCGACCGGGCGGACACCTGCTACCGTCCAGCTGTGAGCGCGCGAACCTGCCCTCGGTGCGGCACCCCGGTGCGGCCGGGTGCGACCGCCTGCGAGCGCTGCGAGCAGCCGGTCGAGGGCCCGGCCACGGTCCGCTACAACCCGGCCGGCCTCGCGCTGCCGAGCCCGATCCAGGGCCACGCGACCGTGCTCGCCGGCGTCGTCGGCGGGGTGGCCCTGCTCGCCTTCGCGGCCTGGTTCATGCTGCACGGCGTCGGGCCGTTCCAAAGCACGGTCGTGGGGGAGCAGGTGCTGCCCGGCCGCCCGGCCGTCGTGGCGCAGGTGCGGGTGACCAACGACGGCTCCCGCACCGGCAAGGCCCGCTGCCAGGTCAGCGGCACCTCCACCGACGGCCTGCGCTACAGCTCGGTGGGGCTGAGCCCCGACGTCGCGCCGCACCGCAGCGCCACCTTCCGGCTGCGCGTGGAGGGCTTGAACCGAACCTCCGACCTGACCGCCACCTGCAACTAGCCAGCCAAAGCCCGCCATCTCGGCTTGCTCCGCCTGGTGCTCCACCGCAGGAACGGACCGGTCTTCAGCTGACCGCCCGGCTGGTTCAGCCTCCCGGACCGGTGATCTCGAGCCGGCCGGACGGGCCGACCGTGACCGCTCGCCGGCCCGACAGCAGGTCGAGCAGCTCGGCGCCGACCAGGGTGCGACGCCAGCCTTCCAGGGTGCGGACCGGCGGCTCGGGACGCCGGCGGCGCACGGCCGCGACGATCCGGGCCAGGTCGTTGCGCGAGGCGACCAGCTCGTAGGCGAGCCCGGCGTCCAGGGCGCGGGCCCGGGCGACCGCCTCGCACAAGGCGATCGCCGGCACGTCGGTCGGCAACGTGTCGGCCTGCTCGACCTCGCCGGCCGGCACCGGCTCGGCGGCCAGGCCACGCTCGACCGCGGCCAGGATCTCGCCGCCCCGCCGGCGCAGCGCGGCCGGCGGAATGCCGCGGACCCGGTCGAGCGCGGCCGGCGTGGCCGGCCGCCGCCTGACCACCTCGATCAGGGCCGGGTCGCCAAGCACCGCGCCGACCGGGCGGTCGGCGGCGGCGGCCGTCCGCTCCCGCCAGGCGGCCAGCTCCCTGGCGACCGCCCGGGTGACCGGGCTGAGCTGGCCGACCCGCGGCAGCCGCAGGTAGGCCGTGTCCGGGTCGCGCTCGTCGGTCGCGTCCTCCAGCCGCCGGCACTCCTGGCGGGCCCATGCGAGCCGCCCGCTCGCCCGCAGCCGCCCGGCCAGCGCGTCGGCCAGCGGGAGCAGGTGGACGACGTCGTCGCGGGCGTAGCGCAGCTGCTCGGCGGTCAGCGGCCGCACGTCCCAGCGGGTGAAGCTGGCCGACTTGGCCAGGCGCAGGCCGAGCACGTCGGCCAGCAGCGGGCCGTAGCCGGTCTGGGCGCCGAAGCCCGCGAAGCCGGCCGCGACCTGGGTGTCGAAGACGTTGCGCACGTCGGTCGCCCAGGTGCGGCGCAGGATGGCCACGTCCTGGCGGCCGGCGTGGACGACGATCGCAACGGCCGGGTCGGCGAGCACCTCGGCCAGCGGCGCCGAGTCCAGGCGGGGGTCGAGCGCATCGACCAGCTCGACCCGCGGCGGCCCCGTGCCGGCGTCGGTGGCCAGGCCGACCAGGCACAGCAGCGCGCGGTAGCGGCCCTCGGACATGAACTCGGTGTCCAGGCCGAGGCGGCCGGCCGCCGTGGCCTGGGCGGCAAGGCTGGCAAGGTCGAGGGTGGGGCCGGCGGCGGCACGGCTCATGGGCGGGTAGGGCCGGCGGCGCAGCTCATCGGCAGGCCGGCGCGCCGCAGCGGCACGCCGACGCGGCGGTCACGAGATCTCCCACGTGTCCCCGCTGTGCAACAGCGCGGCCAGGTCGCCCGGCCCCGACTTGGCGGCCGCGCGCTCGAGCTGCTCACGCATGAGCGCGTCGTAGACCGGGCGGCGCACGTCGCGGAACACCCCGATCGGGGTCGGGCCCTTGGCCGCATGGGACAGGCGGCTCAGCATGAAGGCGAGACTGGGGTCCTCGTGGTGCTCGTCGTGGACGAGCAGGGCGTCCTCACCCACCGCGGCCACGTCGACGATCTCGACCCGGCCTTCGCCGGTCAGCCGCACCCCGCGCCCGCCGCCGGCGCCGAACCGGATGGGCTTGGCGTGCTCGAGCCGGATCTGGTTGTCGGCCCGGCTGTCGGGATCCTTGAGCAGGTCGAAGGCGCCGTCGTTGAAGATGTTGCAGTTCTGGTAGATCTCGACGAACGCGGCGCCCTCGTGCCTGGCCGCCCGGCCAAGCACGTCGGTGAGGTGCGCGCGGTCGGCGTCGATCGAGCGGGCGACGAAGGTCGCCTCGGCGCCGAGCGCGAGCGACACCGGGTTGAACGGCCAGTCCAGCGAGCCCATCGGGGTCGACTTGGTGATCTTGCCGCGCTCGCTGGTGGGGGAGTACTGCCCCTTGGTGAGCCCGTAGATCTGGTTGTTGAACAGCAGGATCTTCAGGTTGACGTTGCGGCGCAGCGCGTGGATCAGGTGGTTGCCGCCGATCGACAGGCCGTCGCCGTCGCCGGTGACGACCCACACCGACAGGTCCGGGCGGGTGACCGCCAGACCCGTGGCGATCGCCGGCGCGCGCCCGTGGATCGAGTGCATCCCGTAGGTGTTCATGTAGTAGGGGAAGCGCGAGGAGCAGCCGATGCCCGACACGAACACGATGTTCTCGCGCGGGATGCCGAGCGAGGGCATGAAGCCCTGGACGGCCGCCAGGATGGCGTAGTCCCCGCAGCCGGGGCACCAGCGCACCTCCTGGTCGCTCTTGAAGTCCTTGGCCGACAGCTTGCGGGCGCCGGGCGCCGGGCGCACCGCGCCGTTGCCGCCGTGACCGTCGCTGGTCACCGTCATGACTCGATCATCTCCACGATCGCGTGCTCGAGCTCTTCGGCTCGCAGGGGAAGGCCCCGCACCCGGTTGTAGCCGGTGGCGTCGACGAGGAACTCGGCCCGCACGAGCTTGCGGAGCTGACCCAGGTTCATCTCGGGGACGAGCAGGCGGCGGTGGCGGCGCAGCACCTCGCCGGTGTTGGCCGGGAAGGGGTTCAGGTGCCTGAGGTGGGCGTGGGCGACCTTGAGGCCCTGGGCCCGCACCCGCCGGACGGCCTCGGTGATCGGCCCGAAGGTCGACCCCCAGCCGAGCACCAGCAGCTCGGCGTCGTCCGGGCCGTCGACGGTGAGCGGCGGGATGTCGGCGGCGATCCCGGCGACCTTGGCCGCCCGCAGGTGGACCATCCGGTCGTGGTTGTCGGGATCGTAGGAGATGTTGCCGCTGCCGTCGGCCTTCTCGAGCCCGCCGATGCGGTGCTCCAGGCCGGGCGTGCCGGGGATCGCCCACGGGCGGGCCAGGGTCTGCTCGTCGCGCAGGTAGGGCCAGAAGGCGCCGTCGTGGTTGGGCTCGGTGGCAAACGGCACCGAGATGTCGGGCAGCGCATCCACGTCGGGGATCCGCCAGGGCTCGGAGCCGTTGGCCAGGTAGCCGTCGGACAGCAGGAACACCGGCGTGCGGTAGCGGAGGGCGATCCGGGCCGCCTCGATGGCGGCCCCAAAGCAGCCGGCCGGGGTGTCGGCGGCCACCACGGGCACGGGCGCCTCGCTGTTGCGCCCGAACATCACCTGCAGCAGGTCGGCCTGCTCGGTCTTGGTGGGCAGGCCGGTCGACGGGCCGCCGCGCTGGATGTCGACGATCACCAGCGGCAGCTCCAGCGAGACGGCCAGCCCGATCGTCTCCGACTTGAGCGCGACACCCGGCCCGCTGGTGGTGGTGACCCCGAGCGACCCGCCGAAGGCGGCCCCCAGGGCGGCGCCGACGCCGGCGATCTCGTCCTCGGCCTGGAAGGTGCGCACCCCGAACGCCTTGTGCCTGGACAGCTCGTGCAGGATGTCCGAGGCCGGCGTGATCGGGTAGGAGCCGAGGAACAGCGGCAGGCCGGCGAGCTTGCTGGCCGCGATCAGCCCGTAGGCCAACGCCAGGTTGCCCGAGATGTTGCGGTAGGTGCCGGGCGGCAGCGTGGCCGGTGCGACCTGGTAGGAGACCGCGAACGTCTCGGTCGTCTCGCCGAAGTGCCAGCCGGCCTTGAAGGCGGCCACGTTGGCCTGGGCCAGCACCGGCCGGGCGGCGAACTTGCGCGCAAGGAACGCGACCGTCTGCTCGGTGGGCCGGTTGTACAGCCACGACACCAGGCCGAGGGCGAACATGTTCTTGGCCCGCTCGGCCTCCTTCTTGGTCAGGTCGAAGGCCTTGAGCGCCTCGGTGGTCATGCTGGTCAGCGCCACCCGGTGCAGGTGGTAGTCGCCGAGGCTGCCGTCGTCCAGCGGGTTGGACGTGTAGCCGGCCTTGTCGAGGTTGCGGGGCGTGAACGCGTCGGTGTTGACCACCAGCGTGGCGCCCTTCGGCAGGTCGCCGACGTTGGCCTTGAGGGCGGCGGGGTTCATCGCCACCAGCACGTCGGGCGCGTCCCCGGGGGTGAGGATGTCGTGGTCGGCGAAGTGGAGCTGGAAACCCGACACGCCCGGCAGGGAGCCCGCGGGCGCGCGGATCTCGGCCGGGGAATCGGGCAGCG